>JBBRDO010000059.1:0-28504 GCA_038203825.1 Chloroflexia bacterium | reverse complement strand
GTTCATTCTGCATCGCATGGAGGGGTTCGATCGCCCCGCTCTTGGTGTTCCCTTCCCCGCTATGAGCAACGTGGGCAAAGTGTTCCTCGCCGACGTGGGCGCAACGCCCGACGCTAAGGCCCACTATCTTGTGCAGTGGGCGCGCATGGGTGCTATTTACAGCGAGCGCGTGCTGGGGGTCAAGAACCCACGCGTGGGTCTCATCTCGAACGGCGAAGAAGAGGTCAAAGGCACTGAGTTGGTGCGAGAAGCCTACGAGCTTCTCCAGAAGAGTGATCTCAACTTCGTTGGCAACATTGAGGGCAAAGACATACCCTTTGGTCTGGCCGATGTGGTGATCACCGACGGTTTCACGGGCAATGTGATCATTAAGACCATGGAGGGAACCGCCAGAATGATCCTCGACACTTTGCGTGCCGAGCTAATGACGTCACTGCCGTCGAAGTTGCTGGCCGCGGGTCTGCGCCCCAACTTCAGGCGCGTTGCCAACCGTCTCGACTACGCGGAATATGGCGGCTCTCTGGTGATGGGCCTCCAAGGCATACTTATTAAGGCGCATGGACGGTCCAACGCCAAAGCCATCAAGAACGCCATCCGCGTTGCCCGAACCGCGGTAAACGAGGATATCATATCGACTTTCGTGAAATGGGATAGCGGGAAGCAGGGCGCCTAGCCTGGGTCGTCGGCCGGTCCATCGTGGTCGCTTGCCTTGGGCGCGTACCCGACATTTGGTATAATTAAGTTTGGCTAATCCCGCGCGAATTCTATGAATAAGATACTTTCAGTTGTAGGCGCCCGCCCCCAGTTTATTAAGTCGGCTCAGGTTAGCCGGGCTCTGTTGCAGGCAGGCATCCACGAGGTGCTGCTCCACACAGGTCAGCACTACGACCGCGCCATGTCGGGTGTATTCTTCGACGAACTGGGCATCAGGGAGCCTGATTACAATCTTGGCGTGGGTTCAGGCACTCATGCCGCGCAGACTGCCGCTATGCTCACAGGTATCGAGAGTGTCCTGCTGGACGAGCGCCCCGATGCCCTCCTTATCTACGGAGATACCAATTCCACGCTGGCCGGCGCCCTTGCAGCAGCCAAACTTGGAGTGCCCATAGCCCATGTCGAAGCAGGTCTGCGCTCGCACAACCGCGCCATGCCCGAGGAGATCAACCGCGTCGTGGCTGACAGTCTCTCCTCGCTCCTCTTTTGCCCTACTGGGGTTGCCGCCTACAACCTTGAGCATGAAGGCATACGCGATGGAGTGCGCATAGTGGGCGATGTTATGTATGATGCCATATTGTGGGCTATTGAGCAGCCACAGGCGACCGCTAGCTCAGTCCTGGCCAGCCTGGGCCTGGCCCACGAGCAGTACGTACTTGCAACCGTGCATCGCGCTTCCAACACAGACAACCCCCACAACCTCTCTTCTATCATGTCGGCGCTGGGCGCGTCGGGCGAAGCCGTAGTCTTCCCTGCCCATCCCCGTACCCGCAAAGCCCTGGAAGAGGCCGGCATAAGTCCCGCTCCGAACATATTCACGATCGAGCCCGTGTCGTACCTGGAGATGGTCGCGCTGGAAGGAAACGCCCGGCGAATAGTCACCGATTCGGGCGGGGTCCAAAAAGAGGCCTTCTGGCTTAGTGTGCCCTGCATCACCGTGCGAGACGAAACTGAGTGGGTAGAAACCGTTGAAAGCGGCTGGAACACCCTCACGAGCACCGTCCCTGAGCTAATACTGGCAGCGCTCCGACTGCCCCGGCCCGAAGGTGTGCCGCCCAAGTTTTATGGCGACGGTCACGCTGCAGAAGCAATAGCCGAGATTCTGCATGGATAAAGTCTACGTCCACCCCACCGCCGATGTATCGCCCAAAGCTGTGCTGGGCGACGGTGTTCGCATCTGGCACGAGGCCCAGGTGCGCGAAGGCGCCGTGCTTGGCCGCAACTGCATACTTGGCAAGGGCGTTTACATTGATTTCGGCGTGCAGATCGGCGACAACGTCAAGATCCAGAACCGCGCAAGCGTCTATCATGGCGTCACTATCGAGAGTGGCGTGTTCATCGGCCCGCACGTGATTTTCACGAATGACAGGCTGCCGCGTGCAGTCAATCCTGACGGCTCCCTCAAAAGCGACGACGACTGGGTGCTGGGTAAGATCCTGGTGCGCGAAGGAGCCTCTATCGGCGCGGGAGCTATCATCGTGGCCGGCGTGACGATAGGTCGCTGGGCGATGATAGGCTCGGGCTCGGTGGTCACCCGCGACGTGCCCGACTACGGTCTGGTTTACGGCAACCCCGCCCGACTGCATGGCTACGCGTGCCCGTGCGGGCACGGGCTGGAACAGCAAAGCGGCGGCCTCTGGAAGTGTCCGTCATGCGGCCGCCAAATCGTGGTGGATGGGACGGCAGACGACTGACGATGGACGACGTTGGCTGGTCGTCAGTCGTCCAACACGGAGTAAGTAATATGATCAACATAGCGCGCCCCCAGATGGGCGATGAAGAAAAAGCGGCAGTTATGGCTGTGCTGGATTCGGGGCAGTTGGCCCAGGGCAGCGTGGTAGCAGAGTTCGAGGACGCCTTCGCGCAGTACTGTGGTGCCAGACATGGCATCGCCACCAGCAACGGCACCACGGCTCTCCACCTGGCTGTGCTTGCTCACCAGATCGGGCAGGGCGACGAGGTGATCACCGCTCCCTTCACCTTTATCGCATCCTCCAACTCTGTGCTTTACGCGGGCGCCCGCCCCGTGTTCGTGGACATTGACCCCGACACATACAACATCGACGTAGAGCAGATAGAAGCCGCTATCACACCACGTACCAAGGCCATCATGCCAATCCATCTCTTTGGCAACCCTGCCGATATGCCGCGTTTAAGCGTGATAGCCAACAAGCACGGCCTCGCCGTAATCGAGGACGCAGCCCAGGCCCATGGAGCCGCCATCAACGGCAAGCGCGCCGGCAGCTGGGGGACAGGATGCTTCTCCTTCTACCCAACCAAGAATATCACCACGGGCGAAGGCGGCATGATCACTACGAGTGACGACTGTGTGGCTGACCGAGCAACGCTTGCCCGGTCGCATGGCATGCGCGTGCGCTATTTCCACGAGAGTCTCGGCTACAACTTCCGCATGACCAACATCCACGCCGCCATCGGCATGGCTCAGCTTCCCAAGCTGGAGCTCTTCAACGAGCGCAGGATAGCCAACGCCGCCTACCTGAGCGCGCACCTGCCCCAGGACAAAGTACTCGTGCCTCAGGTGCACCCGGGCACTCGTCACGTTTTCCACCAGTACACTGTACGCGTGTTGCCGCCCCTTGATCGCGATGAGGTGCGCAACCGCCTGGCAGCAATGGGAGTGGGCACAGAAGTCTACTACCCGGTGCCTGTCCACCGCCAGCAGCTATATCTCGACCTGGGCTATGGAGAGCAGAGCTTCCCCGAGTCCGAACTCGCCGCTGCTCAGGTACTCTCCCTGCCCGTCCACCCTGGCCTCAGCCAACAGGACCTCGACACTATCATAGAGGCCGTAAACGCCCTTTAACCGGTATGACACTCAGCTTATGACCAACCCACAGACCCCGATAATCGAAGAGCGTAAACCCCCTATCTTGAACGTAGCCGTGATCGGCGCGGGCGCGATGGGGCGCAACCACTTGCGTGTGCTAAACGACCTGGAAGGCTCGGAGGAAGCTCGGCTGGTTGGCGTGAGCGACGCCGACGAGGCCACCGCCCAACGCTCAGGTCGTAGATTCGGCATACCCTCCTACATCGACTACCGGGAGATGCTTGACAAAGAGAAGCCCGATGCTGTTGTGGTAGCCGTCCCCACAGCCCTGCACCGTGACGTCGTGCTCGAGGTGCTGCGGCGCGGCGTGCACGTTCTTGTGGAGAAGCCGATTGCCTCTACGGTCGCCGAGGGTGAGGAGATGATCGCGGCGGCTCGCGAGGCCGGCTTGCTGCTGACCGTGGGGCACATTGAGCGTTATAACCCTGCCATCGTGGCGCTATACGAGCGTCTGCAAAACAACGCGCTAGGCCGCGTGTTCAAGATGCATGCCCGCAGGCTCGGCCCCTTCCCACCACGTGTGCGCGACGTGGGCGTGGTAATCGATCTGGCACCTCACGATGTTGACATAATGCGCTGGTTGAGCGGCTCCGAAGTGGAAAGGGTGTACGCGGAAACTGCCCGCCAGATACATACCGAGCACGAGGACCTGCTGTCGGCAGTCCTGCGGTTCCGCGATGGGCAGATAGGCGTGCTTGACATAAACTGGCTGACCCCCACCAAAATACGCGAGCTAATGATCACCGGAGAGAAGGGAATGTTCAAGGTGGACTACATCACCCAGGACCTCTTCTTTTACGAGAACAACTACGTCAAAACCGACTGGGACACGATTTCCAACGTATCGGGTGTGAGCGAGGGCGACATGGTGCGCCTTTACATCGAGCGTGCCGAGCCCTTGAAGATCGAGCTAAAGAGGTTCCTTCAGGCAGCCTCGGGCGAAACTGTCTCCATAGTGAGGGCAGAAGATGCGCTTGCCGCCCTAAAGATCGTGCACAAGATAGTCGAGGCAGGGCGCGATGGTAAAGTAATAAGGATGGCAGACTAATCGTCCCAGCCGTTCAACAGGGAGCAGAGGTTGTCTGAGTATACAATAGCAGTGGTGGGGCTTGGGAAGATCGGGCTGCCATTGGCGGCGCAGTTCGCGCAGGCCGGCCAGCACGTGATCGGCTGCGACATCAACCCCGAAGTGGTGGCTTCTATCAACGCCGGGCATTCTCATGTGAAAGAAGAGCCTGGCCTGGAAGAGCTTGTGCGCGATGCCGTCGAAGCAGGCCGGCTGACTGCGACCACGAATACCACTGAGGCCGTACGCAAGAGCAATGTGGTCGTGATCATAGTGCCTGTGATGGTCGACGAGGCCAGTCACGACGTGGACTTCGCCAGTATCGATGCCGCTACCACAGCCGTAGCCGCGGGCCTTCGCCCCGATACCCTTGTCATCTACGAAACCACCCTACCCGTCGGCACAACGCGCACCCGATTCGGCCCAATGCTGGAGCGTGGCTCCGGCCTGCAGGTTGGCCGTGACCTCTTCCTGGCCTTCAGCCCCGAGCGTGTATATAGTGGGCGCATCTTCCGCGACTTGAAGCAATACCCGAAAGTGCTCGGCGGCGTCACAGCCCAATGCACAGAGCGCGCCGCCAGGTTCTATAAGACGGTGCTGGAAAACGTCGACACCCTGGTGATGAAGAACGCGGACGCGGCAGAGTTCGTGAAGCTGATAGAGACCACCTATCGCGACGTGAACATCGGCCTAGCCAACGAATTCGCCCGCTTCGCCGCCGAGCACGACCTGCCCGTAGATGAAGCCATCTTCGCCGCTAACTCCCAGCCCTACTCGCACATCCTACGCCCCGGAATTGCAGTGGGCGGGCACTGCATCCCCGTCTACCCTTACTTCCTTATCAACCAATCGCCCAAGGGCGAAATGAGCCTCCCCCTCACGGCACGCGCTATTAACGACGATATGTCGGCCTGGGCGCTCCGGCGCCTTGACACAGAATTGGGAGGCCTCGCGGGCAAGAAAGTATTGGTTCTCGGCCTGGCATACCGCGAGAACGTGAAAGAAACGGCTTTCTCGGGTGCGGTCCGTCTCGTGAGCGAACTGAAGGACGCGAGAGCCATTCCTCTCCTGAACGACCCCCTTTATACTGACGAAGAGATATCGCGCTTCGGGGCTACGCCTGTTTCGCTTGAAGACCTTCCCCCGGGTGATGCTGTAATCCTGCAAGCCTATCACGAGCAGTATCGAAGCCTAGATTGGCGCTCCCTACCTGCGCTGGGCTACAAGGTGCTGCTCGATGGCCGCAATAGTCTGGATCGGCCCACCATTGAAACTGCAGGCATGCGTTATATGGGTATAGGGCGCTAACGGGCATGGGAAAGGCTTCCGGGAACCGTATTCGCAATAGCTTGAGGTAACAACTTGCTGTCTCGCCTCGCCCACGTCTCAAGGGACGCTATAATCTACGGTATCTCCGGGACGTTGGCGCGCTTCAGTGGTTTAATTCTGTTACCTCTGTATACTAATTTCTTTTCGCGAGAGGAATATGGCATCTTCCAGAGCGTCACCAACCTTGGCGCGCTCTTGCTTGCTATAGGTGTGCTGGGACTGGATGGCGCTTCCAGCATCCTTTACTTTGCCGCAGAGGACGCAAGCAGCAAGCGCCTCATCTGCACGATCTGGACCTTTACCTCGTTCCTCATTTCGCTACCAATCACCGCTCTCCTGATCCTGAGCGCCGAGTGGCTTTCCTGGGTCACGACGGGCACTCCACAGTACGCGCACCTGTTCCGGCTTGGCGTGGCCGTTCTGCCGTTCAGCCTGCTCCTGTTCACTTCAAACAGTATTCTCCGCTTCATGTTCAAGGCGCGCACCTACGCCCTGCTGAACCTGGGCCTTACCATCCTTGTCTCGGGGATCGTTGTGTACCTGGTCGCGGTGGCGCATTGGGGTCTGGAAGGCGCTCTCTGGGGAACCTTGATCGGGTCGGCCTTACTGACTATACCCGCAGTCTGGGCTATCAAAGATAACGTAGCCATATCGACCCTGAGAAGCGGCGCCGGGCCTATGATCCGCAGGATGCTCCAACTCGGGTTGCCGCTCGTGCCTGCCAGCATCGCGCTCTGGGTCACCAATTTCTCCAGCACTTACTTTCTGCTCCAACTGGCCGGCGCGGCGTCAGCGGGTGTGTTCCGCATAGGTGCCCAACTCGCTGCCATTCTCAGTCTGGCCATCTGGGCATTCCAACTGGCATGGGGGCCATACGGCCTGTCTATTGCCCGTGAGCCTGATGCACCCCGCGTCTATTCGCGGGTAGCGACCTTGTTTACGGCGGGAATCATAGGGGCTGCCGTCCTGATGTCGGCCTTTGCTCCGGTAATGCTGGCGATACTTACAAACAGGGACTACAGCCAAGCCTCCTCGGTAATAGGGCTTCTGTCTCTGGCCGCCGCTGCATCGGGAGCCTACTACGTGGTGTCCATCGGCATGAACCTTGCCCAGCGTACCGGGCCCGTCGCCTGGACGACGATAGCAGCAGCTATCGCCAACCTCGTCTTGAACCTGACCCTCATACCGTCATGGGGCATCGTCGGTGCCGGGTTAGCCGCACTCGCCTCAAATCTGATCTCGGCCATTCTGGTCTATGTTATAGCCCAGCGATTCTACTATCTCCCTTATCAGCCGGGGCGCTTGTCAGCCATCTGGCTCGTGGGGTCATCCTGCGTGGCTGTTGCGAGCATAGTGAATGTGGTCCTCAACCCTCCACTCTGGCTTTCTATGATCATGGGTGCGGCCTTGCTTCTTTTCTTTGCAGGCACCATCTTCGCGTTTCGAATTGTCACCATGAGCGAGGTAGCAGTGGTGGCGCGTGCTATCCGGTACAAGGCCGGAACCACATTCTCACCTAAGACGGATTCTCCGGACGACCTAGCTTAGTGTAGATGTCCGTCAGTGCTTTCGTGACTGCCTCGTAACTGTATCGCTTCTCCGCAATCGAAGCTATTACTCGCGGATCGTATCTGTCCAGGTTACAAAGCACGTCCGCTATTCCGTCTGCCAGGGCGCGTGCCTGTCCGGGCTCTACGATGACGCCCGTATTCTCGCCCACCATGTATTCCGGCCCGCCACAGCGCGTGCAGATTACAGGTCGCCCACTCGCCATAGCCTCAATTATCACAAGCGGTAGTGCCTCGTGGAGGCTGGGCAGCACCAGCGCATGACATTCCTGCATCATTTTCGCGATAAATGTGTGCGGCTGCAGGCCATGGAAAGTGATGTGCTGTTCGATATTCAGCCTCTTGGCCTGTGCCTCATACCCGGCTTGCAAGGAGCCACCACCGATAATGTCTATATGCAACGGTACGGACAAGCGATTCCGGCTCAGGATCATTGCTAGCGCGTCCAGCAGAATATGCACACCCTTTTGATCCGTGTCCATCAATCCGACAAACAGCAATCTATATCCATCTTGCGCGTTGGGGAGTGTGCTAGCTGTGAATCTCCCCATATTCACAATATTAGGCACAATAACGAGATCCCTCTTACGTCCGAAAGTCTTCTCAATGCGTTTGCGTTGCCCCTCGCCGACGGCAATAACTAAATCCGTACCCGAGAACGTTCGGTTCGCCATCCATCTGAGTCCCGGCCTCTTTAGCCACGATTCAAATTCACTGCTGTTCTCAGTCAGCACTATTGGCTTGCCTACCAACCGCCGTAACATTACTGCGCCCCAGCCTGCCGGTATGGCGATGTGAGCATGGACTATATCAGGGTTGAAGGTTCGGCGCAGCCGCCACAGGGCGCGCGCCATGTACAGCACGTAAACGAACTGCCAAACAAACCGGATATTCGGCACCTCTATGATCTCTTCTACATAACCACGCGAGTGCGTTACCTCATACTTCGGCTTTCTCTTAGTATGCCTCGGCAATACGTCGAGGAAGAGCACTTGTACATCGTGGAGTGCGTTGAGAGCATCTGCTTGCTCACGTATGAAGATGCCGTTCACGGGTCTGGATGTCGTTGGATACCAGGACGGTAAGATAAGTATTCGCATCGGTTTCATGGGGAAGTATAACCCGGGGCACATCCCCAATCCAGTCCTACGTGCCGAGTTTAGGTTCTGTTCCCTTGAGCAGACGGTCTATATTGTCGTGAAAACCGAGCACCACGAGCAGGCACCACACGATAGCTCCGGGAGCCAGCCAGACCGACAACCCACCTGTCACGCCCAGCACGACCAATGTGACGATCGCGCCAACCGCACCCGCTATCGCGCCACAGGCCATGTACCGGGTCAGCGCCATGACAACCACGCCGGACAGGAATGCGCCAAGCGCGACTAAGAGACTGATAGTCACCACGGCCCCAAGCGCCGTCAGAATGCCGCGCCCGCCGCCCCACTTGCCCGCTATCAGGCGCACCCACACCGACCAGTTGTGGCCTATAATCGCCGCTGCCCCCGCTGCTCCCACCGCCAGTCCCGCCCAGATGTCATCAGGCCACGCAATGGAGCGTACAGCCCACACTACGAGGACTCCTTTGGCGATGTCCAGTGCTGCCACGGCGATCCCGGCCACAGGTCCTGAGGTGCGTAGCGTGTTAGTGGCGCCTGTCTTGCCGCTGCCTTCCTTGAGTGGGTCGCGCCCTATCATCCGGCTTATCAGCAACCCACTTGGAATTGCGCCAACCAGATATCCGCCCACTATAGAGGCCGCCAACAACAGGTATTCCGTGAGCGTCGAATTGACCATACGGCCCTTTATAAACGGAAAAGGACGAAAAGTACAACCTTTCGTCCATCTCTTTCCGTTTCGCCTGCCTATTTCTCTTCGCGCTCTTTCTTGATCTCTCGTTGAACGGCGTCACCCGAGATCCAGAGGTTATCATCCTCATCGAGCCAGGTCTCGCCCATAGCATATCTGAGAGCCTGGTTCGCGTACCCTGATAGCACGAGATAGTTACCTGTAACGCGATCTCTTAATAGACCATCTTCTACCTTTAATGTAGCATCTACTTCCATCATATCTTCGCCTCCTGACCGTGGTTAAAACAGGCAAGGACTGACTCCTTTTGGAGAGCAGTCCTCGCTCATGGGCTAGCAAGCCTCTTTGCCTGTGTGGGGCCATTATGGCATACTGCTTTCGTAGAGTCAATAGGTCTAGAGCTGTAATGACTGTGGAAAAAACTTGAAGAAACGCACCACAATGGTTCGTAGCGGACCCATTTACATCCGGACGCGCACCAGGGTGATTTCGCTCGTAGAGGAAGCGCGCGTAACTGAACACGAGGTTTCGGGCCTGAGGCTATCCCGTCTGCGCCCGCGCGCCTTATTCGTAATTGATGAACAGGGCGTGCACCGTGTCCGCTTTGCCTCTGCCAACATGCCGAAGCTGGCTCTTGCTCTTCTGGCTGTGATTTGCGCGCCGTTACAGTACCGGCTGTTTGCGCGGAGGCCCGGACATGAACAGTAACGGTCATGGGCCTGACGACGTCCTGTTGGACACTGAACTTGGCTTGCGGGTAACTCCAGCCGGCGCCCGCGAAAGTTCTTCGGTCGCGGCGGAACCTGCTCCTTCACCAACTGATGCCTTGCCTGAACTGGACGCACCCCTGCCCGCACCGGTTACAACCCTGGTGTTTGGCGAACCCCGCGGCGTTGGCGACAAGACCATAATCTCGGCGACCGGCGTACAGACGGTGTACCGTGCTTCAGACGGCGCCCCCATCTACTCGTGTACCACGCCGGTCGCAATAATAGAGGTCGACGACCACGGCGTGCGGATCAAGCCTATCGCAAATACGCGCCTGACGATCCTAATGTGGACGCTAACATTAGCCTGGATAGCCTACTGGCTGCTTCGCACATTGCGCGCTCGACAGCCTCAACGCCACTAACAGCGCCTAGAACAGCTTGGGTTGCTCGGCGTCTGTATCTTCCATCCTGACTGGGTACGGCACTCCAATATGCTCGTAGCCTTTGCGCGTCGCTACGCGCCCCCTCGGTGTCCTGACCAGGAAGCCCAGTTGAAGCAGATAAGGCTCATAGACGTCCATAATCGCGTCGGTCTCTTCGCTGATGGAGGCCGCGATGGTGCTCAGGCCCACGGGCCCGCCCTCGAACTTCTCGATAATGGCGTGCAATACCCGGCGGTCCGTCTCGTCCAGCCCCAGCCGGTCTATCTCCAGCCTGGTCAAAGCGTCCATCGCTACTTCCTTCGTTATGACGCCCTGAGCGCGCACTTGCGCGAAGTCGCGGGCACGCCTCAACAGCCTGTTAGCCACGCGGGGGGTGCCACGGCTGCGCAGAGCAATCTCGACCGCACCTTCCGGCTCGACCTTCACCCCAAGAATAGTGGCAGATCTGTGAACAATCCTCTCCATCGCGTCCTGCGAGTAATATTCCAGCCGGAACGTGACGCCAAACCGGTCGCGCAACGGCGACGAAAGCATCGCCAGGCGCGTGGTCGCCCCAATAATCGTGAACCTCGGCAGATTGAGCCGCAACGAGCGTGCGCTCGGCCCCTTGCCGATCATCACGTCCAGCGCAAAGTCTTCCATAGCCGGATAGAGCACTTCTTCAACCGTACGATTCAAGCGGTGGATCTCGTCTATGAAAAGTACCTCGTCTGCCTTGAGATTAGTTAGGATGGAAGCGAGGTCGCCCGGCCTCTCAATGGCTGGGCCCGATGTGGTCTTGATCGGTACGCCCATTTCGTTGGCAATCACGGAGCTGATCGTGGTTTTACCGAGGCCCGGAGGCCCGTAAAACAGCATATGATCGAGCACATCCTCTCGCGCTTTGGCCGCTTCGAGCATGATCTGAATATGCTCCTTAAGCTTCTCCTGCCCGATGTATTCCGCAAGCCGGCGTGGCCTGAGGCTTTGCTCTATTTCTTCTTCGTTCTGCCTTGTCTTGGCAGAGATCAACCGCTCAACCATCTTAGTCCCTCGCTGCTAACACTAGAACATATTTGCTATATTATACCACACTATTGAAGGAATAGATCGCTTTTCCAGGGCTATTTTTGCAAGACACAAAGAGCCGGTCTATTGCCTTCTGACCGGCTCTTACTTCATGCCCTTCGTGTCCTCTTAACCTTCGTGATTGATACCCAACTTGAATCTCTACTTGCTCCCCGGCAGCGGGATGATGCCCAATAGCTTTCGCTTGCGCTTGGGTGGTTCAGCAACGCGGTAGATCTGCGCGGCGAGGCGGCGCGCTTTCGCCTTATCCGAGTTGCCCATGTACTCTTCCTGGACTGCTTGCTCCTTCTGCCAGGTGCGCAGAGCCACAAGTAATATCACAGGCGTAGCCAGCGTCTGCCACCGCCCCAGCTTGCCCCACTCCAGCTTAGCCCAATTAAATAGCTGTATGGGGTTCGTGTTCGTGTAGGGTGCGACGGCATAGCCGAACGTCTTGGTTGCTTTCTTGGCCTGCGACATTGCCTTGCGCGGCGGCACAGGGAATCCTTCGCTCCCCCGCAGGATCTTGAACGCGTCAAGGCGCGACTTCTTCTTTAGCTCGACAACTTTCTTCCTGGCCATACCCCCTCCATTCGCCAACTACGGGCCTTCCACGAACCGCACATTGGTATACCCCAGTCCATTCACGAGCGTGCGTATGACATCTTCAGCGTTCTTCTGCGCTTTGCCCAGTATGTCGTCTTCCATTGCAGTCTGGACGATCTGCTGCTCGGCCACCTGCCTTATTTGCGTTTCCAAATTTGGGTCAGGTTTGTTGAAAATGCCCGTCTGCCGGTCATAGACATAGGTCTTGTCGTTATCCAGCTTGCTGGATAGTATGACTGCTTTGGGCATCCGGATGGTGACGGTGTCGCTCATAACCGTTATATCCCCTGCCCCCAATTCAGCCAAATCCACGCCTGCAATGACTTCTCCATGCGCGACCAATAGAATCTTGTCGCTCGTCAGGAAGTCGGGCAAAGGGCCACTGGCCTTGCCGCTGATCACCTTTTCCAACTGGTAATGAACAGTCTCCAGCCTCGCGAGTGCACGTACCTCGTCTATTACTGTGGGTCTGCTCGTGTCAATCGTGACCGTGGGGGTAGTGACCAGGCCAAACGAAGGGATCAGGCCGCCTAGCTTGCCCAGTCCGTCCAACCCGTTCCTCAGCGTGAAGAATGAAAGCAGAGCGCACGAAACGAGCAACAAAGAAACCGTAAAGCCCACGATGGTACAGCCCGACGGCCCTTTGCGTGGCGGAGCGGTCTGCGCAGGGGGTTGCGGCTGCCCTTGCAGCATTCTGTCGCCAACAGGCTCTATCTGCCTAGACTGCTCTGGCGAGACGCTTTGGATTGTCCTGTCCTGGGCCCCCGGAGTTTGTGCCGGTTCAGCAGGCATGTGAGTATAGAGGGTGCCGCTACGCACCACCGGGCGCTCTACGTACCACTCGTCACTGTCATCATGAGGATGCCCACTCTCAGGGAGAATGCGCACGGTGTCCGGCCCGGAGTTTTCGCTCGTGTCACGGGGATCCTGCCCGTCAAAATGCCTGTGTCTATTACCGCTTGCGTTTTGTTCGTCATCCATGCCTGTATCTACTCCGTTCGCAGCCTGAAACCCCTCTTCTGCTCTGATTATACCATTGTGTCAATTGAGCCCGACAGCTTACCGCCTTCTCGCTCTTTTCTACAACCTGTCGGTTTCAAGCATCTTCCTGGCGTACATGCTCACTCGTGCGGCGTTTGTGCAGCAAGTTACTGCTATGTTAGAATTAACAACGTGTACTTGAATGCGGGTCTTGACCGTGGCGAACGCACACTAGCGGGAGCACAATTTGGCAACACAACCACACACAGAAGTCGAACAGCGCGAGCCGCTCATACCAAAGATCAGGGTTACGCGGCAAGAGCGAAACCGTCTGATCCTCGTGGGGCTGGCTGCTGTTGTTATTCTGTGGCTCCTCGTCAATTCGTGGGATGGCCTCGGCCCGTTTATCATAGCCCTCGTGCTGGGGTATCTCATGCTGCCCCTGGTGGACCTCATTGCACGCTTCGTGCCGCGCGCAGTCGCCATCCTCCTCGTCTACCTTGTCTTTATCGGTGCAGTATGGGCCCTCGTATCCTGGTTGTTCCCTCTTATCGGCTCGCAGGTGAAAGAACTATCAAACGACGTGCCTGCTTACCAGAAGCAGTTCGATCAGTGGTCGGCCCAGGCCACGGACTGGTACAACCATCTCCCCATCTCGGACGATGTGCGCCACTCCATCGAAAGCAGCATCAACAACTCGCTGAATGCCATCGGTTCCGGTGTGCAGAGCGCTCTCGTGGGGGCCGTCACTGCTATATCACGAGCGATGGGCTTCATCATCGGCCTTTTCATAGTTCCGTTCTGGCTATTCTACGTACTCAAAGATAAGTCGCGAGGCATGGACGCCTTCAACAGCATGCTCCCACGGGCATGGCGCAACGATGTATGGCGCATAGTGCGCATTATCAATGGCGTGTTCAGCCAGTATATCCGCGGGCAGCTGATCCTGGCGCTTATCGTGGGGCTTGCCTCCACGATTGGCATGATTATAATCGGCGCCCCTTTCCCCATAATTCTGGGCGTAATTTCGGGGATAACCGAGATCGTGCCCATCATAGGGCCTATACTGGGTGCCATACCCGGCCTTGCCCTGGCCGCGTTCCACCCTGAAGGCTGGGTCATGGTACTGAAAGTGCTGGCTGTATACTTAATTGTCCAGCAACTGGAGAACAACTTACTCGTTCCAAAGATACAGGGTGACAGCGTCAAGGTTCATCCCGCGCTGATCATGGTAGCCCTGGTCGTGGGCAGCCAGGTAGGGGGCCTGTTCGGCCTCGTAGTGGCTGTGCCGGTGGCCGCGATCTTGCGCGATACATATATATACCTCTACCGCCGGTTTGCCGAGAATTACAGCCCACGCGATGCAGAAGCGAGTGTGCCTTCGCGTCAGGATGAAAGCTCGGAACAGGGCAAAAAGAAAGAAGAACGAAAACTGGAACTTGAGGAACGCATTCCCGATATGCAGAGTGCTGATGAGATGATAGAGAGTCTGGATACCAAACCCGCAGACACGGCGATCAGGAGCTAATGCGCACATCGCAACTAAAAGGCATTCCTCAACAAGAATGGGAGTATTAGAGTGAGTCAATCAAGCGACAGGCCGTCGCCGACGGTGCCTCCGAAGGGTAACCCGCGCAAACCGAACACTGGACCTGTTTCACGTCCCCTTAACACCCCTCCGCCCAACTCCCCCACATATCGAGGCCGCTCGTCCCCACCCACCTACAGGGCACGTCCCATTACGGGCTCTCACCCTGTGCTCCGCCCCGACTTGCAATCGCAGAGAGCCTTATCCCGCTATCGAGGTGACGCTCGTAAACGTAGAGTACGCGTCGCCGTATTTGGCGCGCTTGCTGTTCTTGCCGTGGCCTTTATCGCCATCTACGTTTACGTTTCTCACACAGTAGACACCATCAGCAATGCCCTTAATACGGTCTTCAGGCCAACTGTTGTCGCTCACGTGGGCGCCGACGGTACACCTGTGCCTGTCGTATACCCCGAATGGGGCACCCAGCCCGTAAACATCCTCCTCATGGGCCTGGATTACAGACCGGCCAGTGATACTTCGGAGGCCGACACTCGTGCTGATACTCAGATTATTGTGCACATCGATCCCGTAGCAAAGAGCGCCGCCATGGTGGCCATCCCGCGCGACCTGTGGGTTCCCATCCCGGACTTTCCCGATGGGCGTATCAATTCGGCCTACCAGCTTGGTGAGACCAATAAGGCACGCATTGAGGGCGGCGGTCCAGTACTCGCGATGTCCACCATTGAGCAGAACTTCGGCATCCAGATACAGTACTACGCGAAAGTTGACTTCACCGGCTTCGAGCAAATCCTCGACACTATCGGCGGCGTGACTATTGACGTGCCTCGCCCGCTGGTGGACAACGAGTATCCTCTGGGTAATTACGGTGTTACTCGCCTTTATATCCCCGCCGGTCTCCAACACATGGATGGCCGTACTGCCCTCGCTTATGCTCGCTCTCGACACGCCGATAGCGATCTGGGCCGCAACTCGCGGCAAGAACAGGTGTTGCTCGCCGTGCGCCAGCAGGGGCTCAACCTCAACCTCATCACCAAGCTCAACGACCTTGCCGGCGAGCTATCTACAGCGGTAGAGACTAATCTATCGATATCTCAGGTCGGCTCTCTCTACCAGTTGTCTAAAGACATAGACAAAAGCTCTATCCAATCAGTGACGATCAGTGCGGACATGGTCACGGAAACCTTCGTGGGCGGCGCGGATGTATTGCTCCCCAACTGGGACCTGATCCGCCCTGCCGTTGCACAGGCATTCGCCAACCCCGGCCTCTCCAAAGAAGCGGCGCGCCTCTCCGTGCAAAACGGGACCGAAACCGGCGGAATGGGCAAGAAGATACGCGACGAACTGGTCGCCAAGGGCTTCTTCGTGCCCGACCTGCGCTCCACACCTGACCCGGGTAAGCACCCCCTGACCGAGATCACAGACTTCAGCAACGGCCAAAAACCGCTCACCCTTAAAGCACTCTGCCTTGCCCTTTCGTTCGACTGCACAAAAGTGAAGCAGGGCCTCCCCGCCGATGCTCCCGTCTCCGAGACCGACAACAAGCCCGTGGACATTATGGTCGTGGTCGGCGACGACAAAATCAATTAGTCAGACAATAGTTCGCTACGCTCATCGTCGTCTGTCGTCCGTTGATGAGCGTAGCGAACTATTGTCCCCTGAACTTAGTTTACTCACATGATATAATATATTGAACGCCATTCTATATCCCGTTTCGCGAAAAGCTGTCTTTTCTGCCCTATGACCCTGATCTTAGACAATACCAGTACCTTTGATGTTCCTGAGCGTCTGCCTGTTGCTCAATGGCGCATACTTACCTCCTATGATATGCCCGGCCCCTATCACATGGCGCTGGACGAGGTGCTTCTGGAATCGGTAATCGCGGGCGGCGTGCCGGTAGTGCGGTTCTATACCTGGCAGCCCGCAACGCTGTCACTGGGCGTGAACCAGCACATAGGCGAGATAGATCGTGCCGAATGCGCCAACCGCGAGATTGGTCTCGTGCGCCGCCTGACGGGCGGGCGTGCAGTCTTGCATCAGTACGAACTCACCTATTCCGTAATCGCCCGGGATAACGACCCCCGCGTATCAGGCGGCGTCATCGAGTCGTATCGCAAGATCAGCGGGGCTCTCGTCCTGGGTCTGCAATCTCTTGGCGTAGACGTATCCCTGGCGCCCCCTAACAAGGCCCTACTTCGCGCCGTGTCAGCCGCAGGTCGTACAGGCGAACTTGACCTACCCGAGTCCGCCGAAACCGCAAGCACCAACGGCGCGATCTGCTTCGATGTGTCCTCTGCATACGAGTTAGAGGCGCGTGGGCGCAAACTGGTCGGCAGCGCACAGGCGAGGCGCGGCGGCGCGATTCTTCAGCATGGCTCTATACTGCTCGACATTGACTGGGACGCCTGGGTGTCTGTCTTCTCGTATGCCACCCGAGCAGGCAAAGAGCGCGCACGCCTCAAGCTTCCTACGCGCATGACGTCTCTTCGCCATGAGCTTGGCAGGCCTTTCGGCGCGCCGGAAGTGCAGGATGCACTGGCGACAGGTTTCGAGCAAACGATGAACATAAGCCTGGCCCCGGACTCACTGAGCGCGCAAGAGCAGGCCGAAACATGGCGCATTGTAAAAGAGAAATATGGGGCCGATAACTGGACAACTAAGACCTGAGCGACACCAGGCGCTGTCGCGAAATCTAAAGGAGCGAGGAATACCAACCACATGTCAGACAATAATGTAGACACAAATACGGAGTACGATATAACAATCATCGGTGCCGGGCCTGGCGGCTACGCTGCCGCACTCTACGCCGCCCTGCGTGGGGCCAAGGTCGCCCTGATCGAGAAGGATAAGCGCCTGGGCGGGACCTGCCTCCTACGCGGTTGCATACCCTCCAAAGCAATGGTCAAGACCGCCGAGTTGATGCTTGAGATGCGCCACCCCGACAAGTACGGCCTCACCCTGGATGGCACCGTTAGCCTTGACTGGGCACGCACCGTCGAGCGCAAGGACAAGGTAGTAGACGGGCTAGTCAATGGCCTCAACGGCCTGATGAAATCGCGCAAGATCGACGTTATCACAGGTCTGGGCACTATTACCAACCCGCGTACTGTAAACGTCGAAGGCCGCGACGTGCGCACGCGCAATATCATCATCGCCACAGGCTCAGGCACAATGATGCCCACTAAAGTCCCGGGCGGCAACCTGCCGGGCGTGATTACTTCTGACGACGTCCTCGACAAGGACCTGACTATGGCGGCGTTGCAGGGCGTCCCTGAGAGCATCATCATAGTGGGCGGCGGCGTCGTTGGCATGGAGTTCTCCTCCATCTTCAACGCCTATGGCTCCAAAGTAAGCGTGGTCGTCTCGTCACCGCGCGTGCTGCGTCTGGTGGACGAGGAAATCGCCCGACGCTTTACGATGGTCGCAAAAGGGCAAGGCATCGAGATAGTGCCTCGCACCGACGTGGTAAACATCGCCCAGGGCGACGGCGGCAAGGGCCTCAAAGTCACCCTCAAGAATGTCGATACGGGCGTAGAGGATGTGCGCGCAGTCAGCAACCTGCTCTATGCCAAGGGCCGCTTCCCTTACACACAAAGCCTGGGCCTCGAAAGCATCGGCATCCAGACCAACCGCGGCAATATAGAAGTGGACGAGCGTATGAGGACCGCTGTCGAGGGCGTGTACGCCATTGGCGACGTTGTGCCCGGCCCCATGCTGGCCCACGTAGCCTCTTATGAGGGTGAAGTAGCCGTAGACAATATCATGGGCCACTACAGGGCCGCCGACTATGGCGCTGTGCCCGACGTGATCTTCACTATTCCCGAGATTGCCTCCGTTGGCATGCAGGAAAGCCAAGCCAAAGAGCGTGGCATCCCCGTGAAGATGACAAAGTTCAACTTCGCCGCGCTGGGACGCGCGCAAGCAATCGGAGAACCTGACGGCCTCGTCAAGATGATAGCCGATCCCGGCTCCGGCATTATCCTCGGCATGCAGATCATGGGTGCCCACGCCTCAGACGTTATCGCCGAATGCACGCTGGCAGTGCAGCAAGGCATAACGGCCGAAGAGCTTTCCCACACCATCCACGCCCACCCGACTATGCCCGAAGCCGTCCTCGAGACAGCCTTCTCCCAGGTCCTGGGCGCTCCGGTACACGCCAACCGCTAGACGAGTCGCTGATCGTAAGTCACTGATCGTAAGTCATACGCCATACGTCGCCACTTATTACTTATTACTCACGACTTACGATCTACGACTTACGATCTACGACTTACGATCAGCGACTTACGATCTGCGACTTACGATCAGCGACTTACGATCTACGACTTACGATCAGCGACTTACGATCAGCGACTTACGATCTACGACTTACGATCAGCGACTTACGATCTACGACTCCTCAGGAAGCCACAATGGGTCAACCATACGACCTTATCGTCATCGGCCTGGGCGCGATGGGCAGCGCCACTGCTTATCATGCCGCTCGCCAGGGCTACAAGGTGCTCGGCCTCGACGCATACGAGCGTAATCACCACCTCGGGTCTTCTCATGGCCGTAGTCGCATCATCCGCGAATCTTACGCCGAGGGGCCTCAGTACGTCCCGTTAGTTCAGCGCGCCTACAAGCTATGGCGCAACCTGGAGCAGGAAAGCGGCGTGCCCCTCTTCACGATGACGGGTGGCATCTACATCGGCTTGCCCGGCAGCGAGATAGTGACCGGCGTGCTCCGCAGCGCCCGCGAGCACCATCTCTCCTGCGACCTTCTCACGGCCTCGGAAGTAATGTCTCGCTTCCCCGGCTTTCGCGTGCCCGAGCCTATGGTCGGCGTCTACGAGCCAAACAGCGGCGTTCTCAATGCCCAGGCCTGCGTGGAGGCTCATCTTGAACTAGCTGCGCGCTTGGGCGCTGACATTCACTACAGCGAACCCGTCCTACGTTGGTCGCCCGACGGCGATGGCGTCCGCGTCGAAACCGCCACGGCCACTTATACTGCCGCGAGACTGGTGATAGCCGCCGGCGCATGGACCTCCGATCTCCTCGCCGACCTGGCCCTCCCACTCACCGTCTGGCGCGTAGTGGTCGCCTACTTCGAGCCTGCCGGCCAGCAGTTCGATGCCGGCGTGTTCCCCTTCTACCTCCTCGAAGTGCCCCAAGGCACATACTACGGCCTCCCCAACCTCCCCGGCCAGGGTCTCAAGGCCGGCCGCCACGACACTGGCGAAGTCACCACCCCCCAGACAATCCGCCGCACCGTCGACGCCGCCGAAGTAGCCACCATACGCAACATGATGGACACCTACATGCCCGGTGCGTCCCACACTCTCAAAGAAGCCTCAACCTGCATCTACACCATGACCCCCGACGAAGACTTCATAATCGACCGCCACCCCGACCACCCACAGATGGCCTACGTCTCCGCCTGCTCAGGCCACGGCTTCAAGTTCTCAGCCTCCATAGGCGAGGCCTTGGCCCAACTCGCCTTCGACGGTTCAATCTCCCCTCTGATCAGGCCCTTTGCCGCCTCGAGGCTTGGAATTACGCCCCAAAACACTTGACCCCAAGGGGATAGCGTGCTTCCAGCCAGCGGCTTGGGCTTCCGACCGTCCTCGCAACAGGCCTCCCCTCCCACCTGGTCATTCTGAGCGTAGCGAAGAATCAGCTAGCGTACCCTCACACAGACGATGGCGAACTCACAATCCGTAACAGATGAGACTGACAGCACACCCTGCCTTCGCGAAGGCAGGCCTATTGCATATCACTAACTGGCGGGACAGCGGCTCAGTTTGCGAAACTTGCCGCCCCACGCGCACGTATATTAGAATATAGCGTGGCCCTCGCCCGGCCCGCCAATAACCGTACCAATTGTTCCTTCAGAGACGTGCAGCAGCACAGGAGTTCAGCATAATATGTTTTTCGACCCTAGATACCTCTTGTTTGTGATGCTCCCCACCATGGCCCTCGCCTTCTTCGCCCAGTGGTGGGTCAAGAGCGCCTTCAACCAGGCCTCACAAATACCCAACAGCCGCCGCCTCACCGGCGCCCAGGCCGCCCGCCAGATCCTCGACTCTGCCGGCCTCGTCACCGTCCCCATCCAGCCCACCCAAACGGCTGCTATGCGGCAAGGCTCCGGCTCAAGTCCCTCCCTCGACGATCACTACGACCCTCGCGACAAGACCCTCTATCTGTCGGGTGCCGTTTTCGGCAGTGCGTCTATAGCGTCAGTAGCAGTTGCCGCCCACGAGGCGGGACACGCCATACAGGATGCTCAAGGCTACGTTCCCATGCGCATGCGCTCGGCCCTTGTGCCCGCCGCCAACATAGGCTCGAACCTGGGCATATTCATCGTCATCATCGGCCTCGTACTGGGCATCACCCAGTTGGCCTGGCTTGGTATCGGCGCGTTCTCGCTGGGCGTCATCTTCGCCCTCATGACCCTCCCAGTCGAGCTAAACGCCAGTTCGCGCGCCCTGCAACTACTCACCACCACCGGCGTCGTTGACCAGTCCGAAATGGGCCAGGCGCGTTCTGTCTTGCGTGCTGCCGCCTTCACCTATGTAGCAGGCCTGGCCGCCGCGGTCCTCAACCTGCTCTACTGGATCAGCATTGTGTCAGGTTCAGGCGGACGAAGGCGATAATGATTGACGACCGGCGACAGAGTAATTCTGTCGCCGGTCGTCCTATCTGCCCACTTGGAGTAAAATAGTGGGGGCATACAAATTGCTCTACTGAAATGAATACCCTTTAGGAGGGCTAACTACCATGGACACCACATCTAACGAGTTTGAGGGGACAGAACTCGACCCCACGGTCGATTACGATTTCGAAGATTTCGACGACGAATCGAACGACCTACTGCCCATCATTGGTGCTTCTGCCGCCGTAGCCGCCGTGGCAGGCGCTGTGCTTCTTCTCGCGGGACGTAGGCACAAAGACACCCCGCAAGAGCGCATCCAGGAAATTCTCAGCCAGGTGGAGAAGAGCGGCAAGAAGGGCGCGAAGACCATCAGCAGCGCCGTTGACGACGCACATCTCGGCGACCTACTTTCCGAGGCGATAGCCAAAGCGCGCCAGGCTTCCGGTGATGCCGTCGGCGCTGTGCAGGACGCTAAGCTTGCCGATACATTGGACGAGGCTCTCACGAGAACTCGCAGGGCCATCACCCGCCTTGATGTCATGGATACTGTGGGCGGTCTCAGCAAGGACGCGCAAAAAGGCCTGAAGCGCAATATGAAGAAGGCCTCGCGTAACCTGGACAACCTGCACCTGAACGAGGCCGTGGATACAGCACGCAAGCGCGCCGGAGACCTGGCAGGCAACGTCCGCGATATCGAGATCGACCGGGCGGGCGCCATTAGCCTCCTTGAAACGCTTAAAGAGAAGCTCACACAGGTTGTCGAAACGGTCCGCGAAGACCTGGCTCCTAAGGCCATCGATGCCGCTCAGGGCGCTTATGCCAACGTCAGCGACACTGTTCGCAAAGATGTACTTCCCGCCGCCCAGGACGCTGTCGACAGGGTTCGGGACGATGTTCTACCCGCCGCCGGTGATCGCGTCTCCCAGTTCGTAGACGATAACGAACTGGATAAGAAAGCCGAAAAGGCCGCTTCTGCCGTGAAGGCGGGCGCGGGTTCGCTCTCCGACCTGTTCCGCGGCCTTTCAGTCGCGGTTTTGCACAAGGCTATGGAGGAGGTGTTGCCGGAAGCAAAGAAGGCGGGCAAGCGAGCCGCCACCACTGCTCGCAAGGAAGTTATACCCGCTGCGGCACAGGGCATTGGTCAGGCCGCCCACAAGGTGCAGGACGATGTGCTGCCCAAGGTAGGCGAATTGGCTTCCCAGGCGCCCGACGTCGTCGGGGAAATGCTCAAAATGGCCCGTGGCCGCGTTGAAGAACTCCTCCATGCCGCGGAACCTGTCGCCTCCGATGCACTGGATGCCGCGAAAAACGGCATGGGCAGCGCCGCAGACCGCGCCGGTGATGCCGCTGTCTACGCCAAACACCGCGCCGAAGACCTGGCCGGTGGGCTGCGCCAGGGCAAAGGCAATGTCACAGGTGCTGTATCCGGCGTCGGCTCAGGCGTAAAGGGCGCAGTTGGCGGAGCAGTCGATGCGACGGCTCACGCCACTCGCGAAATGACCGGCATCCTCTTCTGGCTCTCAATGCTTGGCGGCCTGATCCTTCTCGTCTTCATCCCCAATCGCGAAAAGCAGCAAGAGCTATGGAACGGCACCACACAGTTCCTCTCCGAGCTACGCGAAATGTGGCGTGACCTACATGGCACTGACCTCGAAGAGCTCCCTGCTTCCTCCGAGAACAGCTAATACCTCATCGCGCAAACCGGCAAGTAGCAAGGGCGGGCCTCAACTCCGCCCTTAGATCGTATTATGAGTGAATCTACCGATCCGCGGGTCGACGCCTACATCGATGCCCTTCCTCCCTGGCAGCAGGAGATCTGCCGCGAAGTTCGCGCGCTGATCCACGCCGCCGACCCCGAAATAACAGAAACCATCAAGCGCACGCGCCAGCCGTACTTCGTGCTTGCGGGCAACGTCTGTGCCCTGCTCGCCGCGAAATACCACGTAGACATCTTCTTATACGATGGGGGACTTGTCCCTGATCCTGAAGAGATCATCACGGGCGGACACAACAACAAAACCGGACGAACAGTGGCCATCCACCAGGGCGATCAGATCAACGCACGGGCACTCACCGCCATTTTCAAGCAGATAGCTGCCAACAATCGCGCAGGCGGGTGGCGAAAGTTGAAGATGGTAGATGGCATAGGCTAAAGCAACCGGAGAGTTTATGAACCAACATTCACGGGAAGGAGGATCTAGACCAAACCCAGCCCTTGAACCCTTTAGCGTACTCATTGGAAGCTGGAACACGACTGGAACACACGGTCTTTTCCCAGATACTATTCTCCACGGTCATACCTCGATCGAATGGCTAGAGAACGGAGCATTTTTGCTAATGCGCACGGAGATTGATGATCCGCGATTTCCCAGCACTGTCGCAATTATTGGCAGCGACGACGCTGAAGCGAAATACTACATGCTCACTTTTGATGAGCGCGGTGTTTCAAGAAAGCATGACGTTACTCTGCATGACAATATCTGGAAATGGTGGAGAAATGCGCCAGGTTTCCTGCAACGCTATGAAGGTATTATTGGGGATGGCGGCAATACTATAGTAGCTAGAGGAGAGCTGTCGAAAGATGGTTTATCCTGGGAGAAGGATCTCGACTTAACCTATAAGCGGATCGAGTAAACCCCAATGAAGGGCGCGTCCGTACTCTGCTTTCTGAGCTAGATGCAAAGATAGGAGTGCGTGGGCAGGCGTAGGCTGCTGCCTATGCTGTGAAGCATAAGCTCACCTGAAACTCGCAGCGAGCCGCATACGCCGACTCGCCGATAGGGATAATCGACCGTAAAGGGTTTGGAAATCAGTCTTGTATGTGCCGTACCAGGAGTATCAGCGTTTTGGACGACGAAACCCGCTGGAAAGAACAATTGCATGCGCAGTGGACGACACCCGATGACGTTATCAATCAACTTGTCCGCAGGGCGTCCGGCTCCGCCGTCGGCACGCAGTCACGCATAATTGGTGGCGAAGGGAACGAGGTCTGGTCAATTACGACGCAGTCGGCCCAGGAGCTCATCCTACGGGTGTCCCGTTCGAATACCTTTGCCGCCGAACAGTGGGCTACAGAACAGGCGCGCCGGATGGGCGTCCCAGTGCCGGAGGTCCTGCTGGTCGACAATGCCGTTCCCATCAGCGGTGCGGGTGATACAGGTGACACCGGTGACAGAAAGGTCGCCGCTTGGATCCACCGAACCATTCAAGGCGAACCGTTGTGGACGGTGCAGGATGAGCGCGCAGCGCGACGCCTGACCACCGAGGCGGGCACATTGCTTGCTCGCATTCACGCCGTCTCCACACGTGGGAACGGGTGGATTGACGCTCACGGGCCGCGTGGGCGAGGTCTTCTCGATAACTTCTCCGAGTATCTGGCGTGGGACGATCGCGCTGCCGATGCGGGCATGGCTAACGGCATCAACCGCGCCGATGTAGATGAAGCAGCCCGGCTCCTCGAGGCCTACAGGCACGTGTGGGAGACACCACCGCGTCTGCTCCACGGCGACTGGCTCCCAGAACACGTCCTCGTCCGCAACGATGCGCGTGGCACTGCAGTAGTGGGCATAATCGATTTTGGCAACACGCGGAGCGGAGACCCTACCTACGATCTTGCGTATTGGCAGTTCTTTTGGGATACCGAGCTCTATCCGACCTCAGCCCTCATTGACGGGTACCGAGGCGACGGCAGCGCGGGTGACCTGGGCCAACTCCTCGACCTGCGCGTGCATCTCTGTCGTCTGGGCCTTAGCATGCGCGCTATCTCTTACTACACAGAGGCGGGTCGATCCTTTCCTGCCCAGCATGCCGCTCAGCGCTTCGCTGAAGCACTATCTGGGCTGCGCCCAGCGCGCTAGCGTGCATTAGGACGTGTCCGGCTTCGTGGCGATCCAGTACGGGTAAGCCTAGCCTGCGGCTCCTCAACCTTTGTATACTCAGAGAAGAGTCACACGCTGACTCACACATTAGGCAAGGAGGATAGTAGAGTGGTGACGGCCAAAGAAGCACTTGATGCATACGCAGCCGCGTGGAACACCGGCGACCCAGAGACAGCTCGCCGCCTGGTTGAGCAAGCCCTGACCGAAAATGCTGTAATGGCATATCCATCGTTTGAAGCGCACGGATGGGAAGGTATTTCGGGGCTGATGGCTGCGTACAAACAGCAGCTACCTGGTTTCCGCATTGAATTGACGAGCAACGTCGAGGAGCATCACGGCTGGGTGCGGGTTGAGTGGCGCATGCTTGATGCCAATGGGTCTATACTGGGTGAGGGTGAGGACGTGGCTGAAGTAGCTGATGATGGGCGATTTAGTAAGATGCTCGGCTTCCGAAATCCTCTTCCACCACGTGGCTAGACTGGCACGCGGGAAGAAGCGTTGCAGGCAAGCTATCGGAACTGGGAAAACTCCCGTCGCTTCTACTGATAGGGCCTATCCTCTGCCCTAGTCTCGTGCTGAATACCAGTCCAACACCCGTAAGGCGCGCAGCGTGTTCCACCGGCTCGGCTGCCCCTCTACCTCGTCGAACTCGATGGGCATGATGCCGGGGTGCCGGTTCTCCAGCGGCCACCGGCCTTCGCCGTCGCGCTTCGAGCGGACCAGCTCGACCGCCTCGGCCACGCGCTCGTCCGGCTTGGCACCCGCTTTGCGCAGGAGTTCAAATCCCCGCAGCACGTCGTAGTGCCACCACGTTGGGAAGGAGAAGCACGTAAAGGAGGGGTCGATGACCTCACCGGTCGACTGCCTGCGGAAGAGTCGGCGCTCCAGAAGGTACTCCTGCCCGCGCAGGCGAGCCCCCCTCACCTTCGCCACCTCGACGTTGCTCTCTCCACTTGCGCTGGCCAGTTCGTATTCGAGCAGGGCTTCGAGCACGCAGATCGTGGTGTTGAACGACGACCGCGTCGAGCCTCTCTCAGCCTCGCAGTTCCAGCCGCCATCGGGCATCTGCTCGGCCAACAGGAGGCCCATGATCCGCTGGATATCCTGGCCGAAGCCGAAGTAGGCGCCGCTCGCCGCCACCTGCCCGTTGATGCACGGCTCGACCTCCCCAGCGAAGAAGGGATTACCCACAAAGTCTAATCCGCGCCAGGAGCCATCCCAGTCCCACCCCTTCCAGCGCACGTGGTCGTGGGCCAATCCCACCGCACGACGCGCCCGCTCGCTCGCGGGATCTAGACCCATCTCACGCAGTAGTGACAGGACATGCATCGTGGAGTCCCACCCCTGGTTCCACGCCTCGCCGGCCCACGACCCGTCGGCCCCTTGCATGTCGAGCAGGCGAGCGCCCCAGCCCTCCGTGGCGACCTGAGCGCGCTCGGCCGCGACCTCCTCTGGGTGCGCAGCGATCAGGTCTCGCAGTACCTGCCAGCGGATCGAAGGGTCAGAATCAAGCAGCCACTGTATGACCGAGCTGTCTGGCTTCGGGGTCGGTACGTGCTCTTGCCGTTCGGGTGGATTGGTCGCCATATGGTGGTGCTCCTTACTTTTGGATAAGAGACGCTGTTGGTGGCCTGCCTAGGGTACGAACGAGCTTAGCTGCCTTTGAATAACTTGCGAACTGAAGTCCACCATCCGCTTCGAGATGCTGACCCTGGCTGAGTGCCAGACGGGTTGACATCGAGAAAGGAATCGTCGAAATTCTCGATGGATTCCTCATCGTAGACCTCTCCGTCGTCTCCTTGGATTCTAGCTTCGAGCGTGGTCGCCAGTTGAAACATCTTTCTTAGTGTTGCTCTGTCTGGATACGTTGTCGTGATGTTGCCAGCACGCCAGTCGAACCACGTATCCGGATACTTTGTTGTGCCATGCCAAATAACGAAGTATTCACCATTTTCAGGTGTCGGCATCAACTCGGGATCGCTCCGGACAAGTACGAGCCAATCGTCGGGAGCAATTTCCCGACCTTCATTATCTGCCCAATGCTCGGCTCGTGTGATGTGGACATCATATCCCATGGCTATACCCCTCTTACTAGTACCTTACCAGCTAAATAGTAACGGCGTATGACAAACTTAAGGCATGAGAACGAAATATGCCATCCAGTTGACCGACGAGCAGCGCGCCGAACTGGAACAACTAACTCGCACGGGCAAAGCTGCGGCCCGCGTACTCAACCGCTCACGCATTTTACTGATGGCTGATAGAGGCAAGAGGGATGCTGAGATCGTTGACGCTCTCTCCATCAGCAAACCAACCGTAGAACGAATACGCCGCCTGTGCTGCACAGAAGGTCTACACAGGGCATTATACGATAAGAAGAAGCCGGGTCGTCCCCCCATCCACACAGGAGAGACCGAAGCCAACCTTACTATGTTGGCCTGCTCAACACCTCCTGACGGTCGAGGACGCTGGACTTTGCAGCTTTTGGCTGACCAGATGGTGGTGCTTGGCTATGCAGAGTACATCTCTGATACCAAAGTGCTCGATATTCTGAAAAAAACGAACTCAAGCCCTGGCAGAAGAAAGAGTGGTGTATAGCCGGGGCCGCAGGTAAGCCCAATGCTCGCTTTGTGAAGAGGAAGCCTTACAAGTCAAGGAAGATGTGCTTTGCGTATACCAGCGTCCATATGATCCAAAGCGACCGCAGATATGTGTAGACGAGAAGAGCAAAACACTGCACTCTCACACAAAAGGACGTGAGCCGTTGCCGATGTGTCCGGCTCAAAATGGCCGCAAAGGACAGGTGCTGAGGGAGGATTACGAGTACAAACGGGAAGGAACTGCCAACATCTTCATAGCCACAGAGCCTCTAGTGGGCAAGCGCCATGTGCGGGTGACCGAACAGCGCACAGGAGCAGATTTCGCGCAACTATTGAGAGTAATGGTGGACGAATGGTATCCAGCCCCACAGGTAGAGATGGTAGTACTTGTGAGTGACAACCTCAACACGCACGGTCCGTGGGTGCTGTATGAGTACTTCTCACCAGAGGAGGCCAGACGTATCTCGGAGAGGATAGAGTGGCACTACACGCCAGAGCATGGGAGTTGGCTCAACATGGCAGAGATCGAACTATCAGCTTTGGGGCAGCAGTGCCTGGACCGACGCATACCTGACCAAGAGACATTAGCCGCAGAAGTAGCCGCATGGGAGGAGGAGCGCAACAATGCCCACGTCACTATCAACTGGCAATTCACAACTGCTGATGCCCGCATCAAGCTACGTCATCTCTACCCTACCGTTACTATTTAGCTGGTAAGGTACTAG
>JBBRDO010000058.1:0-29362 GCA_038203825.1 Chloroflexia bacterium | reverse complement strand
AATTCGTCGTGCAACGGCCCGCCGCCTGCCAGTATGAGGTGCGCCATCGGGTTCGCCCCGGACACCTCGGCAAACGCGTGCAGCAGCGTTCTCAATCCTTTCTCTTCGACTAGCTTGCCTGCGTAGCCGATTAAGAGCTTGTCAGCCTGCAGGCCCGCCTGTCGCCGCCACTCTGCGCCGCCTGTCGGATCCGGCGCAAAGGTACGAGTGTCCGTTGGGATAGCAACGACATGGAGGGCGCCACTATAGCCCTTCGAGCGCAAGGTCTGGGCCACCCGTGTGCCACAGGCCAGTATAGCGTCGGCGTGTCTGAAACTATAACGCTCGAACCGGCGAAAGGGAACAGGGTAGCGCTTCTTGATATTCTGGGCGGCATACAGCAGCACACGGCTCCTCGGAAGGAATATGCGGCGCAGGAGCAGGACGCAGCACGCGATAAAGGTGTGAGCCTCCTCGTAGCAGTAGATAACGTCAGGGCGGTACTTAAGCAACTGGTAGAGCAAGCTTGGGAACATATATATGTAGTAGAAGCCCGTGAAAAGCGTACGCGCGGCTACAGTGTGGTAGCGTGCCCCAGGTTCAACAGGTTCGGCATACACCACCTGCCCGGTTCGCTCGGGCCAGCGCCGGGGCATGAGCAGCACAAGATCGAGGTCGGCGTTCTTCGCCAGTTCTGCCAGGGGCTTACGATATTCGGCTACCACCGCCGCGTGCCATAGCCACATTACACGCATAGCAGTTTCCGATTCCGGGCTCTATCAACCATGTCGCAGGCTCCATAGGTCGTGCATTTCTTCGTACAGGTGAAGTGTCTGTTCTGCGGTCTTTTCCCAGGTGAAGAACTCGGCGCGAAGGCGGCCTTTTGCGGACAGGTCGGCACGCAAAGCAGGGCTGTTCCACGCACGCACGATGGCTTCCATCAGAGCCTTCTCGCTATCGGGAGGCACCAGGAGGCCACCATCGCCCACCACCTCAGACAAGGAACCCCCAGAGGACGACACAACAGCGCAACCGACAGACATGGCCTCAAGGGGATCGAGCCCGAAGCCTTCGTATGCCGAAGGATATATGAAAAGCCGCGCCCCCGCCATGATCAGCGGCTTGTCTTCCTCGCTCACCATGCCCAGAAACCGCACTGATGAGCCGGCCTCCGCAAAGCCCAGCGTGCCCGCTTCGGCCATCATATCGGGGAACACACCGCCAGGCTCAGGTACTTTGCCGCCAATTGCCAGGAGAGGCTTTTCGGAGCTCTCTTCAAGCTGCGGCAGCGCGGAGTGCCACGCACGCATGAGCAAAGGCACATTCTTGCGCCTGTCGAACCCTCCCAGGTAGAACGCATAGTTCTCGGGCAGGCCCAGGCGCGACCTCATCTCAGCGATCTCACCAGGAGTGTAAAGGGGGTGCTGTTCCATGCCGAGGTAGACGGTGCGTACCTTGCGCCGGGGCACCCGCAGCACATTGATTGCGTCGCGGCGGGATGCATCCGAGTCGGCCACTATCAAATCGGCACGCCTGACGCACGCCACAGCCACGCGCAAATAGAGCTTCACCGCTGCCGACGCCGCGTAGCCGGGCACCATCCAGGGGATCATATCGTGGGCGGTCACCACCACGGGGCACGACTTGAACGTGGCGAACGGGGCCGACAAATAAGGCACGTGCAGCACATCGGCGCGCACACGCCGGGCGAGCCGCGCCACGCCAAGGCCCTCCCACGCCAGCTTGTCGAGGCCACTCGCCCGGCCGCCCACAAAGGGCATTTGCCTGCCACGGGCAATGCGACCGCCCGCAGGCACATCACTTCCCAGGTCGCTAGTGGGAGGCAACAGCAGGCTGAGACGGTTATCGCCAGGCGCGACATCAAGCATGGCATCCCACAAATGTCGCAAATACTGCCCCGATCCCGTGCGCGGCTGGCCCCAAAAATACCCATTGAACGCAATCTGCATAGCACTGCAATTATAGCATCAATGGAGAGTAGAATACGCAATACGCAGTACCCGTTATACTTGACGCTCAAGGGTGACGACTGTTATAGTAACCCCTGTTGCCGCTCATTATTGTAACTCCGGATCCGCTCGCAACCCCCACCAACGGTAAGTATCATCTATGGATAGACCCGATAACGGCACGCCCCAACATTTCGATGATCTGCCGTCAGGCCAGGAACTACCCTCCGACGGCTCATGGCAGTTCGACGAGCAGGAGGCCGGCGACTACGACGCGGCCGAAGATGCTGAAGAAGTACTCGGTAACGACCTCGCGGGGTACGCTTTTCTGCGCGAGGATGACGACCGCGAGGTGCGGCTTTACTTCCGAGACGCACCAGTAGGCGAACTGGCGCTGGCGTTTCGCAAGGCAGGCGGGCTTCTTCTGAGCATCGCGGGCGAACGCGCCCTGGTCGTGCCCCCTCCGGCGCCGACCTCCGGCGAACCGGCGCAGGCTGATACACTCATCGACAGCCAAAACCACAGGAGGCGCAGACATAGATCGAGCGACTCAGAAGCCGGCCTCCCGCATGAGCCTGCCCGCTCGCGGCATACAGGTGAACTGACGCTGCGCTACTTCTTCGCGCTCGAAGATATTGTATACACACTCATTATTACTTCGTCCACGGGCGTGATAGAATCGATCGCAGGTATTTATCCACAGGCGGCTCTTTCCGAACAGGAAGTGCGAGTCCGTACGGCCGCTATTTTCAAGTGAGCATGCTGTAATCGCCCTCATGGAACGACGCTAACCTCTAATGACCAACCCGCAAGTCACAACCCGCAATTCGCAAACATTTGGACCATACAGCCATCTGCTGCCCTGGCCTATGTTGTTGAATGTCGAGTTGGAACCCCGCAGCGAGATGCTCGTGGGTTCTGCCACGATCCGAGTTGCCGATGTAGAGTTTGGCTGGAACCACGTCGGGCTCGAAGAGAGGGTTGCCGACGGAGGGATCGATTGGACCCGCGCGCTCTCGGTGGTGGAACATCTCTGCGTTTCGTGTTCGCAGACCAACCTGCTCTGCTTCGTGCAGGCGGCAGAAGCGATGTCCCACCTGATAGTGCCGCCGCGCGCCGCTTACCTGCGGTTGTTGCTGGCTGAAACCGAGCGCATTGTGTCCCATCTGCACAGCGCCTCCGGAATCATCAACGCAATTGGCCTGCCGGTGCAGGCAACGGCTATGCGCGAGGTGCGGGAACGGATGATAAACGCTGTGGCCGACTGGACAGGTGCGCGCCAACAGCCAGGGCTTATAACCTATGGCGGTATGACCCACAACATGGACGAAGCCGCCACCCGAAGTCTCAGTCTGGCCGCACGTCACTGCGAGCGTGCGCTACGCGCCCAGGTGGTCGCCACTATCAACAGCAAGGGAATAGCGGGCAGACTAAGCGAACTGGCCGTGATCAAGGGGAGCGAAGCCCTGGTGGCGGGACTGCGCGGCCCCATCTTGCGGGCAAGCGGGGTGGCCTCTGACGTGCGTGCGTCCTTCCCGACAGGCGCCTACGAAGACGAAGCCGTTACCGTGATCGTTCAACGCACGGGCGACGCCTTTGCGCGGCTGGTAGTGCGTTTACTGGAGTGTCTGGAGAGCTTTCGCGTAATAGAGCAGGCGTTGGACGATCTACCTGCGGGCCCTGTTAGAGCGAGAGGAAACCATGAGATGCGCACAGGCAAGAGCATCAGCCGAGTTGAAGGACCCCGCGGCGAGATCCTATGCTGGGTAGACGGCGCACCTGAAGGGTTGCGCGGCATCCACCTGAGCGCAGGCTCCTTCCCCACGCTGGGGATTTTGCCAGGGATACTGCGAGGCATCCGCATCGAAGACCTGCCGCTGGTCCTGCTGTCGCTCGACCTATGCCTGCCCTGTGCAGAGAGATAACGAATTGGTCTACGCGTTCCTACTATTGATAATAACCGCTCTTGTGTGCTGGGGCATGAGCCTGTTGGACAACGTAACCGTACGAGCACGCGCCGCGTGGATTGTCTCCGTGGTGGGGGTGGCTGCTGCGCTGGGGCTGGCCCTCGTGCTGGAAGGCATGGGGAGCGCAGCGGGCAAAGCAGTGGTGGGCGCCGAGATTACGTCCTGGCTGCGGACGCCTATTTACAGAAGCGATGCGCTCTCCTCGGGAATAGGCGCATGGTGTCTCGCGCTGGGAATCGTGGCTCTGATCAAGATAGGAGTTCGGCCCACAGAGCACACGCCCGGCCTGCTAGCCATGTCGACGGGCGCTATCGCTACACTTTACAGCCTTGCTGCTACGATGGACCTCCGCGCATTCGCCGCACAGGTGCTGCTGTTGGCCCTGTTTGTGTGGGGGCTATACGGCTGGGACGATAGAGGGGGAAGCGGGGACAACTTCCTGTCGCGGGTGTCGCTCGGCGCGGGCGCACTCTTGCTACTGGCCGCTATTCTGTTGATGGGGCGCACGACCGGAGGCGAGTACAATCTGAGTGCGCTGTCGCTGTCGGCTCTCACGATCTGGCCGCTGGCTCTGATTGTGGGGTTCGCGCTCTGCTGGCTCGGCCTGTCACCGTTCACGGGGTGGAGCGCCGTTAGAAGCGCGCAGACTAACCATACGTCAGCCACACTGGCGCACGTGCTCGCGCTCGGCGTGCCGCCCGTCTTGCTTATATTGCGGCTGCAAGCGCTGGTTACGCAGGGCGCACTCACAGGTTCGACCCCTGCAGAATGGGCGGGCGCGATGTCGGCCCTCGTCCTGCTGGGCGGCCTCACCACGGTAGCCGGCGGCGCGAGCGTGCTGCTGTGGGCGGGAACCGCTCGCTGGTCGGCGGCGCTTACTGCATTCTACATGGGCCTGATCGCATGGGCGCTTGGCATGGACAACCCTGCTGGGCGCTGGGCAGCGCTGATATTACTGGCAGGCTACGGGGTGGCACGCATGGCCCTCCAACTGGCAGGGCGCGGCGATGACGAACTCAGCAGTATGGCGCGAGCAGTTGCGGGACTCTCGCTGGCGGGCGCGCCTCTTACAACGGGCTTCCTTGGGTTGTGGTTATTATCAGGCGCATTGGTAGAGACGCGCTCTCCGCAGCTGGCGATTATCCTGCTGGGTGGGGCAGTAATGGCAGCCTGCGGCACAGCCCTCCACATAGCATCCACCACTACACGCCACCCTGTTTTGGACAGGTCGGGCAAGCGCTACAAGGTCTTGACGAGCCTGATAGCCGCTTTACTGGCGGTGGTGTCAATTGCAGGGGGCTTGCTCCCCGGTCTGTGGTTGCCACAGGTCGAAACGATGGCCAATATAGCGGGTAGGGGCCAGACGGTAGGCCTTCCATGGACGGGATTGACGTTCGCGAGCGACAATCTGCCCATCGCACTGCCTGCGGTTGGAGCGCTTGTGCTCGTACTGGTGGGTCTGCTCCTGAGGATGTGGGCCAGGTCGCGTGTGGTAGAATCGGGGGTGCTGCTGCCCACCGCGCTGGCTCGCCTGCAAGGCAGTGCTCCAGGCGGCGCGGCGCCACTAGAAGTTGATACCACGCCAGGTGCGCGATCTGCCAACCCGTTCATCGCCCCACCTCCGGCTTCGATCTGGTGGGTGTCACTCATATGGCTGGAGCGGGGCATCTACGGCGCGGGCGCGTCTACAGCCCGGGCAGGCATGAGGATCGGCAGCCTGCTTGGACGGCTCGAAGGCCGTTATTTCCTGCCCCTGGCGCTCTTACTAACCTTGCTGATACTCCTCGCGATCACCCGGTGACACGTTGCTAAGTTATGCCTGACCTACTACCGACAATTCTAATTGCTATAGGTAGCGCCATCCTCCTCACCCAGCGCGACATGAGGATCGGGTTAGCGGCGTTCCTTGCGCAGTGGCTGGGCATCGCATGGATCGTGTGGACGTCGACGGCACCCGGTGCGGGCATCTACCCGGCTTCCGTCGAGATAGCCACAGCCGTAATTACCGTTATCGTCATGGCCCTCACGATCTTTCGTAGACGTCCTGTCCCCACCGCGAAGAAAGGCAAGAGAACACGACCGGAGGTGGTCCGCACTCCAGGCGTAATCCAGGATTGGCTCTGGTTGTGGGGCCTCGCACTGCTGGTCGGGGTGGCGGGCTACGGCCTTGCGCGCATTACGGATGTAGGCGTGCCGGAAAACAGCCTGCTCGCTTTCTACTGGGTGGTCTTGCCTTCCGTGTTGCTAATAGTGCTGGAGGGATCAAGATCGGCAGTCAAGCTGGGGCTGGCGCTCCTGTCGTTGTCCAACGCGGCGTGCCTCTTTTTGTACCTCACGGCGATCAGCGCCCAAGAGGCGAGTGTACTAGGCATCGCAGCCCTGAGCCGGCTCGTGCTCGGAGTGCTGATAAGCTATCTGTGGTATATGCTCGCAGCGCGTTACGATAGCCAGGACCTCAACACCCTGTTCGATAGGCGCGCAGGCATCATGCCCGCGAACACCAATACCGGCCTCGCGATCAGGCAGGATGATCAGGCCGCCAAAGGTTCTAAGCAGGGGGCGAAGGACAAAGCGCGCCATGAGTAGCCTCGGACTACAAGTAATGCTGGACTGGGCCCTGTACGTTCCTCTTATTGGCGGACTGGTGGCGGCGCTTATAGCATGGGCACGGCAGGCCAGGACAATGCCGGACAAGCGAGCTCCCATGTTACGCCTCCTCGCACTCGTGGTTGCTTGCATTACGGTGCTGTTCGAAGCAGGCATACTCTCGATCGTGACCGACGGCCAGAGCACTACTTTGTTCGGTCTCACTTTCGCGATGTCTGTGCCCGCGCGCTATGTACTGACTGCCGCCAATGTCGCCTTACTTTGCACTTTGATTTACGGCTGGCTGACAGTAGATGAGGATGAGCAGCAGGCGAATGGTGACCCCTGGCGCATTATCGCCGTTTGCGCCACCTCAACGCTGCTGGCGGGCGCAGTCCTATCGACCGACAGGCTGGCGACCACGCTGCTCCTTTTCGCGTCGACGCTACCCATAGCCGGGAGCGTGTTCGTGCTGACGAGCAATATATCCAGCGCATCACCCGACGTGACTTTCGTTGGGGATGAACAACGTGCAACGTTCGCAGCCGGAGAGCGGGACACGGCAGGCAGACTTGCGGGAGCATTCAAGCAACTGGCGCTGGCGCTGCTGGCCGCCGTGTTGTGGATAGCAGGGGTGACTTTGCTGGATCGTTATGGGTTCAACCTTGAAAACACGCGACTTCTGCAGTTCGGCGTGGCGCTGCTGGCGGTGGGGATGCTGGTGCGAGCGGGGAGCATGCCGTTCTCGGCGCCGTGGGCTGACGCGCTGGAGACCACGCCACCTGCATCAATGCTACTGCTGGGAGCAATTGCTCCTGCGGCTCTCGTTGCGGGTATGCTCATGCTTGCGCCCATAGAGGGCAACCTTGCGCGAGGTGCTGCGGCGGGGTGGCTCGGCGCTGCGGGAGCCCTCCTTGCAGGGTTGAGGGCCATCGGCGCACTTCGGACGCCTAGCGGCAACGCACCTGAAGAAGGCAAGTCGGGGAAGATAGCTGTCATAAAGGCTATGACCGTAGCGCTAGCGGTGTCATGGGCCGCCTACGGCATCCTCTCAGGCTCGCAAACGGGGGCAGTGGGCGCGGTCCTAATAGCAACGAATATCGCACTTGCGGTGCCTCTGCTGGTAGCGGGCGGTCGCTGGATTGCACTTATCGGGGCGGCATCGCTGCTTGGCCTTCCCCCATTTGGGGGCTTCTCGGGCACGATGCTGATTGCAGGAAGTGCGGCCAATGCGGGCGGCCTGTGGCTGGCACTGCTCCTGCTTGGATCGGCCCTCGTGGCTGCGGCTTGGCTCTCGACCATCTTCAAGCCCGAACGAGGCAAGTCTGATGTCCCGGCTACCAGGCGAAAGCTTGCGTCCGACCCACTTATGCTGGTGGCCGTTGTATTGATCGTCGCCCAGCTGGCCTTGTTCCTGCTTTCAAACAGCCGGCTGACCCCACTTCTGGACTGGGCGACGCTTCCCTGGCTGACGGCACCCTAGTAAGCCGGGCATTCCCGACACATAATGGAGAATAAGGCAAGACAATGTCTGCAAACTTTGCGCGACAACGATCAATAGCGGTATACCACCTGCACATGGGCGGGCCCGACGGCGATGCTGCAGCCTGTGCAGCGCTCGGCGCGCCGCGCTTCGAGGCCCGGCTGGCGGGGTTGGGCATCTACTTTGTGCAGTCAGCTTCGCAGGCCGACGTTATGCTCGTGACCGGCCTCTTACTGAGTCGCGACATTGACCATGTGCTGCGCCAGATAGCCTCATTACCACAGCCATCGACCATTATAACCGTGGGCGACTGCGCCACCAACGGCGGCCAATGGGCCAAGCTGGACATGCCCGGCCTCGCGGCCCACCCGCTTAGCTATTACGCGGACGTTCCCTTCAATGTTCCCGGCGACCCTCCTGCGCCGCACGACATCCTGAACGCCATTGCAGAATATAACTCACGCATGGCAGGATATTTACCCTGATCCAAACTAGACGGCCTCCTTCTCTTCATCTAATTGGCACCGTAGCTGCTTAAGTGCCGCACTGAGGCCGCGATTGATAGTTCGAGGCGAGCACCCTTCCCGCGAGGCGATGTGCACGCACGACTTGTCGTCCCAGAAGCGAAGCCTCACAAATCGCTTCCAGTCGGCACGCAAAGTATCCACGAGGGACTCCCAGTTGACGTCCTCGTCAAATGCGTCCTCGCCCCACTCGTTGAATGTACCGGACTGCGGCGTTCGCAGTATGTCCAACAGTTCACCTTCAGCGTTATTGCCGCCCTTCTCTGGACCTTGCCACGCGTAGGGGATGCGGGATAGCGATACCACCTTTACATGACGGCTCCGCAGGTGCTCGGACTGCCGTACATACTTCCACGTCCGTCGCCAGATCATAGCCGCCATGAATGGCACGAAGTGGGTCCGAGTGGGATCCCACTCGTTGAGCAGGTCGCAAAAGTGAATAAAGGCCTCCTGCTCAACATCCCTTGCGTCTATGGGTGCGCCCGAGGCGGCGAGACTCAGTGCCAATCGCCTGGCAGGAATAATACGTCTGCTGATCAGGTCTCGGTGCCGCAAGTAGAGCGCATTCCGCGCCGGAATATCGCCGCTGCGGGCGGCCATCGCCAGGTCATGGTCGCTCCTTATCTCGTACTCAGTCTGCTCTATCAACTCATTTTCCTCCTAATTCGCTCAAACAAATAGGTAGTGAGCTAAACGCTCACTACCCAATGATAGAACTTTTGTTCGTAAAATGATACTCTCAATATGGGCGAATTTTATCCCATCCCTGCAATTGGGCTTTTCTCGCCGCTAGGACCGGCGGTCGTCGGCCACGGGGAGGACTTCGTCGCTTGCGGCGCGGCGCACAGGTGGCTTGGTCTCAGGAGCCTTCTCTTTCTCCCGGCCCTTGTCGCGCTCTTTCAAGCTGAAGAGCTCGAACAGCAGATTGCTCAGGCGCTCGGGGGTGAGATTGGTCACAAGCCTGCCGTGGGCCGCTACTGAGATACTGCCACGCTCTTCGCTCACGACCACGGCGATGGCATCCGAATACTCAGAGATGCCTATCGCGGCCCTATGACGCGTACCGTAGTTCTGTGGCCCGGTGATATTATCGGACAGAGGCAAGACTGTGCTGGCAGCCACGATCCTGCCATTGCGTATGATCACAGCCCCATCGTGCATAGGTGAGTTGGGATAGAAGATATTGGCGAGCAATTGCCGGGAGACTTCCGCATCGATCTGCACGGCTTTGTCTGTGTAGTCCTGCAAGCCGGTCTGACGCTCCAGGATGATCAGCGCGCCATGCTTCTGACGAGCAAGCAGGCCCGCCGCGGCAGAAACCTCCTCGATGGCGTGCTCCAACACTTTGCGCCCGCCCCACGCGCCCATCGTTCCTCTGTTGAGCCAGTTGCCTGTGCGCCCTAGCTGCTCCAACGCCCGTCGCAGTTCAGGCTGGAAGATAATAGGGATTGCCACCAGCAAAGCCAACCCCGAGTTCCTTATGAGCCAGGTCAAGGTCGAAAGCTGAAATACAGTGGAGAGTAGGGCAGAGGCCAGCCACAAGATGATGATACCGCGCACCAACTGCACGGCTCGTGTACCTTGCACCACAGTGAGCAGCCAATAGAATATCAGTGCCACCGCAAAGACGTCCAATACGGTGGACCATGATACCTGCGATAAGATGTACTGTACTTGCGACATAGGCCTGTGGTCTGCCGTCCCCGACACCCAATAGATCTGTTGACGAGAGAGCGTCCTGTAAGCTAGCCCTATTCTAAAACGCAACACCCAAAAGGGCAAGCAATACGTGCAAAGATGAACTGAGAATTGGCCACCGAACGCTGTTCAGCAGGCACCGAGCCAGGCAGTACTTCCTTCCCACTACCTGCTTCCCTTTGTCCCATATTTCGCTGTGCTCCGATTTTTCTATGCTATACTCAAAATAAGGCAGAATAGACCATCTGCTCGTTTTTGTGCAATAGAACCGGTGATATTAGATAGGATTAAATAGGAAAGAATCGAAGCGTTGCAGAATAGCTGTGAGTGCCGTGTCTGTACGGTAAGAGCAGATCTGCAATTCCAACTCACAATCCATAGGGGTTGATTATGTCCGGCAACAAGGCCATCTTTGATACTGCCATGAAACGTGCCCACGAATACGCCTGGGCCAATCAATGGGAGCGCGCAATGAAAGAGTATATGCGCGCCCTAACCGAGTTCCCGGACGACATGACCGCGCGGCGCAACATGGCCCAGAGCCTCTTCCGCTTGCGGCGCTGGGACGAAGCGCTGGCGGCCTACGAAGAACTGGTGCAGGCCGAACCGAACGACCTGTTCGGGATAAACCGGCTCGCCGAAATCCACCTTGCCAACCAGCATCTCGACCTGGCCAAAAGCACATATATGCGGCTGGCCGACCTGTACACGGCGAAGAGCCAGTACCATGAGGCGATACGCGCCCTGCGCGATCTCGCTCGTGCAACGCCCAAAGACAAAGAAGTGCGCACTCGTCTACTCGACCTCACCCAGGAAGTGGGAGACAAGCAGGCTCAGGCGGGCGAGCACCTAGCCTTATCGCAGATCACTCTGGAAGAGGGCAAGCTAACCGAGGCCCAGGGCCACGCGGAGGTTGCGGCGGTTCTCGACCCTGAGAATAACGAGATAAGGCGCTGGGTATATGCAGTCAAGAGGCGCATAGCCGAGAACTCGGGCACAGTGTCACTGGACGACAGCGAATACTCGGGCGGCAAAGCAATGTCGGCCCCCGGTACGGGCCTGATCCAACTTAACGAAGACTCGCCCGAAGTCCGGGGCTGGATAAACAAAGCCACCGAAGCACAAAGCGCGAGCGACTTCCGCACCGCACTTGACCTATATGATCAGGCTATACGGGCTGGGGCCAAGCGCGGCGCTGCCTACTATAGTGCGGGGTTGCTCCACCAACAGATGGGCCGTAGCGACCTCGCGATCCCCTATCTTGAACGCGCCCTGCAAGACAACGATTTCGCAATGTCGGCCTGTTACGTGCTAGGGCAGTGTTATTCTGCCCAACGTGCCTTTACAAAGGCGGCGGCCTCCTATGAACGCGCACTTGGCATGATCAACTTTGCGCAGATAAGCCGCTCTGAGGCCGACGAATTGATCGAGTTGTATACGGCCACTGCTGAAGCCCACCACGCTGACAACAACCCTGGCCGCGCTTCTTCCCTATATAACAGCCTGCTAACTGTATTCAAAGAGAAGCGCTTTAACCACCCGGCGACACCCGAACTCGAAAAACGGGCCCAGGAGCTTTATAACGAGAGCATCCAGAGCAAGTTGATGGGCATTAGCCGGGGAGGCAACAGTTGGCTGGACCCCAATGGATTGGCCGATGCGGGCGAGATGCCTCCTATGGGAGAAGATGCCACCCGCATGGACCTGGGATCAGGGCCCAAGAGCATTGAAGGCGGAACTCATATCATCGAGGGAGGCACAGAAGAATTCCAGGTTGCGATGAACAATGACAAGCCTACTTCGCTGATGCGATCCGGTGGTGGTGCCCTGCGCTCCATAACCGAATACCTGCGAGCAGCTTCTGTGCCTGGGGCGGGCAACAGTGGCAACCTTGAAGCTACAGGTCCCATCAATAACTCCGGCTCACTGGTACCTGGTGATGAGACGCTCAGACATGCAGACGGAACAGAGGTCATTACTCCGACACGGGGGGGCGTGGACCTTTCAGGAGAAGATGAGCAACATGCGTCAGGCGCAGCACAGACTGTACCGGGTACACGTTATTTCGCACGCGGTGTTTCCGAGAATGGTGGGCTGGAGAATGTAACGACAACCGCCAACGAGGAGATTCTGCGGCTGATCGCCGAGGGAGAAAAGGCTATGGCCCATGGTGAGTGGGACGTCGCTATAGACTCTTGCATAGCAGTGATGGCGACCGACCCGGGCTATTTACCTGTCCATCTCATGCTAGGTGATGTTTACCTGGCCTCGGGGCATGTGGATGAAGCGCTCAGCAAGTATCAAGTGGTAATGGATACCTATGTGGCGCGCGACGACCCGGAAAACGCCGCGGAAGTGTGCCGCCGTCTCATGCAGATCGATCCCTCTAATCCGACGCTCCAAACGCGACTCGGCGTATTACTGCTTGAAGCGGGCAAAGTTGACGAGGCTGCCAAGGCTCTACTCGCGGTAGCAGAACGCCAGTACGCCAACGGGGATACCGAACGCGCTCTGGAAGAAGCCGAAGCGCTCAAGCTCAAGATGCCGAACTCGTCCGAAGTTGCTCTTGCCACTGGCACCTATATGATGGCGCTGGGTCGCCCCAATGATGCGCTGGCCGAGCTGAGCCGAGCGTTGCACCTGGACCCAGGCAACGACGTCGCTCTGGTGCGTCTCTTTGTTACCCTCGCGGGGAACAACGAACCAACATCGTGGGATGCCCTCCAGAGCATACTGGAGCGCGCCAGTAAGAGGCGCAGCACCAATCGCCTATTCCTGGAAGAACTGAACACCGCCCTGAAATCGGAAGGTAAGCGCAAAGCCCACCCGCAGGTTTACTACGGACTGGCCATACTCGCGAGCCGGACCGACCTGATGGAAATCGCGGCGGACTCGATTGACCAGGGCCTTGTGCTGCTGACTACCGCCGAGACCAAAGAGATGGATAAGTCGTGGCTACTACTCGAAGTACTGATGCGACAGTACAGGGGCGACCTGGCGCTGATGGCAAAAGAAACGGGCAAGGACCTGGGTGGGGGTGCGGTAGCAGCGCTTCATTACAGCAGGGTGCTCGAAATCTTCAAGGCACATGGCGGGCTGAACGATACTATTCACAACAGCGGCGACCTCACTCTGCAGTCTCCCCGTCCGCAATACAGTTTTGCGCGCCTTTCAGAGCCAATCCAGCTTTACTATTCTCTGGCCGAGGCTCATGCCTCGCAGAACAATTGGCAGGGCGCAATGGAGGCGCTACAGGCACTCAAGCAGATTATGCCGAACGACTACCTCGTGTATACGCGTCTGGCTGACATCTACTTCCGTCAGGGCCAATTGAACCAGGCGCTGGCCGAGCTAAACGACCTGCTGGTGCTCTTCCAGAAGAACAACGACAACGAGAAAACGCTCGAAACGCTGGGTCACATGGCAAAACTGGCCCCCAACAACGTAGCAGTACGCCGCAAACTCAGCGACATGTATCTTAAGTTGGGCATGACCGACTACGGTCTGCGCGAGCTGAATACACTGGCCGAGCTGCAACTGAAAGCCGGCCTGCTAAAAGACGCTATCAACACCTATCGCAAGTCTGCTGACCTGCATTACACAATGGGCCAGCACGACCGCGCAATCAACATCTACGAACGCATAGTGCGCATCGCCCCACGTGATGTGGACGCACGCCAGCACCTGCTGAATATGTATGTGCAAAGCGGGTGTAATGCGGAGGCTGTAGAAGGCGAGCGCTCGCTGGCGGACCTTTTCATCCACGAAGGCCGCACCGAGGAAGCCATTGCTGCCCTTCACCAACTGCTCGCGCTGGCCCCGGAGGACGTGCCCGCGCACTACACGCTCGCCAAGCAGCTTACAGCGCTGGGCGAGTATGGACAGGCCGCACGCCTCTACGGTCGTCTGATAAGGCTCGACCCGAAGAACGACCGCCTGACAGTCATGAAGAGCGAAATGGAGCGCATGTCCCGCGAACGAGAGAGCGATAGCGGGAAGCTGCCCAGCGCGGCACGCGACGCCGCCAAGGACGCCATTGTATCGGGGGCTCTGGGCGGTCGCGGATCTCGAAGCAAGAAGTAGAATACCATGCAATCTAAAAAGCTAGAAGGCGACCTTGATCGCCCCCTAGCTTTTTCTTGCCCAATCCAAGTCACGTCCAATCAACAGTTCAGTCATGTAAGCATGATGGGTATTCTTCATAGCAACAGGAGCGATATCCAGACCATACCATTCGGCCAGTTCTTCTATTTCCGGCGTGTTATCATAGGTCATTAAGAAATCACCTGCCAAAGTACTGGCAGCCCTGAAAAGTTCGTCGTGATTTAGAGTAGAGTGAGTGTACAGCCGGCTACCAGCCTTTTTACCTGCCGCTGTGTAGGGGGGATCAATGAAGAACGCAGCGTCAGCATGATTGACGTACTGCCTCACGACTTCCAATCCATCGCCCTCTATAAAGGATATCTTATCTCGTATAGTAAGGATGTCGAGTATACGCTTTTGCAGAGTGCCCGGATACCAGCGCGAAGCTAAGCCTTTCCCATTCTCTCCGAGTTTGACCAAACCCGCGCCCTGAGCTAGTATTCCACCTCTATTGACTCTATTCTTAACTATCGTTCTGAACGCCTTCTCAAAAGAAGTAGTACATTGCTGACTCAGTATGTTAGCTACTGACTCGGGACTTAGAGTGAAGTTTACGATCTGTTCTGCCAATCCAGCCGCATCGCCCTGCAGGATGGTCAACCAGACAGCCGCCACCTGCTCATCAAGCTCTACCATTGTTACTTTGTCGGCGAGTCCATCAAAGGCCACAGTAAGGCTGACGATTCCCCCGCCCGCAAAGGGCTCTATAAACTCGATGGGTTTGATGCTCTTCCCACCTAACCACTGGCGAATACGCGGCACAAGCCAAGTCTTTCCACCTGGGTATCGGAAAGGGCTGCGTTGCGGAATGCTAGCTACATTCACTACCGACCCTGCAAAGTTGGAAATATCAGTTTGTAGAAAAGTCGATTGGTGCATTAGATGGACCTGACCTCAAAATAATCCAGTTACCTATTATATCAATTCAGGACAGATCTTTGCCCTCTGTTCTTATCTTTTTCTGCTCTAATGTTCTTTGAAGTGAAGCCACAAAATCCTCAAGTTGTCCAGCTTCTGACGTTACGAGCCTATCAAGGGCGGCTTGGAACTCTGTGTACACGCTGCGGCTATGTACAAGGTGTAGACGGTTATCGATTTCATCAGCTTGCAAATCGTAGAGCATCCAGGCAATATCCGCGTCGCGTTCAGGCACCGAGGGTAAGACCGGTAAAGTAGCAAAGAACTGTTCTTGCATGACAACTGCTAGGTGCTTGCCCCATGCTTTCAGGATACCGCCTTTATAGATCAACTGCGGAGCAAGTCTCTTACGCGACGATGAAAGATAATCAGGACGTATATTGGTCTGGCTCGACTCGTCTATCAAGTAAGCCTCAGGGTCGGCCATATAACGTCGAAAAGGCACGCGTACATTTCCTGAGATATAGACTGCTTGCACTTCTACCGCGCCAAAATCCAGAATATGACCGGCGCTATCCTGCGCAACTATTACTAAGTCAAGGTTACCGGCAGATTGACCCATCTTGTCGGGCAAACGTACTTCTGGGATCGCGCTCCAAATCGTGTGGCCTGGGAAGAAGAAAGCGGCTGCATTAACTGCTATCAACCAATCCTGGCGAAACCTCACAGGGCAAGTTACAGTGACTGAGCCATCTTTGGCGACACTGCAAACACCAAGCGGATCGGTAATTCGGTAATGCTGTCTTTGGTGCACTTTGGACCTTTATTATTAAATGGGCATAACAGATTTTGCCTCGCGTAGCCTGCGTGAGTAGACAGGTTGGCGGGCGGGAAACCGAATATTTCACCCAGATCGGTTTTAGCTGCCAAGACTTAGCCTCATCTTCCCTGCCCCTTAGTGTAGCTCTGACGCCGTCCCGCACCCGTCCCTCGTCCGCTATCCTGGTCTCTTCCGCCCGATTGTTGTTTTGCAAAGCGTGGGTCCATCCTGCGCATTCTGTAGTCGCCGGAGGTGAGGACCACATGCCTGCACAAATCGGGATCGCACAGGCGCGAGCGAATACGCGGGTCGAGGGCGTCGAGATCACAGTTAGAGGTGATTACGGTTGGCAAGCGCAGGTTGTACCGGTAGTTGAAGATCTGGTAAAGCTTCTCGACCGCCCAAGGCGTAGATTGTTCGGCTCCCAGGTCGTCAATGATCAGCAGGTATACCGATCTGATTTGCTCGAACCGCTCGTCGTAGGTGGCATCACTGCCGGGCGCATAAGCTGAGCGCAGGTAGTGCAACAGATCGGGCGCAACCGCAAAGTAGACCTGCATGTGGTGGTCCTGCACGACGTAATTTGCGATGGCCGCAGCCAGATGGGTTTTGCCCGTGCCGTATGTACCAAGCAGAACGAGCCAACCTTCGGGCTGTGTTGCGAAGTCGGCAGCTGCGTAATAGGCTTCGGTGGCGCCCGGCGTTTCCGGGTCGAAGTCGGCAAATACCTTTGTCTGAAAGGCGTCGAGGTTGCTCAGCCGGTACAAGTCCTCCAGGTTCCGTTGCTCCGTGGCCTGCGTTCTACATACGCAAGGATAGAGCTTTCCGAACCGAGGATCACCGACAGGGGCGTTCATTCTGAGCCAGCCGGCACCATTACAGTACACGCAAACGTCGGGGCCGATGGGCCGGCCATCGGGCGCGGCTGTACGGCGTCCCGTGGATGACAGGCGCACGGTCTCAGCGGAGACCTGCTCAGATGTTGCCGGCTGGTCAGGCGCGGTTGCTTCCTGCTCGTTATTTCTCGTCTGGTTTGAAGAGGAAGGCGTACTTCCCCTTCGTATATTTGTCGAGATCGAGTGATTGTTCAACAGATCCCCTATCTTTTCCACTCTGCCTCCCCTCTACGGTCCACCTCTCCAGAATCCGTTCGATATAGCGCCAATTGCGCTTGTTGTTCAAGACCGCTTCTTCAAAAGCAGCATTGATCCACTCTACAGGATAGTGGCCTTCGGCCTCTTGCAGCTTCTCCGCCACAATGGGCGTAAGCAACCCGATGTTTTGCTCGTATAGCGTGTACACGTTGGGCCGCTCTATTATGATAGCCGACTTAAAACTGCTCAATGAGTTCGCATCGCCTGTTTCGAGATAGAAACTCGCCATCGGCGTCGTTAGCACGTCAACTTCGCCGTTACCCAGAGCTTCCACCCAGGCTTTGTTCTCTCGCGTGTTCAGCAGGAACCAGTACTCTACTCGCTCGCGTTCCTGCCATTGCTTGCTGCTGCCGTTGCCATGGCCATTACCGTTGCTGTGCCCATTGCCGTTCGGTGCGGCCAACGCAGGCTGCGCCACCTGAGCGATTCGCAACTGCAAAAGGGTGCCACGCGCCACTGCCAACTCAAGACCTTCGCGAAGGGCTTCCTCGAATGGGCGCGGGCCTTTGCCCTGTGCCAGTGCAGCCTTTAGCTTCTCCTCGCTTTCAAGCTCACCCAGGCTGACTATGCGTGGCGACCCACTCACGACGCCACCCCGTGCAAGCCGCCAGAACAGATAGAGAGTCACCTTCAGCTCCAGCACCGACCCGATTTGGGGCAGCACATCGCTAAAGAACCCCTCTGGCACGCGGATGGTCTTTTGCTTATCGCTGGAAAACCCTGTGAATGGCTTGCTCATATATTGCGATGGGGCACCGGGATCAAAGGCTGATCCCGATCATATTACTCTTCCTGTTGGTAAACTTCGAGGTCGGCGAACTTGGTGGTGCGGCTGAAGAAGCGCAAGGGGATAGTGGTAAGGGGACCGTTGCGGTGCTTGGCAATATGCAGCTCTGCAATGCCTTTCTTCTCGGTATCCGGGTTGTACATCTCCTCGCGGTGGATGAACATGACTATGTCCGCATCTTGCTCGATAGAGCCTGATTCTCTAAGGTCGGACAGCATGGGGATGTGGCTTGTTCGGCTCTCAACGGCACGAGACAGCTGTGCGCAGGCGATGATTGGTATGTTCAGTTCGCGGGCCAGCACTTTGAGGCCGCGGCTGATTTCGGATACTTCTTGCACGCGGTTTGAGTCTTTGCGAGATGACCCTTGCATTAGCTGCAAGTAGTCGATCACCAGCAGGTCCACGCCGCTCTCGGCCTCCAGCCTGCGCGATTTTGAGCGTATCTCGTGTATGGTCAGGCCCGCGCTGTCGTCGATGAAAATCGGCATCTGAGCCATGCGTCCAATCGCTTCGGACACCAGTTGCCACTCCTCGTCGTTCAGGTAGCCGAGGCGCAACCTCTGGCTGTCCACGCCTGTTTCGACGGCCAGCAAACGCTGCACCAACTGCTCCCGGCTCATTTCCAGTGAGAAGACGCCCACTTTGCTGCCGAGTGCGGCGGCGTTATGTGCTATGCCCAGGGAGAGAGAAGTCTTGCCTACGCCAGGCCTGGCTGCCATGATGAGCAGATCGCTCTTTTGCAGGCCGCCCGTCACTTCGTCCAGATCATGAAAGCCCGTGCGCACGCCTATGACGCTGCCGGGAGAATGCTGGATGGTCTCAATGCGATCGTAATACTCGTTGAGCACCTGCTCTATGGACGCGAAATCTCTATTCGTGGTGCGCTGAGAAATGCTGAACAGGATCTGCTCTGCCTTGTCGAGCACCTGAGCGGTGTCGCTGTCTTCGGAGAAGCCGAGGGCCGCGATCTCGCCGCCGGCCGAAATAAGGCGGCGCAGGACGGCACTACGCTCCACTATATGAGCGTAATACTCGATATGGACGGAGGTGGGAGTGCGGTTGATCAGGTTAGCCAGGAAGCTATAGCCGCCTACCGGCTCCAGGCGCCCTGCCCTTTCAAGGTCGGCCGCCAACGTTACAGGGTCGGGCGGCTCACGTCTGCCATAAAGGTCCAGCACAGACCCATAGATCCAACCGTGTGCCTCACGGTAGAAATCGTCGGGGCGCAGGAAAGGAGCCACCTTGATAATCGCGTCGCGATCAAGGAGGAGCGAGCCGAGAACGGCTTCTTCCGCTTGTAGGTCATAAGGGACCGGGCGTTCTACCCCGGAGGGTATATTACTATTCATGCGGTGCTACCCAGGATGTAAGGTAATCAAAAAAACTCTAATAACTCAAAACGCTCTGCTTGCTACACCCTCGATTTGTAGCACCGGCGCTCTCTCTATATATTAGAGATCGCCAATGCCCGGAACCATGCAATACACATTAGCAGGGGAAAAGTGGAAAAGCCCACTGCATCCTGCAGGGGCGCAGCCTTCGCCACGCCCCTACAAATCTGCTATTTCCGGTATTGCATCTAGTCCTGCGCTGTACCGCCGGCCTCTGAATCATCAGTTGCCGCGTCATCGGCTGCTGCGTCTGCTTCGTCGGTCGCTGTTTCGTCGACAGCGGTGTCGCCGGTAGCGACCTCATCCTGAGCCTGCACGGGCTCGCTACCCTCGGCAGATTCCATGGTGGCGCCTGCCACCTGGCTTGCTTTGCCATGGGCACCTTGTACCTCAGGAGCGACCTCAACAGTGAACTTGCCTGTCGCGCCCTGGCCGAAGTCAGCGGTCGCGGCATACGAGCCTGTCCTGTGGATCACTTCTTCGACTTCGATCTTCCTGCGGTCTAGCTCGATGCCGTACTGCACGTGCAAAGCCTCTGCGATGTCGGCAGCTGTCACCGAACCATAAAGTCGATTCTCTGACCCTACGCGGGCGCGAATCTTGACGACTTTGCCCTCAAGGGCTGTTGCGGCTTGCTGAGCTGCACTCGTCACCTTCTGTGCTCGGCGTGTGTAGACTTCGGCTTGCGCCATTGCCTGCTTCATCGAGCCTCTGGTAGCGGTCATTGCCAGTTTCCTGGGCAGGAGATAATTGCGGGCGTACCCGTCGGCTACTTCTTTAACAGCGCCTGCCTCTCCTAGCCCCGGCACCGCCTGCGTCAATATTACTTTCATTCCTGCTCGTTTCCCTCAGTAATTTGTAGTCAAGGCAAAAACCCTGCCTTACATTATACCACAACCCGCGGAAAGGGGTTATGCCGCAATTGGGGATCATCAACTGCGATGCCGGCCACTGCTCCAAGTTGATAGAGTTCGCTCGGGCAATCCCTCGGGCCAAGGTAAGAACTGCTATTCAGCTTCTTAATTTCTCGGTTGCGCCTCAGAGGGCGGCAGGCGCTGAGGTAACAGCAGAACGGAAAGTACACAGCACAACAATAGCACCGACAGGATGAGAGGCATATATGATGGTACTAACCCCAGCACCAGCACGTATAAAGAAGCCCAGACAAAGGCGAAAGGCAGCAAAAGCCTGTTCAAGCGTTGCAGCGCGCTGGCACCTGAAGAGGCACAAGCAATAGCGCATAGAGCGCTCACGGCCAGCAAAGAGGCATCATGAATATAGAGGTGAGGACTGAAGAAGACAGCGAGCACAGCGGTCAGGCCGAATTGGGCAAGCAAAGGCCACCTGAGCCGCCATATGATGTAGGTGGCGCCCAGGCTCGCTATCCAGCCTCCGAAGGCCAGTACCGTGGTTAGAGACTCGGGCAAGCCCACGATAGTTAGAACACCACGCAGGTTTACCATGGAGGCCGGATAGAAGCCAAGTGTTCCGACCGTTGAGGCCGACACCTTGAGCATATCGAGATATCCGGTAAGCACCTGCGTCCCTCCAAGCAGGAGCGCCACGGCCCACATCGCGAACTCGGCCCCGAAGAGATAAGCAACAGACTTCCAGCGCTTCCGGGCTACGAGAGCGATAAGGAGCAATACTGCCATCTGCGGCTTGAAAGCAGCTAGTGCGATCGCCAACCCTAGCTGCCCCCACCTCTCATGCTTCCAGCTCACCAGCGCCCACCACCACAGCACGACCGTGACAAACGACATTTGGCCCATCAAGAGGGCTTCCAGTACAGGCTGGAAGCCAAGCACGGCAAATACTACCAGCTTTGTAACATTGCCATCCAGCCCCCACTCGCGCAAGGTGCGGACAACCCACGCCGACCAGGTTACGAGCAGCAACAGTTGCAGGCCGAGCCAGACATAATAAGCTACCGGTGCAGACAGAAACGACAATGGCGAGAAGAAGAACGCTACGTAAGGAGGGTAATTGAACGGCAGCAGGCCACCGGGGAAGGTGTAGCCGCCGAGAAGGGGATTCTGGAAGGCGGTTTGCGTGGCCAGGTCATATAAGCTGCTAAGTTGCCCGGCCCCAACTATGTGCGCGCCCGTCAGGAAGATCGTGAAATCTTTGCCGTAAGGCCCGTCGTATACCTGCCGCAACAGGTAGATGCCAACAGCCGCCATGAACAGAAGGGTCCAGCCGATACGCGACAAACGCGCAAATCGCTGCTCGCCAGGAATTGCCCTACCGGCAGCCACAGCGGACACCGGGCGAACCTCTTCAACCGGTAACACAGTCTCCTGTTTCATGTCCTAAGTGTAGCACCATATGAGGGGCGCTCCAATAGCCCCATAGGAGCGCTCAGGACAATACAAATGTACCACGGCATGGAGGGTACACGGCAAGCAGTGGCTGTGCACCCTCCATGTTGCGTTATGCTCGCAGCTTTAACTCTTGTTCGGCTGCACAGTCGGCGCGATAAGGAAGATGAATATGTCCCAGGCCATGTGGCTGACTATTAGCGCGCCCATAGGGACACCCAGTGTGTAAAGAGTGCCCCAGTAGCCGCCTGCTATGGTCGCAGCACCGATCAGTGTGATGTTGCCGGTGACGAGGTGTGCGCCACCGTATGAGGCGACGCCAAGGACGGTGCCCAGGGGCTTGCCATACTCGTCCATGAAGCCCTTCTGCACGAGCCCGCGCCAGAAAAGCTCCTCGGCAGGGCCGATAATTGTGCCCAGCCTGGCGGCCAGCGTCCACTTAGAGCCGAGGTTCTGTAGCTTGTAGATGTCGTCTATCTCTGATGCGCCCCTAGGCAGGATGATGCGTGCAAGGCGATCGCCAACCTGGAAGATAACATAGAGCCCTGCCGCTGACCCGAGGCCCACGGCCACATCCTTCGGTCCGATGCGGGTTTCGCGCAGTTCCTTGCGGCTTGTGAGTGCCAGGCTCCCCAGCGACAGCCCGGTCAATGTCATCCTATTCCAGAACTGATTACGCTGCCCCCTGAAGGTCAGGGCGAACGCCCCGAACGCCGCCAGCAGGCCACCTACAAACACTTTGTCGTTGAACAGCTTCTTCATACTTAGATTGCACCCAATTCTTTCATAAACGGGCCATGAATGTTGACTCATGCGGACTACGGACAAACCTGCTGGGCCGCCCACCGTCCAAGGTTTAGCGTCCCAGCAGGCCCGGTAAGAACACCGCCAGCAGCAAGCCGAGCACCATCAGGTAGCCGAATGCTGCGTGCAACTGGGCTGTCTCCATGTCTATCATTGCGATCGCCCGTTGCTGGCCGCTCATGCCCAGTTCCGAAGATTTGATCGCCCGCACGAGTAGGGGCAGCGACAGCATCGCTAACATGCTTTCTTTCGGCAACCAGCCCAGGAACACGCCGATGCTCAGGGTCACGTATGCGCCTACGACTAGAGAGATGTAGGCATAGTAGGCCGCCTTCCGACCGTAGCGGATCGAGAACGAAGCCATTCCCATGCGCGCATCGTCGGCTATATCGCGCCACTCGTTGCCGTGTAAGATGGCGGCTACCAGAAGGCCGACGGGAACGCTGATCGCCAAAGCCTGCCAACTCCATCCCCCTGTGACCGCATAGTAAGCACCGAGAACAGACAGCGGGCCAAAGAGGATGAACACGAGAGGGATACCAGCCGCCCTGTACTTGTACTGCAAAGGAGGAGCCGTGTAACCCCAACCACCCACAAGGCCAATGATGCCCAGCACTATGATCGGCCAGCCGCGCTCCAGGGCCAGTAATATGCCTGTTACTAACGCCAGCGTAAACGACAGACCGGCTATCACGAATGCTTCACGCTCGGACACGCGGCCTTTCAAGATCGCGAGGCTGGCCCTTGGCGACGTGATGGTGTCCACCCCGCGGCGCACGTCGTAGATCTCGTTGATGACGTTGGTGCCTATGTGCAGAAAGATGGCGCCCAGGAAAGCTATCACGAAGAGACGCCAGTCGAACAGCCCGTCCAACGCGGCCAACGCACCGGCGGCAGCGACGGGCGCTGTTGATGCGGTAATGCTGAATGGTCGTGCTACCTCGTACCATGCCTGTGCGTGCCGCCATATCTTCTCACCGGAAGTAAGTGTGCGGTCATCAGCGAGGCCTCCGGCAGGCACAGCCTCTCGAACGCCGGCATTTGCGCCTGCGCCAAGCACGTAAGCTGCGTCTTTGGCCGTGGCAGCGACGGGTAATGGCTGTGAACCATAAAGCGAAGCCGTTTCGAGGATCGCCTTCATTTGCTCATCGTCCTGTACCACGGGCTGCAAGAGGGGGAGGTCCATACCTACGTCACGGTACTGGGTCGCCCTAGCGGCCACATCTTCACGAGTGCCGCACAACATGAAGGTATCCAGCATTTCATCCGGTATGAGCCCTGCGGCCTTATGGTAGTCCTCGACGCGCCAAGCCGCCATGATCTGGTCGCGCAGTTCGCGGTCGAAGCCGACCTGTGCCAGGGAGAAGTCGGAAAGCACGCTCATCATGTAGATGACGAACGGCTCGCGCTTAGCTCTGTTGAGAGCCTCGCGGCGTGTTTTGTCTATGAATGTTAGGAGGTAGCCGGCGGTCTGCACGGCGTTCTCGGGTCTGCCAGCAGCAACGGACGCAGCCTTGATCTTGGGGAACATCCGCTTGAAGTTTGTTACAGACTCGGCGGGACGTGCGAGATAGCCATCGGCCTTTTGCCCTGCCAGCTCCAGGAATGCCGTGCGATAGGCAGCGATGTAAATAGGGACATTATGCACAGGGGGAAACATGGGCTGGATAGGGGGCAAGCCCGGTGTGTATGACGGTATCCTCTGGCCTGACCAGAGCGTCCTGACCGTGTCAATGGCCTCGCTGACTGCTGCCAGACCGCTGTCGGGCGTGTAGGGTATGCCCATCTGCATCAAGCGCAAGGGCAAGCCCGTACCCATTCCCAGGATTACACGACCCGGGGCCATTTCATCAACGGCGCTCACGGTCATGGCCAGCAGGACGGGGTGGCGGGTTAAGGGGTTCAGGGCTCCCATTGCCACACGGATGTCAGGAACCTGGGAAGCGATAGCTGAAGCGTAGGTAACAGCATCGCGCTCGAAATAAGAGTCGTGGATCCATACGGAGTCCAGCCCGCGCTTGCGTGCCTCGTGCGACCACTTGACTACATCAGCCACTTCGCCCCGGGCGGCTAAACCGATGCCAACAGGCTGTGCTAACTCACCCATCCTTGATACTCCTCTCGGCTACTCTCAGGAACCGATTGTGATCTGTTTCACAAAGTTATTTTACTACTAGTTTAGGGTCCTGTCAACTGATCTTCCCTGGTGGAGAGGTAAGAGAAAATCCAGCCTGGCTCCTCGCTGAATGGAGGGGAGAAAGAAAATGGAGAGTTAGGTCCAGGCGACACCCTGCAGTGGTTTCGCCCATACCCCGGCAAACTCCAAGGTCGGACCCTCTTTTGCGAACCTGTGGTTTCAGCTGAAGGTCAAACTCCTGTGCGATAATAGCTGTCCAGGCCGGCGCAGCGTTTGCATAGGATTGCTCCATCGCGCAAAACTTCGCGCTCGTTCATGATCTCTTCACCGCAGTTGGAGCATATGGCGCGTAGGCCTGGCTTGCTGACGATCTCTTTTATCGAGACAAGTAGATGCACGGGCTCGAAGAGGAGTAGTTCGCAGGTGGGCATCGTCTTGTAGCCCACCAATTGGGCGTGCCAGCCGTCCTCCGCGTGGGGTGCGTACTTCCATGCGCCCTGCCGGGCCTCAGGGTTGGGCCACACGCGCACAGCCTTATCTGTAACGGTGTCTACGAACGTGACGGCTACCTTGCCGTAGTCTACTAGCCTCATTGTGCGGCGGCCTAATGTGCAGCCGGTGGCGGCGGCGACGCCATCCGTGAAGCAGCCATCAGTCTCGACGTAGGCGAACAGCCGCTTGTCTTTCTGGGGCAGATCCAGTCCGAACAAGCGTGCAGCCAGCATCCCCACACGCACTCCGAGCACCTGGCGCGGGCAAGCATGACTGTGCCGGGCCACCGTTTCGCGAAATATCTCCTCGAAGCCGTCGATTATTTCGATTGTTCCTGTATCAAACATTGCACAATCCTTTGCTGGATTATAGAATCAACAGCAGATAGCGTCAACACGGGAGTTATATAGGAACGTCAATTGCCCGCCGTATTACCTGGCATTCGTCGTGAGAAGAAAGCACCAACTCTTCGCATAGCTCATAAGGAAAGTCGATGGCACAGCTTCAAAACCTTGATTGGACAGTGGCTCGGGGGATACTTGTAGAGCACGCGCAATCACCTGATCAACGCTCGTATTGTATATACGAAATGCGAGGTCCAAAAAGCGAGATAGTGTATGCTTCGACATTTACTTGGACTCTGCAGAGTTTTCTCCTTACGTGGCAGGATATACCGTCTGATATACTTTCTGATTGGCAATACTTCACTACGTTGGAAGAAGCAAGATGTTCAGTGGGCAATCTGAACAATGAGGAGAAAGGTATCGGACCATTTGAGTACCAGAGAAGCAGATATACTAACAAGCCAGATAAACACTACTGTCTCTGCTGCGGCTACAGGACCATTGAAGGTGACCTGACGAACTTCGGGTACGCAAAGCCGCCGCATACTCGTGATATCTGTGAGATTTGCTTCTGGCAGGACGATGCTACTTGCTACGATCATCTTGATTTAGCGACTGGCCCTAATCATGTGTCGCTCAGGCAAGCACAACGCAACTTCCTGGAGTTCGGTGCCACAGAAGCGAGACTCTTGCCGCACGTGAGAAAGCCAGTGGAGGCAGACGAGCGCGATCCAAACTGGAAGTTGCTGTGACGATGATAAATCGAACATCTGGTGCCGGAGCCGCTATCCTCGCGGGTGGGGAGAGCAGGCGCATGGGCCGGAACAAAGCCTTTCTGAGGCTCATCCCCGACGGTCCAACTCTTATTGAGACTGTGGTGGCAAGGCTGGCGGAGGCAGGCTACCAGTCTCCACTGCTCGTGGCTAACGCTCCCGCCGACTATGCATTCCTGGGTCTGCCCACCTTCCCCGACAGCATACAGGGCAAGGGCGCGCTGGGCGGCATCCTGACCACGCTCCAACATTCTCCACATGAGCTTGTGCTCGTCGTGGCCTGCGATATGCCCGCGCTCAACCCGGTTTTGCTTCGCTACATGTCCATGCAACCTGCGGGCTACGATGCGTATGTGCCTGCCTGGCTGTCATCGTCAGGCGAACGGCAGGTCGAGCCGCTGCACGCCGTCTATACCAGGTCGTGCATTCCTGAGATAGAGGGCAGGATCAGAGAGGAACGACTGAAGGTGGGTGACCTGCTGGACGCGCTGAACGTGCTTTATCTGCCCGAAGCAGAGATGAGGGGATACGACCCCAATCTGCTCTCTTTCAGCAACATCAACACCCCCGACGAATGGGCCGCACTAGCCGCGCAGTCTGAGTTTACGGTATAGTAAAGTATGGTTAATCCCAAGTTCGCTGCCGCCGTACTCATGTGTCTGGTGGTGGTTGCAGCTATAGCTTTGTACTCTATTTTCGGGACAACTCTCGCCGGGATGATCCAACCTGCCCCGCCAATCGGGACAATTCAACTCACGCGCACGGCAACTGTCGGCGCATCTCTTACCACGAATGTGCCTCAGGAATTAGTTGCCACGCCCACGGCGGCGAACCGGATAGACGCCAAGCCAACGCTGCCGGCTACGGAAGCCCCGCCGACAGAAGTTCCTCCAACTTCTGTTCCTCCCACCAGGGAGCCTCCAACAGAAGTACCGGCCAGGCCCACACCCAGGCAGACGCCGACACCTATTGAAGGGCAGTTCAGCCGCACAGTGGACGGGAAATACTATGATGCGTACGTTGATGCCGCTACCAAGCTCCACCAGTATTATCACTACACGTGCGAGTTCGACGCAGCGTGGGTTGTGCTCAAGACCAACGGCATCGACGTAACACTCGACGACCAGATTGCCATAGTGGGTCTTGATACGAGCATCGAGCCGACCTACGAAGAAACGCCGGACGGCTTCATAGCCCACGGAGGCGACATCCTCACTCACTACTCGGGCGATTACACCAGCAACTTCCTCGCTCGATCGACGGGCAACGTCATCCGGCGCATATTCGAGCATTACGGCCTCAAGACCACAGCAGTTCGCGATCGGGCCAGCCTGGAGGCGGCTCTCCAGAGGGGGCAACTGGTGTGGATCAAGACCACGGCCGACTTCAAGCCGGGCAAACCTCTTAAGTGGATAATGCCGGACGGCACGACCTATGATACCGTGCTGGGCAACGACCACGCCGCAGTAGTCATGGGCTATAGCGACCGGGGCGCGCTGATCCGCGACGTGCTGGGACCCACCAGCACCAACGAGAATCGAACGTACGAATACGAAGTCGATTGGGACACCTTTATGGCTGCCTGGGGACAGCAGCAGTACGACGGTATAGCCGTCGGCAAGTAAGCAGAACAACACAGTTATGGCACATATTTACGCTTCACCTTCTCCTCCCTGGTACAAGCGGATAGCTCTCGTTGTGGTCGCCCTCGTGCTGGCGGCCATCCTTGTGGCGCTCGCGGGGCAGTTATTGCACTGGTGGACCTTCCTGCGTGTGGGAGATTCGGGCGCCGATTCGGGCGAGGTCACGGTAGCCTATACCACCGAAGTGGGCGAGAACGCCAGCCAGGGAGTGGTCGACTCGCCACTGAGGGTGACGGTCCGCATCCCCTGGTCTACGGGCACACAGGACACGATCGTGGCGGGCGTATTCCTGCAATTCCTGGATGAGAACAACAGCCCTGCCGTCTTTGGCGGTAGTGTTGTCACGGCGCCGCTCGCCCTCAAGCCTACTTTCGATGTAGCGGTGTGGAACTGGGACGGCTCTGTGCCGAGCGTGCCGGGCAAATACCATGTGCAGGTGAACATCACAGCTTTATATAATCAGACGCGTAACGCGACACTCGATAAGGGCAGTCCAAACTTCGTCGATCCGGACCTACAGGCTGTAGCAGAAACAGGAGCGCCGCTTGTGAGCGGATATGTGTTCGCGCAGAACGCCAACCTGTGGCTGCTGTCAACCGACAGAAGCAGACAGAGGCGGCTGACATTCTTCCCTGAGTTCTACGAATACGCCGACAAGCCCCAGTGGTCGCCCGACGGCTCGCGCATCGCCTTCACATATTCGCCTCCCACCGACCCAAGCGTGATCCCTTCTACGGACATCTGGCAGATCACGCCGGGCTCGAAGCCGAAACCTCTAGTGACGCATCAGGAAGGTGAGTCGCTGCTCGACCCGTCATGGTCGAGTGACGGCAAGTATATCTACTTCACGGTGGACACTTCGGCTTCGGAACCGATCACGAGCACCAATTACGTGCCGGGCACAGACGTGCGTATTGACCGCTTCGACCTGGCGACAGGAGCGCGCGAGCAAGTGATGCAGTCGGCCCAGATGCCGAATGTCGAGGGGCCCGGCGCCGACATGGTAGCGCTGGAGTATGCGCCGACGGACAACCAGACAGCGATAGCCCCACTGCAACGCATGGTGCGTGTCTCGCCCGACGGCAAAACTAAATCGGTAGTTGTAGCTGAAAACTCGTTCCAGAATATGTACGCCCCGGTTATGTCTCCTGACGGGAACTGGATCGCGTTCGCGGCCACCAACGTCCCGCCTGAGAACGCGGTTATCACGCCCATAATACCGCCCAATCTGCCCACCGATGTACCGGTGCCGGGAGTACCGATACCCACTATTACACCGGGCGGTGGAAGTCTTGATCTGTTCGCTTTGTTGGGCCTGAAAGCGAAGGCCGCACAGGCGCACGGCTTGCCTTGGGACCTGTTTCTGGTACCGGTCGGTGGAGGGACGCCTATCCGCCTCACGCACATGGACGAAGACCAGCCGTACGTAACCTGGACGGGTAATAACACTATCAACTTCATGGGCATAAGCGGCCTGTACCAACTGAA
>JBBRDO010000057.1:0-29568 GCA_038203825.1 Chloroflexia bacterium | reverse complement strand
ATCGTGCCCCATGAGGCCGGGCTGATGGTGAGGATGGCTGATGCCTGCGTAATACCGGCTACCGAAAAAGCCGAAGCTGTAGCGATACCCAGTATTAACGCTAAAGTGAGGGCCAGCAGTTTCCTGCCTCGGCCCCGGCCTGGTGTTGATAGGGTAGTTTGCGAATCGGTGTTCATATTGGCTTTGCACAAACGCACCCGCATTGGTGTGCAGCGTACGATCGTGTTTCTCCTGTTTGAAGTGAGAAGGCAGAGCTCTGCGCCTTTTAGCACGCGTTCCTGTGAACGCAAGATTAGGCTTGTGCAAACGGAACTGAGCCTGATACGAAGAATGACTGCGACACATAATATTGCTGGTTACTGTCGCCTCCACCAATGCGGGCTGCCAGGAGATACAAGTTTGGCTGAAGCGCAGCAGTATACCAGGTCAACTATTAGACCATTAGAGGTGTCAATTACAGTTTACTAGGACTATCGGCAATAGGTATATGCACTGTTTGTCCTATCTGCCCCTCGATGATAGTCCTACTCATATTATCTTTAGGATTGAGGGCTGCCGGACGTGAGCCGTCTATCCAGCGTCAAGAGGATGAGGGGCAATTAGTATATATGCTGATTGTCCTAATTGCCCTAGAAAATGGTCCTACTCATTTTGGCTAAGAGAGCTGTGGCCGCCTGAAGCGAGCCATATGTCCAGTATCAAGTTGGTCGAAACGGGCGGAATCCCTGTACTGTTTAGGCTGTATGCACAACCATCAGGGCCAAAGCAAAATACGCCCAACCCACTATTAGAGGTGGGCGAGCGGGTTCCAAGGGCAGGCTAGCTATCTGCCGGGGCTGCAAGCTCTTTTGGGCGTCATAGTCCGTACGCCGTGAACGTCTCCGCTCTGGTATATGCTTCATGCCTGCTCAACTACCTGCGTTTTAGGCTTTGCTTTTCGAACCGGCGGCTTCCGGATTGTGCCCTTTGAACACGGCGAATAACAGCCACAGCGAGGGTATCAATAGCAAGGCACCGAATGGAGCGGTCGCCAGCAGGAAGCCGAGCGTGGCGTCGGGCGCGGCCGACGCGTCAATGGTCAAGTCGGGATAGATAAGGTAAGGCCATTGAGCCAGCGCCCACCCCCAGAGCAGCATCGCCACCTCAGCTATGGCAGTGACGCGTGCCACAGCAAATCGCCTGGTTAACACGGCCCACAGGGATAGCAGCGCGAAGACTACACCAAGCGCGAGCACAGGCAATGCCCGCAAGCTCAAAAGGTTCTCGGCCAGCCTCGGAGCCTGCCACACAAGCACGGGTATCAACAGCACCGATAGGGCGACCACCACGCCACCGGATATGAGCGTGCGCTTCCGGAAATCCTCGCGCAGGTCGCCCTCCGTCTCTAAAGTCAGATACACTGCCGCGAGATAGGCGAACAGGGCCAGGGCCAGGGCGCCGCAAGCCCACGAAAGGGGAGTAAGCCAGGCTGTAAAGTAGTTCACCCGGACAATGCCATCCGAAACCCTGATCTCGCCCGCTGATATCGCGCCGAGGCACATGCCAAGCAACACCGGCGTGATAACGCTTGCACTTCCGAACGCCCGTGCCCACACTCTCTGCGGGCCTGCTTCCTCCGACCCGTGCGCCCTGAACACGAAGGCCGCGCCGCGCAGGATGATCCCCAGCAACAGCAAATGGAACGGGATAAAGAAGGCCTCGCTCAGGGCCGAAAAGGCTATGGGGAAGGCCGTGAAGAGGATCACAAGCAGGAATATCAACCAGACGTGATTCGATTCCCATACCGGCCCCATAGCCTCCGAAATGGCGCGTCTCTGCGCATTGGCACGCTGGCCTCTCGCAAAGAAGTCCCACACGCCACCGCCAAAGTCGGCTCCGGCGAGCACCGTGTAGGCGGTGAGGGCGAGCAGAGCCAGCCCTGCCGCCAGTGCGCTAAGCGACAGCGACATCATCTGCCTCCTTCCTGCCACCGGTGGCTGTTGCGGGGTCTTCGTCGACAGTGGGCCTGCCTGTAGCTAATCTGAGCAGCATCCATACCAGCGTTACAGCCAGTATGACGTACAGCCCGATGAACCCAGCGAACGTGTACCAGACGCCAGGCGCGGGCGTTACCGCATCGGCTGTCCTCATCACGTTGTATATGATCCAGGGCTGGCGGCCCACTTCGGTGACAATCCAACCGGCTTCGAGCGCAGCCACTCCAAGGACGCCACTCAGCACCAGGGCACGCAGGATCCACTTGCCGTGCTCTCGCTTCCGCCATCGTATGAACCAGTAAAGCAGAGCGAAAAGAATTATGATAAGCCCACTGCCGACCATCACCTGGAACGATATATGCACCAGCCCGACCACAGGCCAATCTGACCTCGGCACCGCGTCCAGTCCCTGTATCTCGGCGTTCGGGTCGTGGGTCGCGAGGAAGCTAAGGCCGTAGGGTATCTCAATTGAGAAGGGAACGGTCTCGTTGTTGATGTCGGGTATGCCGCCGATCCTAAGGGGAGCACCCTTCTCGGTCTTGAACTGCGACTCCATCGCCGCCAGCTTGACAGGCTGGGTCTGCGCCACCAGTCTTGCCGCGAAGTCGCCGCTGATGGGCTGTGCGATGGCGGTTATCGTGCCGAGCACCATCGCAATGGCCAAACCTACCTTGTGATAAGTGTCGCGCCTGCCTTTTAGCAGACCCCAGGCATAGACGCCAGCCACCATGAACGCAGTCGCCATGTAGGAGGCGAGAGTAAGGTGGACGGCCAGCACACCCCAGGAAGGATTTATGAGCGCCTTCACGGGGTCGATGTCGGTCGCCTGTCCATTCACGAGGTTAAAGCCGGTGGGGTTCTGCATCCAGGAGTTGGCTGACATGACCAGCACCCCCGACATCGCTCCGCTCACCGCCACAGGTATACCGCAAAGCCAGTGCGCGGTGGGCTTTAGCCGCTTCCAGCCGTAGAGGTAAAGGCCAAGGAATATAGCTTCAATGAAGAAAGCATATCCTTCGAGGGCGAAGGCCGGACCGATCAGGGGCCCCGCGAGCTTCATGAACGGCGGCCAGAGCAGTCCCAGCTCGAAGGATAGAGCGGTGCCGCTGACAGCACCAATAGCGAATAGAATGCCGGTAGCTTTGGCCCATTTGTGCGCCAGGTCGAGATAAACCGCTTTCTTAGTGCGCAGCCCCAGCCCCTCGGCGACCACCATCAAGAGTGGCATGCCTATGCCGAGCGCCGCAAATACCATGTGAAACCCCAGAGAAATCGCCATCTGCAGTCGAGCAGCTATCAGATTTTCCATGTAGTCGCCTGGCCTTTTCTGTAATATGTCCTCTTGTTACCTTATTGCCGGCATTGCCGGCGAGACGTATCTCCACCTTTAATAATACGTCTCAGTCAAGGCAATGGGGAGCGAAATGTGATTAATTTCACATATATATTTGGGTAGAAATAGAGGTAATAGTCCTGAGGCGACAAGACGAAAGCGCAGGAAGCATTTCTCGACGTGCAGATCCGGTCAGGGCAAGTCCACGCCGATGCTCCCTGAAAGGAACAGGTGAAAATGGCAAGCTATGGGCAAGCGACGCCAGCGGCGAAGGTACGGGGGAGTATCTTAATCGATCTCGCCGAACTCTAGTTGTCCTGCGCTAATCCTCTACGTCTTTGGCCACGTTGAAGACGGTATAGAGCTTCTTGGCGATCACACATATCGTGGCCAGGTCGAGGCGCTCTTCGAGGGAGAGGTCGGTTTCGGCGTCCACGCTGTCGGCAAAACTTTGCAGCATGGAGGAAATGCGGGCCAGCTTTGAGCGGCGCGCCCGCCGGTTTGCACGGGCAATCAGCATCAACCGGTGCATCTGGCCTGCCGGGGTGTCTTCCTTCGCCAGGCGATCGAGTTCGCGCTTCAGCTTCCGGTCGATCTGCACTTCTACGCCGTCCACCAGCACGGTGTCGTGGGAGGAGGCGGCGTCTTCGTCGTAGTCTGGGAGCATGGTTTCGCCGCGCTTCTCGTTTAGCTGGCTTATGTATGTGGGGAGGTCGTCGGTGGTGATCTCGCCTGCGAGTAGCTGCCTGATCATATCGGCGCGGTCGTCTCCGTTTGCCACCTTGATCAGGTTGGCGACGGCGCGCAGACTGTCGGGCTTGGCCTCGATCAGAGCCTGGATGTCGGCGGGAGCCCTGGCGGCGCGCACCCTGTTGTAGACATAGCCGGGCTTCTTGCCCACTTCGCGCGAAATTTGCTCCAGCGTGAAGCCCATTTCGTCGCTCATGAGCAGGTAGATGCGTCCTTCTTCGAGGGGCGTGAGGTCTTCGCGCTGAATGTTCTCCGTGATGGCGAGCGTCACCATCTCCTCGTCGGTGAGTTCTTTGACGATGATGGGCAGGGTGGAGATGCCTATGCGGCGTGAGGCCTCGCGCCTGCGGTGGCCGGCGGTTAGCTGGTAATGGCCCTTGCGCTCAGGGTGGGGGCGGGCAGTCAGGACGCCCTGAAAGCCCTGAGAGCGTATGACCGCGGCCAGCTCGTCTAGGGCCTCTTCGTGGGAGGTGCTGCGGGGCTGGTAAGGATTGTCGTGCAGGCGATCGATCGGCAGCATGGTCGCCTGGTGCTCGCCGTGCTGGGCCGAGGAGTCTGGGGAGAGGCTGGACGCGAAAAGCCGGGACATGTCCTTGCCGGGCTCGTCGAGGTCCAGTTCTACAGGTTTGAGAGTTCGTTTGCCGCTCATGTTCGCTCCGATCCGATAGCAGGGGATGAGAATTGGTCCTACGGTTGCTGTGACTCAATATGGAAAGGCTTGTGGGTGATAGTATAGCCCGACGTTGTTGCGGAGGCAAATCGCGTGCCGGGTGATGGACGAAGAAAGGCTTGTGGATAAGGAAGACCGGACATCGTACATTTGGTAGAATTATTGGACCGTAATTTGGCTGCCTGGACGAATGAGCGGGCGCGGCAACAGGGCCGGATCATATTCCCCGAACGGGGAACATGATCGCAAAATGCAGTCGACCTGATAATCAAAGTATAGCGATCGGGGTGCAGTAGCAGGGCAGCCGAGCAACTTCCCGAAACCCCCTGCCGTTCTTTGGTCAAACGAGGAAGAAGGACGAAAATGAGCGAACATAGTCCGAGCGAGACGGAAACGCAAGATATACCGGTCGAGCCTACTTTGCTCGACCATAAGAGTAGCGACAACGCAAGCGCGAAGGATGGAACCGCAGCGAGTTCAGCGCGTACGACGGACCCCACGTCCACTCACCATGTTTCACCTTTTGAGACGATCCGATTAGAGAGCGAAGAGGGCGTCGAATACTGGTCGGCTCGTGATCTTGCGAAGGTACTGGGATATACAAAGTGGGACAAGTTCCGCAACGCCATCCAACGTGCCGAGGTAGCCTGCGAAAACAGTGGACAAGATGTGGAGGACCATTTCCAGGAAACCACCAAAGTTGTCAGCGTAGGTAAAGGCGCGAAGCGAGAGGTCGAGGATGTACATATGTCGCGCTACGGGTGCTATCTACTTGTCCAGAACGCAGATCCAACCAAGCCTGCCGTGGCAACAGGGCAAACATACTTTGCGGTGCAAACGAGGAGGCAGGAACAAACCGACATTGCCGAAGCGCTCTCGGGCATGAGCGAAGACCAGCGGAGGCTCTACCTGCGCGGGGAGATCACCATATACAACAAGCGGTTGGCCGATGCTGCTCAGCAGGCCGGAGTGCTCGAGTCGCGTGATTTTGCCATATTTAATGATCACGGCTATCGAGGGCTCTATGGTGGGTTGGGAACCCGCGATATACACCGGCGCAAAGGGCTGAGGTCTAGCCAGCATATCCTCGATCACATGGGGGCAGAGGAAATGGGTGCCAACATATTTCGCATCACACAGACCGAGGCCAAGCTACGTCTGGAAAACGTACAGGGCAAGCAAGCGGCCAACCAGACTCACTTCGAGGTAGGACACAAGGTGAGGCAGACGATAAAGGAATTGGGAACTGGGCTGCCCGAAAACCTGCCCGCGCCCGAGAAAAGTGTCAAACAGCTTCAGCGCGAGCATGCTCACCAAATGGAGCGAGCGCAGTTGAGCGATCAGGCCGGCCAATCACCCCAGGAGCCGGTGTCGCTGGACACGCCCAGAGACTCGTAGTCCGGACATTAAGCCTCCAGGATAACGCAGAGTCTGCACCCCGAGAAACCATCTGCAAAAACAACGGGCAGATGGTCGAGGATCATTTCGCCCATGCGAGCGAAATGATCCGTAGCCTTAGCAGAACGCAACCCACCCTGGGCATAAATATCCCATTACAGGAATAGCATGACGAAAAAGAACGAAGAGATCATCGACAGCCCGACAGGGTGGGTCGCAAAGCATATCCGCACTTACGTGGAGAGCGGCGGCACAGAGGGACAAAAGTACGCCGGGAGAGATTTACTGCTACTGACTACCAGGGGTCGCAAGAGCGGCAAGCTGCGTCGAACGGCACTCTACTATGGTGTCGATAACGGCCGCTATGTACTGGTCGCGTCGAATGGCGGCGATCAGCGCCACCCGCTGTGGTACCTGAACCTGCTTGAGGAGCCAAAGGTAGAAGTGCAGCTCGGCCCGGAAGTATTCAGCGCGAGGGCACGCCCCGCCACCCGGGAGGAGAAGCCGGCGCTATGGCAGATGATGGTCGATATGTTCCCTAACTACGCAGCATATCAAAAGAAGGCGACCAGAGAGATCCCGGTCGTTGTAGTGGAGCGAAGTAGCGTTAGGGGTTAGGGCGAGGGATTAGAGGATCATTTCTCCTGCTTGGGGGGAATGATCGCCGTGTTAGCTTTCCTCAGGCTCCATGAAGTTACGGGCAGCGCCGCAGGTGGTCGCCCACACAATGGCTGCGAGCCAACCGGCCAACACGTCTGTCGGATAGTGCACCTCCAGGTACACCCGGCTCGACCCAACGAGGGCACTGAGCAACAGCACGGGTGCCCATATCAAGCTAGAGGCAGGATGCTTGGTCAGGTTGCCGCGCCTGCTGATCAGGTAGGCAAGCGTGCCGTAGGTGGAGAGAGTCATCATCGCGTGGCCGCTGGGGAAGCTGTAGCCTGTGGCATGGGCGCGACGCAGCTTCAGCGCGGGACGCGCCCTGTGGAACCGGCGTTTCAGAAGCTCATTGAGAAGACCGCCCCCAACCAGAGCCGATGCCCAGGTTATCAGGTCGGCCTTGCGGTTCTGTAATAGCCAATCCGCTCCGATGAGCACGCCAACGGCACCCAGAGCCCAGGGCTCGCCAAGTGCGGTGGCAGCCGACATGGTCTTATCAAGAGCGGGGCTACGCGCCTCGCGGACCTCCTCCACCAGGCACTTATCAAGGGCCATCGATTCGTGCTCCAGGATCTCGTCCGCCAGCTTACCGAACAGGAGAACGCTGCCCAGGCTAGTGCCGACACCAACCACCAGCACAGCCGGTACGGGCAACATCTGTCCTCGTTTTTTGCCCATAGATGTGCGCCTCCGTGTTTGTTCCTGGCTAATTGCTCGTTGCGCGAGTCCAACGTGCCAACGGAGCCACGACCGCAAAGGATTTCTTGTGGCTACGTGCGTGCCGTCAATGAAGCCATAGCAGGCAACATGCGTGCCAACGTTCGGCCAAGCGCGCAACACACTTTCACGAGGCCGAGTGCCAGTGTGAAAGTGTGTTGTTTGCACCGTCATTGCTCATCAACAGAGCAAGACTATCAGCGCATGGTTTATGGAGTAGGGAAAAAGGAATTGGAGACGATCTTGCTTGCCTGGCCTCTGGTCAGGTTGTTGCCTGGACGGAAGTAGGGCCGGTTCTGCGCGTCGCACGGCTCGTCTGCGCCACCGCAAGGGTAGCCGGTCATGACGCCCGGCCTCTCCAGGAGCAGCCTTTCCACATAGAGCCAATAGGTGCTGTCGGGGGGCATATCGGTGAATGTGTACTGGCCTGCGGGGATGTTGTCCGTGAACCCGGAGGCATTGGACACTATCTTGGTCATCTGGCCGCGAGTGACATTGGAGTTCGGACGGAAGTAGGGGAGGTTACCCGGTCCACAAGGCTCGCCGGGGCCGCCACATGGGTAGCCCTGCATCACGCTGCGGACAGCCAGCCGCTCGACATAATCGTAGAAGGTAGAGCCGGGCAGGACATCTTCGAAGGACCGGCCACTCACAGGTTCGTTGAAGCCAGCCGCCAGCGAAACGATCTTGGCATCCTGACCGCGAGTGACGTCGTTACCCGGTCGGAAGCAGGGGTCTCCCGTTTCACACCCTGAAGTGTAGCCGTTGATAATTCCGCGGCAGGCCAGGGCGTTGATGTAGATGTAGAACGTGCTGCTAGGCTGCACATCGGTGAATAGTTGGAAGCTGGGATAGTGCAGAATATCGGCCCCCCGTGCGGCCCAGGCGTCGTTCGATCTAGAGGAGGCGAGGTCCGACGCACCGCCGGGGCTAAAGGTCAGGGTCCAGGAGGCACCATCCCAGTGGAGGATACCGCCGGGGCCGGCTGCCCACGCATCATTTGGGGCGGAGGCCGCAATGCTCGTAAGCGAACCCACGTCAGGGTGAGACCGGATAGCCCAGGCCGTGCCGTCCCAGTAGTATATGTCGAAGCCGACTATTACCCAGCGATCTGTGGGCGTTACGACCGCACCGTCCTTAAACTCGTTAGTGGTCGGGATTAAGCCCGTCTCGCAGTTGGTCCAACAGAAATGGACTGAGAGCGGCCCGTTATGGCAGCCGGAGTAACCATAGCAGACCTCATATCCGTAGGACCACATCTCGCCCGGCCCAACGGCTGCTACTCGCTCCATTATGAACCAATCATACCCACCACCCGCAGGACGGACGGGCGAATCGAGATGCTTACCCGCAGTGCCTTCGTTAAGCCACGCGATGCCGTCCCAATGAAAGAGAATGTAGTGACGGTCGAAGCCTTGCCAGTAGCCAACCGCCCATATATCAGTCGGGCTCCAGGCCGAAAGGTCGTTGAAGGTGCAACACCCGAAGTCGCCAGGGTAGGGCGACACGGTCCAGTCGGTGCCGTTCCAGTGACCGATGATGGTGATCCCGGTGACTGGGGTGTATATGCCCCAGGCATCATTCGGCCCCACCACCTGAATATCACTGTAGCCTCCCGTAGGTCCGACGATGACCCACTGCGTGCCGTTCCAGTGGAGTATACCGTCGTCGCCCGCAGCCCAGGCATCGCCAGACGCCGTCGCGTAGACGCTGTTGATTGCCCCGGTTCCCTGGCGTGGCGCGACCCTCCAGCCGGGGTCGCAGGACGGGGGAGTGGGGTATGGAGTCGCTGTGAACACCGGTGTGTTCGTAGGAGCGGGTGGAGTGGACGTTGGCACAGGGGTATCGGTCGGACAAACGGCGGAGGCGGGGGAATAGGTCAGCCGCTCACCTGTTGTAGCACCAACGTTACAGGAAACCTGAGTGTAAAGAGCGCCATTCCTCTGGACACCCCTGGCGCCCAGACCGGCTGTGGCTGAACCCATGGTGCCATACACAACGTCAAAGCTGTCCTGCCCCTCCTGGAAGATCACTTCGTAGTCAGTATCACCGTCCTGAAGGCAGCCTGTAGGCCCGTTATACAAGCAATTACGCCACTCGATGTAGAACGTGCGGTTGGGGGCTGTGCCTGATACCAGTGTGTAGATACCTTTACCGGGTGCAGCGGTGTTCTGTTCCGCCCAGAAAGGCAATATAGCGTAGGTCATGGCGATGACAGGCAGGCACGTGGGGTCATAGTTGTAGGTGGCACCGAACGACATGTAGCCGTCCGCGCCCACCTGCGCCAGGGTGTACGTCAGGCCGTATAAAGTGACCGGGAAGGGTAAGGTAAGGGCGGTGCTGCAGTCGAAGCAGTGGTTGCCTGTGTCTGTGGTGCCCGGCACGACGGTCGCGCCTGCCGTCGTTGCAACATCGTAGGTGCTGCAGGCGGGCGTTGGGGTGGGTGTTGTGCACGAGTCGGTAAGCGTGGTTACCTCAACATTGTTGGTGAAGGTCTCTCCCGTATAGCCCGCAACTGCGATGGAACGTAGGCCGACACTGCCGCCCGCGAAGCGTGCCCTGGGCTGGTTGAGAGCCGGCCCAACCGAGTAAGAGTCATTTGGGATACTGTAGACTTCGTTCGTCGTAACTCCGTCTACGACGCTCCGGCTGTTAGCTGTTTGTTTGCTGCCGGACCGGTCCTTGTAAACGAAGGATGGATTGCCCCCGTAGACCCAGATGGCGTTGCCCATTACGGATGCCTGACTACCTTCTCGCGGTGTGGGAAGGGAGGCTATTGTGGTCCACACGTCGTTTGCCATGTCGTACCGGTATGCGTCACCGTCACAGCAGTCGGCGCCTCGCCAACCTCCAAAGGTGTAGAGGTACTGGCCGGAGACCGCGTAAGCGCCCAGGGCGTTGGTGCCGGGCATATTTGTCTTAGTCAGCCAGGTGTTGGACGCGACATCGTACTCCCAGGTCTGAGCCTGGCCGGAAGCTCTGTCGTCAGCGAGCAAGCCACCCGCAACATAAATCTTGCCATTGTACTGGCCCACGTAAGAGCCAAGGCGCGGGGCAGGCATGGGTGCTCCGACCGACCACGTATCGCCGGCTATGTCATAGATGCGAGTGTCGGAGTATACCGCGGAGGGGATGTAGTCGATCCCACCGAACACATAGAGCTTGCCCCCCTGATAGACGGTCCTGGCGTCCAGGGTAGGGATTGGCATATCGGCAAGGACTGTCCATGTAGTGCTCGTAGGGTCATACCTGTAGTGTCCTGCTAAAAGGACATCACTGTGGATCCCACCCATCGAGTAATAGTAGGTTCCGTCGCTTGCACCTGTATTGCCGTAGATGTCGAGGCTCGGCATCGGCGTTACCACTACCCAGGGTCCACTGGGAATGGGGGCACAGGACACGGTAGCTGTAGGAGTGGGCGTCAGTAGAGGAGCGTCAGGTTGGCTTTGCAAGGCACTCGTTGCCTGTGCTGTGGCCCCTGAGGTTGCGCCCAGGCAGAGCAACGCAACCAGCGCGAGGAAGCAGGCAGATGCAAACGCCAGCCCGCATTGCGTGCCGGATACCGGGAGTCGGTTCATGTGTTGCTCCTGTTGTGGCCTTCTCTTTGACCCTAATGAAACGAATCGATGCGGCAGCCGGGCATGTGACTCACCGCGCCCGCAGCAGTATGCCACCCATTTCGGGCGTATGGCGCATACAAAAGCATACCAATCGTCCCATTTGTTCCTGGTGCTGATAAGAAAGGAAGCACTCAAGGCCAGGCCACAATCAACTCGACCAGGCTGACGGCTTCGTCGGGTGCCGGCATGCCGGCAATCTCGTGTTGAAGACGGCGGGCGGCGGCCTTGTAAGCTGGCTCTTGCAGGAGAGCTTGCTTGAGTCTACAATCTAGAGATTGGTGACCTCGGGAGTAAGGCGGAATGCCACCCAGGGCGATTGTAACATACTTCAGTACATTCGGATATACCCGCTCAAGACGGCAGTCAATGCGCGTACGCAACACCAAGCATACAGAGAGCAGACCGCAGATTGTAGATCTATCTGACTACTCTCCTGCCTGTGCGCCGGAGACTTGAGCGGAGTCTGCGACCTGGGGAGCGTTTGGTACCAGTTTTGAGATGCGGTCGAGGGCAGGGCCGCCTATTACTCGTAGAAGCTCGGCCAGCAGGTTGCGGTAGGCCTGGGTGTGCTCGCTGCGGGGGTGGAGCGTGACCATCACCTGGCGCAGCATGGAGGCCTCACCATACTTGGTGCTGCGCTTTATTGTCGTCTTGAAGGCGCGGATGTTGCGCTTCTGCAGCGCCTGCCGCAGGCTCTCCTCCATGACGCGCGCCACGTTGGTGCTGGACTGCACCATCATGGCTACAGCACCCGCCACCTGTAAGCGCGGATTGAAGTCTTTGCGCGTTTCGTCCACTCGCTTCAAGAGAAGCTGCAGGCCCTTAAGTGACAGCATTTCCAGTTCCGTGGGGATGACCAGGTAGTCGGCGGCATAGAGAGCGTTGATGGTGAGGGAGCTGAGGTTGGGGCCGGGGTCGAGCAGGATGTAGTCGTAGCGGGCGCGGATGCCCCTCATGGAATTGGAGAGGCGGCTCCCCCAGTTGGGCTTACCGCGAAGATAGTCCTCGGCCTCGCTGCTGACGATGTTGTTGGGCGCGAGGTCGGGGCCGAAGGCGGTGTGCAGGATGACATCCTCAAGCTCGCAGTCACCGATCATGGCATCGTACACCGTGGACTGGATCCCTTCGGGGTTGTGACCGAGCGACCAGGTGAGGTGGCCCTGCGGGTCGAGGTCAACCGCCAGCACGCGCACTCCCAAACCGGAGAGGAGCACTGCCAGGTTTGCGGTCGCCGTAGTTTTGCCGACGCCGCCTTTCTGGTTGACGAGGGCCACAACCACGGCACCGTGGTCGCGGTCGAGCGACATGCCGGCGAGGAAGGCGTCGACATCGGCTTCGTAAACGCGGTAGTGACCGCCCGAGGTGGAGTTGGCGGGCAATACGCCCTCGCGGATGTACTGGGCTACTGTGCCTGTGTGCACTCCCAGCCGCTCGGCCACTTCGGAGGTGCGGAGCAGGCGGCTGTGTTCCCGTGGGTCGCGGTTATCGCGCGTATCCCGTGTGTCTTTCATGGTTGTCCTTTCGGTGCTTACCGGGCGAGGCAAACTTTATATTTTCCAGATCGAAGCCACAGGAGATCGACACCCGTCCCTGCGTGAGGAACGGGAGTTGACTAGACAGAGGAAAGAGGACCGCTCCTGCACCTAACTTCAGCCCGCGCGTTCAGGCCAATTGTTGCGTTTCGTGTGTTAGAGGCCCAATATAGCACGAAATCGTGGAATTGAGAAGGTTATCCACATGCTGGAGCCGGGCAACGGCATCCTGACCAGCCGGAGACCAGGACGACCTCGAGGGAGTGATATATGGGCTTTCCTTTGTCAGAAGGAAGTTCGAACTGCCATGTAGAGGTTTAATGGAGAAGCATGGGGCACGGCTATCACGCGAGCCAGAGCACCTGAGTGATCGTCAATGCGGCGCATCACCACTGCTTCGTCCTCTTCGCACGAGCAGCCAACCAGATCCAGGCAGTGAGTCCACGCGGTTTCGCGTGCTCTGTCGACCATCAGACAGGAGAACTCCTCGTCCCAGTGGCCGAATATCTCATCGAAATAATGGAGAGCGGGGGAATAATAACGCACTACATGATCCTGTAATGCGTTGACCGTACGCTTGAGCACCTCGTTTACCCCTGTATGGTCATCGTAGCGCATGGGGCGGTCAGGATCAATTCCCGACCGCACGAGGGCAATCGCCAGGTCGTGGTTAATGTGCGCGTTGACGCCGAGCAGGAGGTGTTGTAGCGCCATCCCCTCACCGCGCGCGCTCAGCTCAAATGCGACCCGCCATGCGGCTGGCACGTGATCCAGGTCGCCATTCTCAAAGGCGCGAAAGGCTTCCATGTAAAGCCTGGCAAAATGCAAAAGATAGCTGCGCACCCACTGGCCGTCCATGAACTCACCGGCATCTATAGCTTCGCCCATGGCTGAAGTGATGGTCAGGTAAGCTCCAACGAATATGGCTCGCCTGTCGTTCGCGGCTCGGAGCGCCTCTTCCAGGGCAGCAAAGCCGGCTCGTGCTTCGTCTATGGTGGAGTAATCACCGTCCATAGGAAAGGAGGCGCGCTGCATACCAATCGAGCCGGAAAGCGTTGGCCCGGCCACGTCACCTGAGGTGGATCCGCCCTCAATTGGGTACTCGATAGGGTCTTGCATCTATGCCTCCTGCAAACATTACGGCTCATCAACTCACCCCGACATCAGAATGTTTGTGGAGAGTAGGCTGGACGGTGTCACTGAGCCGGTAGTGCAGCAACACTGTTATAAAGCATACTAAGATACAAAAAGTAACACTCGGCTGCAGATTTGTGCAGCCTTATAGATTGGCAAATTATACTGCCTTACGAACAGGCATGTCAATGATGGACTAGGGCGCAGAGTGTAAACGCATCCGAGTTGGCTTGCGCGTTTGTGGCCCGGAGTGTAACAGAAGAGATGGCGGGTGCGTATGATCTGGTACAGGCAGTAGTTGCTATGGCGAACAGGTTGAAGTAGAAGAAAAGGTAATAAAGCGATGATGTTGCACACACTGGGTTTTATGTGGATGTTCGGCGGGTCCCGCGGGGGCGTCGGATTTCTGGTGATCTTCTTCCTGTTGTTGTTCGTGCTAAGGATAGCGCGAGGCAGCGCTTACAGGAACCGGTGGCGCGGAGGCTATGGGCCGCGCTACCACAAATACTATAGACCCCAGAATCCGGGGCAGGACCAGAACCAGAACCAGGAACAGCCAACTCAGAATCCGTATTACGGCGCACCCGGAAATTATAGCGAAGGCTCGGGCAACGGCGCTGAGACTGTGCGCACAGATAGTGGCGTGGAGACGCACCGCGTGGATAATACGGAAGGCGCCAGTCCCACAGGTTACGGGGAGCCCACACGCCCACTGGAGGGCAAGCCTGAAACACAGGACAGCCGCGCCAGGTTGGGGACCCAGGGCTACGACGGTGAGCGGGACGACACCCGAGGCGATCAATCCTGAGACGCTTCGCTGATTAATCGGCGCAGGCAGGCGAAGAAGTAGGCCATTTTGTTCGATAGGCCTAGCGCGCCGTGCTTACCCTGCCCATCTCGTGTGGCGCGCTTTGCCCTGTACATGAGGTCCACGTACGCTTCGGCCTGCAGGCCTGATGACCGCCACAGCCTCAGGGCCTGACTGGCGTTTTCAAGTACATGCTCGGCATCACCAAGCTCGTATGAGAAATCAGTAGCAACCCGCGAAATGAAGGGCGAGTAAGCGAGATCGTTGCCTGTTTCGATTTCGTCTTGCACGATATTTACCTGGGAAGGATGACTCGAGTCATCCTTCTTTTGTTGTTTTCTATTTCCTGTTTCTATTTCGTGTGCACTCGACGTCACAGGGGGATGCACACTGCCTGTCATGGGGCGCGGTGCCTTCTGCTTTACAGGGGGTGGCAACTGCTTGTCGCCGGGCTGTGTATACGAGGTGGCATCGGGGACTATAAACTTGCTGTCACTGCCACCTGTATACCTGCTGTCGTTGGGGGCTATATGCTGGGTGTCGCCGGGCAGGGAATACTGTGTGTCACCAGGGGGTATATACTGCACGTCACTCCCCTGTGTGTACCGGGTGTCATCGCCCAGAGTATGCACTTGCACGCCTGCGCGGTCTCGTCTGGACTGCGCGGCGAGGCTGCCCCGGCGGGCTTTCTTGACCGGAATGGTGGCGATTGCTTCGGCCGTTTTGCCCTCTCCGGCCTCTCCCTGCTCGTCGCCCGTAGGGGTTGAGTCTTTGCTGTTTATAGCAGGCTTGAGGAGCTTGCGTATCTCGTCCAGTAGCGGGCTGAAGTCGTAGGCGTTTGAGTCCTGGCCGCCGTCGCTCTTGGTGCGACGGATCAAGCGGAGGGAGCCGCGGTCGACCAGGCTGGTCTTGATGCGGTGGAGGTAGGCCGCGGTGTAGCCTGTCTGAGCCGCCATGCGGACGATGCTCGGGTAGGGCAGGGAGGTGTCCCATTGGTAGGAGAAGATGTAGGCCACGAACCACACTTGCTGAGGGGTCATGCCCAGCTCTTTGCTGCAGGTGAAGAGGGCGCGAGGCACAGCCGCCACACCGTAGCGGGCCAGCACTCTGCCATAGCGAGCCACAAAGCTGGGGTCGTGCTGGGCGCGCTCGATGTCATCTATACTGCGTTCGATGCCGTTTTCATGGCCGTTGTGGTGGGGCAGATCAGGGGCGCGGGAGGGATCGAAGAGGGAAGTTATCGGGTTGGTATCTCCCTTTGCGCCCCGGCTTCCGGTGTTCTCCGCGATGCGCTCTTCCAGTTGCTCGAATAATGCGGCGAAGTCGTAGTAGTTCGACTCCTGTCCGCGCTCCTGCGAGCGGCGAGGCAGCACTAATAGATAGCCCATCCCCTGTAGCTCGTCGCTGTAGCGTTGTAGCTGCCGCTTGCTCATGCCCGAAGCGCGGGACATGACCCCCAGGCTGGGGTAGGGGAGGTCTTCGTCCCACTTGTGCGACAGGATGTAGGAGATGAACCAGACATGCTGGGCGTAGAGGTCGAGCTTACCGCCGAAATGATAGAGGGCCGAGGGCAGGGCCGCGATCCCGTGTTGCAGGATCACTCTGCCGAAGCGCGCCGCGAAGCTGTTGCCCGACCCGGCAAAGTTGCCCGCGTTGGCCTCTATCTGGCTGTTCTGCCCTGTCCCAGCCCCGTATCCCGTATTTTTGGGCATAGAAAACCTCCTGTACCTCTTGACAGGAGGATGGCCCGGTGCTACAATGCTTTTGAGCATACATTGTGCCGGTGATCCTCCTCCCAGAGGGCCACACCGACGGAATCTTCAAAGCCTGACTGTTACCAGCAGTCGGGTTTTTTATTGGTCCGTCGCAAGTTCATCTGCGATGTGGAAGCCGCCAAGCTGAGGTTTTGTGTGCTGTATGAGAGGCTTGTGGTCGCGTTCCCAGGCGCTCCCGCTTACCTGCTCCCAGCACCCTCCGGCTCGATCCGCTCCACCGTTTTGCGATTCGCTAGGTCATATCTTTATTTCTCCGGCGTAACCCCCAAAATTGGCCCGAAAAAAGGGTACGAAAATGCTCCATGCCTATTGACAGGGAGTCTGTAGTTCTGATATATTGAGGTTACGCAATCGAATATACAGCTACAACACCCCTGCAAGGGTTCGTGTGGCGGAAGATGAAGCCTCCTAGACTGCAATCTACGAGGTTTCGGTATTTAAGCCGCCCCTTTGTATTTCTGTCGGAGCAAGTTCGCTCCAGGTTGTTGGTTATTTAGTGCGGTCTGTTTCTCCATGTTGTGTGGCGCTCATAGTCGCTCTCTTCAGCACGCTTGATTGGCCGTGGCTTCTCGTGCCTCCCCGGTCTGCAAACCAGGAGACATGCATGCCTCAGCCCTCTGTGCCCGTGCGCTGAGTTGGGGTCGAAGTCGGGATGGGCTCACGACCTCTCTGCAACTGCTCAAGCTGTTCCAGCCGCTCCACGATATCGTCGTAGCTGTCGGCGTCCAACACCACGAACCTCTGCCTCCCCTTGACCACCAGCACGGGGCGACCATTAGACGCCTGCTCTAGCTGTGGGCCGGGATTCATCCTGAAGCTCTTGTAGTCCACCACATCTCTCAACTGTATCTTCGCCATGAGCGACCTCCGTTCTCTTGCTGAGCGCTTTGCCTGTTTCAGGTTTAGATGCTATGCTGTGTTGCGTTCTATGAGCCGCATTTGGTGCATGAGTTAGAAAGATCCACCCGGCTGATTTTGCTATCTCAGTAGATATCTCCAACTTTACCACGCACAGAATCTCCAACCTACACGCATGATAGCGGATGTAGCCGCGGATGGCAATAGGTTTTTGCACATCCTTCACCTCTCGGCCCGTCTCTTGCTTACCCTTTGTTCGACCCCGTTTTTGTCGCGACAAAAGAAGAGAGCCAATACTATGAACACATCTACAGGCTACAGGAAGGCGCATTACGACGCGGTGGTGGTGGGCGCGGGGCCCAATGGACTGGCGGCTGCGATTACCCTGGCGCGAGCAGGCCGCTCGGTGCTGGTAGTGGAAGCCGCGGGCGAGGTGGGGGGCGGCACACGTTCGGAAGAGGTGACTCTGCCCGGCTTCGTCCACGACGTATGCTCTGCAATCCACCCTCTCGGTGTCGCTTCGCCCTTCTTCCGCGAGCAGCCTCTAGACAAGTTCGGCCTGGGCTGGGTTGATTCTCCGGCATGTATGGCTCACCCGCTTGACGATGGCACGGCTGTCATGCTCTATCGCTCGCTGGACAGCACGGCGCAGGGGCTTGGGCGCGACGGTGCGGCCTACCGCAGGATGCTATCACCTATCGTAAGCAATTGGAGCAGACTGGAGCGTTATGTGCTGGGGCCTCTGCGGCTACCGCTGCGACCCAGCACTCTGCTTGCCATGTCGTGGTTCGGCGTTTGCGCCCTGTTGCCCTCGCGACTGGTGGCCTTGAGTGCTTTCAGGGGAGAGAGAGCGCGTGCGATGTGGGCAGGCCTATCTGCTCACTCTATGCTGCCTCTTGAGCGCCCCGCCAGTTCTGCCGCTGCTGCCCTGCTTAGCACGCTGGCTCACGTCGCGGGCTGGCCGATGGCGCGAGGCGGCTCGCAAGCGATTGCTGACTCGATGTCGGCCTACCTGCAAAGCCTGGGCGGCGAGATCCGGACGGGCACTACCGTTGCCTCGATAGGTGACCTTCCTGCCTCTGACTCTGTGCTGTTCGACGTTACCCCGCGCCAACTGTTGAAGATAGCGGGCGACAGACTGCCGGACGGCTACAGGAAACAGCTCAAGAGGTATCGCTACGGGCCGGGCGTGTTCAAGATAGACTATGCCCTGGACGGCCCGGTGCCCTGGCGCGCCAAAGAGTGCAGCCAGGCAGCAACGGTCCACCTGGGTGGCACCCTTGAGGAGATCGCACGCAGCGAGCGCCAGGTGGGCAGGGGTCGCCCGGCTGACCACCCCTTCGTGCTGACCGCGCAGCAAAGCCTCTTCGACCCTACGCGAGCGCCTGAAGGCAAACATACCTTCTGGGCCTATTGCCACGTACCGCACGGCTCTACGTTCGACATGACCGAGCGCATCGAGGCTCAGATCGAGCGCTTTGCACCCGGCTTTCGCGACCGCGTGCTGGCTCGCCACACTATGTCGCCTGCACAGATGCACGCTCACGATGCCAACTATGTGGGTGGTGACATCAACGGCGGCCTGCAAGACCTGCGCCAACTCTTCACCCGCCCTGTGCCTTCGCTCGATCCATACAGGACGCCCGCCAAAGGCATCTATATCTGCTCATCGTCTACGCCGCCGGGAGGTGGTGTGCACGGAATGTGCGGGCTGCACGCGGCTGAGGATGCGCTGGAGGACATGGACTAACAGAGTCTTTCAAGACCTATCACCTCCTGTAAAATCAGGGTATGGCCATAGTAATATTGAGTTCATGATCTGTCTATGAAATGAAAGGTGCCGGATGATCCTCCCCAAAGAACACGACCCTCGCTTTATAACCATCCGCCGCGGTGGGACGCTCACGGATTCAGACCATCACCTTCTCGCCTTGTGGGCGGCCGCCTGTGCGGAGCATGTCCTGCACCTGTTCGAGCACGCTTCGCCTTCGGACTCTCGGCCGCGTGCGGCAATTGAGCAGGCGCGGGCATGGGTGCGCGGGGAGATCACGATGTCCCAGGCCCGCGCGGCAGGCGGTCATGCGATGGGGGCGGCCAGAGATCTGAGAGGCGCGGCGCGACATGCCGCGTATGCTGCGGGGCAGGCGGCGGTGGTCGCGCACGTCGCTGCGCACGAGCTCGGCGCCGCAGCCTACGCGATCAAAGCCGCGCGGGCGGCTGCGAGTGAAGGGGAGGGCGACCATGCGGGCCGGCTGGAGTGCCGCTGGCAGCGCGACCAACTGCCGTATGCGATTCGCGACCTTGTCTTGGACGATCAGCGACTGCGAAACGACCTCTGCTGGTCGGTATTCGACTGCTGATGGGTGATTGGCGTGTGCCCGCACTGTCCAACAAGGGCTTCGAGCCGGCGCCGCGATCGCGTATGCTGACGCCGGAAGTGATGGAGCGCGGCTCAGGAGCATGACGTTGGGCGCTTATCGCTGTTCAACTTCGGTCTGATAATCTCGCTAAATCGCGAGAGAAACACTTAGCTGTAAATTTGCACGGGAATTTTACAGCTTAAGCAGATACGACTCCGGTTAAAACAACACGGTCTTCGCATTTCGGATTTGAGCTTCGAGAATGTGACCTCGATCCGCCGCCTGCGCGTTTCCTGTTGTGCAGTGGCGCTTATCCAACGGATCCAGTCCCAGCGCGCCATTGTCGTACAATCCATCCATAGGGATTGTAACTGTGGGTCGGCGGCCAGCGCGCTTTTCAAATCGTCCGGTACCTTGGGTTCCGTCCATTCTCTAGCCGGCTCAATCGCCAGCACCGCAGTGTCGCCTGCGTCTGCTCCATCCCTTTCGCGAATGGTTTCGTCGACCCTTAGCCAGTGGCTTCCCTTACCACCCGGTTCGAGGGGCAGGGGCATGAAAGGCGAAACCATCAATGGTTCCCTCAACCATTGTCATGCCTCTTGATGGAAGCTGCGCGCTCGCGCTCTTAGGCAGGCGAAGTATGGTCCATGAGCCGATTCTAAAGAGTTCAGCTTCAAAACGGATTGTCGACATAGAATCTTGCTCCTTGACCATTCTTTTCCGATAATTTGCGATCTTTGTGATCGGGCTCACCCTATGTGGAGGGTGTGTTCACCGGACCGGAGGAAGCATCGCCTGCTCTTCTTCGGTAAGCGCCAGGTAGAGGTGCAGTACATATTCGTCTGCCTCGGTGCTGAAGAGCGTGCCTTTGTCGCCGACTCCTTCGAGGGTCTCCTCCCCTACCTGCTTTGCTAGTTCGTGCGCTTCCGGTGTCCACTCTTCTACAGGAATCGCGTCACTGCCCTTTTGGAGTATCGCGACCGTGCAGTGCCATATCGCTCGGCCGTCGTTCGACTGAACAGTGCCCCTATCCGCTATGACGGTGAGGCTCACCGAGAGGCGGTATCCTTCCTGGGAGGTGATGCGCGGCTGAGCGGATGTGGCGCCAGGCATCGTCCCTAGGATAGGATGTCGTAACGCTTTTTCTTGACTGTAGTTCATAAGAAGGGGCCCTGAAAGTGTTCTTGACTAACCAAGTTGCCGGCTCTCATTATGGCACTTAAGTTCTGAAATAACCAGTCCTAGTCGCCCCGAGTTACAGCGGATCACAGCGAATTGCGAGGCAACATCACCTAAAGCGGAGCGCCGCCGAACCCGATCTCGTTGCCGTCGGGATCGCGGTATGTGATCTTGCGCACTCCGTTTGAGTAGGTCTCCCGCTTCCAGGGGTCGAGACCCCGGTTGGCTATCTGCGCTAAGAGCGTATCGAGGTCATCGACGAAGAGCGTATGCCTTGCATGGCCAGCATGGTGAGGCTGCTGTACGATGTACAGGTACCGGTGCTCCGCAAGCTCCCACACAGCCTCCATGTCGTGCGGAAAAAACGCGGGCGGCCCGCCCAGTAGCTGTTGGTACCATTTCAGTGCCATGGCGTAATCAGCAACGGGGATTCCAGCGAACAGGTCGAGCTTCGTCATCTGAATCATGCGTATTGCCCCTTTCAGGGGCGAGTGCTTTAGTGGTGCGTATACGCGGGGGCGTGCCTGCGTTATTGCTGTTAGAGCACCCCAGTGTGTTCGACGGCCGGCACGAGTATGCCCCGCAGTTCAAGCCCCAAGTCGAGAAAGAACGCTTTCGCGGCAGGAAGATCGTTGACGTTGATACGCACATGATCGATGTGAGGGATCTTCATATCCCACAAGTCCTATTCCTCTTCCTCGATAATGTGGGGAAGAGACAAGAGTCCTGCTCTAGCTATCCGAAGATGTAGCGGGTGCAGTGGCTGACGCCTTCATTGGTGATGCCAAGGGCGAAGACTTTCCGCAGGGTCATTTCGTAGACGTCATAAGGCGCGGGACCAGTGGTCGGGGCATGATAGGGTGCGTCGAGGGTGCTGCCCTTGGCTTCGACGGGCCAGCCTACCGACTGGCAGAAAGCTGCTAATTGCTGAACTTTCGCTTCGTCGCGGGTCATGCGGGCGGTTCCTTCTGCAACTATGTCGTAGTCACCGGCGTGGATGCAGATGGTGCAACTTGGGTTTTGATCCAGGTTGGCGCCCTTGCGAGTGCCCTGTCCCATGCTGAAATAATACGTCTCCGAGACGAAGAAGGCGCCGATAGGGGTGGTGTGGACCTGGCCCTCGCCGCTAACGGTCGAGAGCCAGCTTGTGCCGTTAGGATTGGTGAGCAGTTTAACAACTTCACTCCAGTCGAGCGCGCTGGCGCTCCTGGTCTGGGGCTGGGTCTGTGGGTATGGATAATCAACCATGACTTCTGCTTTGGGTTCGTGATGACTCATATCACTCATATTCTCTCTTCTCCTTTATGGACCAAACTCCGGATTGAACTCACAGTTGCGCGAGCTGCGAGCCGGGATTAGGGCTGCTGCTCCTCTGGCCCAGACCCGGGCCGCCACATCGTCCACGTTAAGCTGCTCCAGCACATAGCCGCGGCAGGCGTCGAGAAAGCGGTTCTCAAACCCCGGCACCCGGCTGCACAACTCGCGCAACTTCGAGTGCCCGGCGGTGTCACTACGGGACGCGGCGCGCTAATGGGCCGCGCCTAGCCGATCCTCCTCTGTGTACTACCCAACGATATTGACGCAGCGATCTAGTCCACGATCTCGCCACAGGTTACGTTGGCAACCGCACCGGTAATTGGGCTGGCAAGATCAGAGGCCATCAGCACGGCCACGTTTGCTACCTCGGCCAGCAACGGCAGCCGCTTTAACAAAGTGCCCGCAGCGAATCTGGCCTCGAACTCCTGGCGTGATATACCGGCGTTAGCGGCGTGCTGGTTCAATACCTCAGATACACCCGGTGCATCGGGCGAACCGGACGAGCGGATGCAAACCACGCGAATACCGTCCGGCCCTACTTCCGCCGCTAACTGGCGGCAAAAACCCTCGATAGCGGCGCAGGCCACGCTAAAACCCCCCATATTTGCCTGTGCCGTGCGCGCCGCGTTGGCGGTGATTGCCATGATAACTCCAGACCTGTTAGGAGCCATGTGGCGCGTGGCCGCGTTTGCCGTGTAAAAGTGGCTCGTAAGCGCGATGTTTACCGGCAGGGCAAAACTCTGCTGGGTAATCTTGATCATCGGCAGCCCCTGCTCATCCTCTAGCCCTATAGCGTTAAAGGATATATCAATGCTACCGGCCTGCTGTGCTACGCTGCTAACAAAGCTTTCGACGGCTTGCTCGTCGAGCGCATCAACCACAGCGAAGTCGGCTTTTCCTCCGGCGGCTCCGATCTCTCCGGCCAGCGCTTCGAGGGTAGCGGCGGTGCGGCCAGCCAGAAACACATGTGCGCCCTCCCGCGCAAATGCCCGCGCTACCGCGCTGCCAACTGCGCCTGCAGCGCCATAAACCAGTGCGTTCTTATTCTCAAGTAACATGCTTAGCTCCTGTTGTACTTTGCGGTTGTCAAGTCGTGAGATTCCGGGGCAAAAATCGGCGTTGAGCCATCAGCTGGCAGTCAGATCCTTGTCTTCCATTTCCCAGGCGTGATCGAGGGTGTGAAAAGTGGTGTGCCGAATCAGGTACCGCAGCGGCCACTTGCGGGCCATTTTACCTTCGGAATGGAACGCTCGAATCGCGCTGCAATAGGCGTCGCGATGCGCCTTCAGACCCTCCTTGGTCATCATCTCCTCCCAGGGTGTGAGCACGCCGACCTTCTTTGTGAAGTCCAGCTCCGAATAAAGAGTATGACGGACGATGCGGTCCCGATCTCGCCCTCCACCGCGTGGACCACGCTGCATCTCAGCCGACACTCGCGAACGCACTTCGTCGAAAAATGCCCAGCACGAGCGCATCAGCGCCAGTTCACGCTCCAATGCTTCGCCTGACATGGCCTCCTGGTCGACATCCGAAAACGCGAACGAGATACCCCAAAAGTCGGTAGAGCCCGTGCCCGGATAGCGCTCGACTACAGCCACATCGACGGGTATGCCAGTTGTGCCCGTCGTGCTGCTCGCAAACTCGGCCTCCATGCCAGCCAGCTTAGCCACCGGTGCATAACGTGGAACGTAGGAGAGTAAGCGTTCGATCGCAGCCTCCTCGGTCTTCCCCCCGCGCTCGAGGCCGGGCCAGTCGGCTGCCACCGCTACCACCCTCTTGCCTCTCAGTCCGATTTCCAGCATTATTCGAAGGTCGTTGGTGTTGTTAGTATGGTTACCCACGGCTCCTCCTTAGGGCGTAAACAATTTCCAATGGCCTTCGGAGACGACTTCGACGGTCCCGTCGACCACTTTAATTGCGGTATCATCGTCAACCACGTACCCCGGTACAGTCAGTTTGGCTGCCCATTTTTCTGCGATGAGTATAGTATTCTTCGGCAAATCTGGGTTGTCCAGGTGCGGAAACATCGCAAAATCGACCAGCCCCAGAGTCTTATCGCTGTCGCCAGCAGTGGGCGGCCTCCAGTTGACGAACTCCTGCCCGATGTTGCGGGCCAGCACCATACTCCCGGCACTCATTCCCACATAGACCGTCTCGCGAAGCTCCGGCAAGAGGTCCGCCAGCCCCGACTGCTGCATCCAGTAGCACAGATACAGTGGATCGCCTCCTCTCACCAGCAGAACGTCGGCGGCTCTGAGTTTTGGTAGCCAGGCTTCTTGTGGGATAGTGGGCAGGGCAGTTAGCTCCAGCACGCCGAACGCTTTCCACTCCTGTTGTAGAAGATTTTGTGCCGACCGCCCGACAAAGAAGGGTCCAAGCGGTTGCTCTGCTGTGGGAACGAACAACGCAGTGGCCTCGGCAATCGGTTTGCCCAGCATACCAACCAGCGCGTTACGAATGCTGTTGTTCGTGATGCCACCAGAAGTCAGTAGAAGTTTCATGCTTCCTCTCGTTGCCGAATGATAGCTGCACTAAAACTCAGGTGTTTCCAAGCCGAGAACACCGAGCATGAGGGCAAGCTCTCCGGCATGGCACAGGTCGTGGTCGAGCATCCCCCAGACGGTGCGTAGGCCATTCCCCTCCTCCTCCGACACCGGGGCAGGGTCGTCCGTGGTGGATGGCTCAATGTAGGCACGTAGTATCTGCCATGTGTGCTGGAGCCCGACCACTACCTCGGCGGCTGAGCGCGTAGGGTCGTCCGGCTCGTCCCAGTTCATCATTGGCTCAAGCGATGGGTCATCCACAACCTTGTGTACCCACAGAGCACGCCCGCGCACGATGTGCTCGGCCTGCTCGCCTAACGTGCGCACATTGGGTGCAATGCGCGTGTTCATTTGTGTGTCGTTTAGCAACCCAACCACGCGCACCAGTTCATCCTGCATGAACTGCCAGATCTCCAGCGCCCGCTGCGCCGCGATTTTCGAGCTTGTCATTCGCTACACCTACGTTATATTCGCGTTGCTAGACCTCATCTCATAAATAGTCTACACTGAAGAAAGCACTTTCTTCGGAGTCATCGTTGGAATCAAGCTGACGTGAGATCGCTGAAATTGGAGGGCCCTATGCAGAACGAAATCAGCTGTTGTTCCAATCTGTCAGCGATGGTGCCTACCACGTCCCCGTTTTCGAGATTCATCATCCTAGACGCTGTCCCGGACGATGTAAGCGGGGTCGCTGAGTGCGGTGCATGCCAGACCGCTTACAGTTTCGATACTATACAGTACGGAAACCCCAGGGACGAGCATGGATCAAGGAGGTACACTCTGATTCATAGTATGCGAAGGCTCCCGACGGGCTCCTTTGAACGGATGGCCGAGTTAGTTGCTCTGACGCGAAAGCCACCTCCGAAGCGCGCCAAGTTCGCAGCATGGCTCTTTCAGCGACTGGATGCCCAATACGCGAACTTCTATTCACACTGGCCCGTGTGGGAGATCGACTGGAACCAGCCGGAGCACATCCGCACGAACCTGTTGAATGCCCTGCGGACAATCATCGACTCTGCTCCACCCCCGGAATTCATCGTGGCCTCAGATGACCTGACTACTGAGATAATCGCGGCACAGACCGTATCGCCGGCCGATCGGGACCAAGTTCATGACTGGTTCAGCTTCCTTGGTTTAGATTATACAGCCTCAGTGACTACTTAGGAACGTCCGCACCTGCGTTCTTAGCAACTGGGCAATCTTGCTCATGCAGCTCTAATAAGCTCTGCGCGGTCGTTGCCAGGTAAGTAGCACTCAGGCGAATGAACATGCCAATTTTGGCCCCCTTTCCCACTACTAAGTGGCGTCAAAGGGATACCTGGCCGAAGGTCGTATTGGGAGCCACTTTGGGGGCACGACGGTTCACGTATCACGCGGCGACCGGCCGCCTGCTACTTCGGTGGCCGCTTCGCCCTGGGCTTGGGCGCATCCTTGCTTGCACCAGCGCGTGCGGCAGGTCGAGCGGCGGGGTGACGGGGCGGTGCCTCTTTGCCCCGCACCGGCTTGTCTGCTGCAGGTCTCGTTGATTTGCCGTATTTGGGCCTTTCTCGCGCCGGCCCCGCAGCCCGTGGCGGCCTATCGGGCTCAGGGGCGCGGCTCTTGAAAGTAGGCCTGGGAGCGTGCACGACGCCACCGCCGTGGGCTACTTCTATATTCACGCGGCGGCCTTTGATGGTGGTGGTGCTGAGGGCGCTTATCACACGGTCGCCATCTTCTGCAGGCACGTCAACGAAGCTCACCCGGTCCTGGATGTCTATCGCGCCGATGGTGTTGCCGGGGATGTCGGCTTCGTTTGCGATTGCGCCCACTATGTCGCCCGGCCTGATCCCGGCTTCGCGCCCCAGGTTTATCACGAGCCGCAACATACCGTGCTCATTTCCGCGCCCCGATCCGCGGCCTGGCCCACGACTCGGCCCTTTATCTACACTGCGCTCGCTCCTTTCTCGCTCGCTCGCGGTGCGGATTGGAGTAGGCTCGACAGTTACGGTGAGGGGACGCTCGGCCTCGGACACCATCTTGGCGGCTGCTGCTGCTATCTCTGCCAGGTCGAACTCGTCGGCAAGCTCGGTGACAAGCTGCACAAAGGGCAGCAGGTTACCCTCGCCTATCTTCTCGCGGATGGAATCTTTGATCGTCTCGCGCCTGCGGGCTTCCACATCGGTCAGCGATGGGAGGCGCATCAGCTTGATCTTCTGCCCGATCAGATTCTCGATCACTCTCAGCAGCCGGATTTCCCTGGGCTGCACCAGCATGATGGCTTTGCCGCTGCGCCCCGCCCGCCCGGTGCGCCCTATGCGGTGGACATACGAGTCGGCATCTTCGGGTATGGCGTAGTTGAAAACGTGGGTGACCCCCGTTATATCGAGGCCGCGCGCCGCCACCTGCGTGGCCACAAGCAGGTCGATCTGCCCGCTCCGGAAGCGCTGTAGGACGCGGTCCCGTTGCGTCTGGTTGAGGTCGCCGTGCAGTGTTTCGGCGTCGAACCCGCGCGATTGCAGTGTCTCGCCCAGCTCGTCCACGTCGCGTTTGGTGCGGGCGAAGATTATACTTGGTCCCGGCTCCTCACTGTCGAGCAGGCGGGTCAATACGTCGAGTCTATTTCGGTGGGTCACCTCCACATAGAATTGCTCTATGGAGGGCACTGACTGGGGCGTCGCTTCGACCGTTACTCTGAAGGGGTCTTGCATATACTTGCGAGCGAGGTCGGCTATCCGATCGGGGATGGTGGCGGAAAAGAGGGCGATCTGCTTCTCGCCCGGCATGGTATCGAGGATCGTCTCTATGTCGTCGATAAAGCCCATGTCGAGCATCTCGTCTGCCTCGTCCAGCACCACATAATCGACCTGGTTCAGCACGAGGGTCCCTCGCCGCAGGTGATCAAGTACGCGACCCGGCGTGCCTATGACTACCTGCACCCCGCGCTTGAGAGCATGCAACTGCCTCTCGATAGGCTGGCCACCGTACACGGGCAGGACGTTGAGGTGCTTGAAATGTCCGAGGCGGTGTACTGCCTCTGCTACCTGAACAGCAAGCTCGCGTGTTGGTGTCAGCACAAGCGCCTGGATGTACTTGTCTTCCGGCTCCATGCACTCGACCATCGGAATGGCGTAGGCGGCAGTCTTGCCCGTGCCCGTTTGTGCCTGCGCTATGATATTTCGCCCCCCGAGCAGCAGGGGTATGGTCTGCTCCTGAATAGGGGTAGGGGCCTCATATCCCAGGTCGGCTATGGTGGCGAGCATGCCCTCGCTAAGTTGTAAGTCTGCAAATGTGATTTCCGGCATCAGTGCTTCTCCCCGAATAATATGTAACGAGCGTGACCTGATGTCTTTCTTTTGGCATCCAGGCTCCTGGTTAATACTCCAGTATAGCCGATTGGTAAAGATCTACACTCTGGGCGACTGAGCGGCCTGAAGGCGCAGGCGTGTCCCGGAGCGGCAAGAGCGTTATAATAAACCTACATGAGCCATATAGACATGCCGGGCATGTCCGAGCCTCCTCCGCCGGCTGACCCACGCCACGACCCGCTCGCCGCGATGCGTTTCCGTGATTTCCGTTTGCTCGTGCTGGGCAGCTTTCTGGCTGTCGTAGCCGAGCAAATGCTTGGCGTCGCGATCGGTTTCGAGTTGTACGAGCGCACGAAATCTCCCCTTGCACTGGGTCTGATCGGGCTGGTGGAGATCGTGCCTGTGCTCCTGCTGGCGTTGCCTGCGGGCCACGTCGCCGACAGGCTGGAGCGCAAATGGATAGTAGTGGCCGCATTGAGCGTGGTCGCTGCTTGCATGTTCGGCATGGTAGGTCTATCGCTCACCCAGGGACCTCTGCCCGCTATCTATGCCCTTCTGTTCGGCATAGGGGTGGCACGCGCCTTTCAGGGGCCGGCTTTCAGCGCCTTGAGCTCACAGGTGGTGCCACCTATGCATTACGCCAGCGCGGCCACCTGGTCGAGCGGCGCGTGGCAAACATCCTCCATAATCGGCCCCGCGCTGGGCGGCTTCCTGCTGGCGATGTGGGGTGGGGCCGCCTGGGTCTACGCCTGTTCGGGTGCTCTACTCGTGGTGGTGGCAGGTCTCTTCTTTGTCATGCGCCCGAGAGCAGTTGAGCGCATCTCCGAGCCGATCAGTCTCGGCTCGATGCTGGCCGGGGTGCGCTTCATATGGAAGACGCCGGTAATCCTGACCGCCATTACGCTGGACATGTTCGCCGTACTGCTCGGAGGTGCAACGGCCCTTATGCCCGTATTCGCGCTCGACATCCTGAATGTGGGAGCGCAGGGTTTGGGGTGGCTGAGGGCTGCACCTGCGGTGGGCGCCGTGTGCGCTGCTACGATCATAGCGGTGCGACCACCCTTCAAGTTCGCGGGGCGCACGCTTCTGATTGTGGTGGCGGGGTTCGGGCTGGCGACTATAGTGTTCGGGTTGTCTCGCGACTTCTTCTTATCGCTGGCGATGCTGGCACTGCTTGGCGCACTGGACAACGTGAGCGTGGTAATCCGCGGCACACTTATGCTGACGCGCACCCCCGATGCGCTACGCGGGCGCGTGAATGCTGTCCATTCGGTGTTTGTGGGCATCTCGAACGAGCTGGGTGCATTCGAGTCGGGGGTGGCCGCCGCGCTGATCACTACGGTGGGCGCGGTAGTAGCCGGGGGCATCGGCACGATCATAGTCGTCGGCCTGGTGGCCCTGTTCGCCCCGGATATACGCCGCTTGCGCACTATGAAGGTGGAGGAGAGCAATTCTTAATTAAGAGGTGGTGAGGCTGTATCCTTGTGGATAGCCGTAGGGTGGCCCGACGCTCGTAATTAAGAATTAAGAATTCAAAATTAAGAATTCGCCCCTACCACCGGTTCAGCGGCAGCACCAGCATAAATGTAGCTCCTTCGCCTTCTATGCTCTCCACGCTTATGAGCCCGCCGTGCTGCTCGACTATCTGGCGCAC
>JBBRDO010000056.1:0-29753 GCA_038203825.1 Chloroflexia bacterium | reverse complement strand
CGTGCTGCACCCCACCTCCATCTCCAGCGGCATCTTGTTCCCAAAAAGCACCTCTGACGTTATCCGAGGAAACGTGTCCGGGTGGTTCCACAGGTCGCCTGCGTGCCAGATGCGCAGGTACTTGGCGGCGTCGGCCTCGTTTGGCTGTTCAATACGTACGTGGCGGATCAGAAAGGTCTTACGTGGAGGCATGATGAGTGATCAGCGGTCAGCGGTCGTAGTCGTCCAGCCATTCACGCTTGTCCTGCGCCTTGAGAAGCTGGAGGAAGTTGATCGTATAGTGTGCGGTGAGCGGTAGCAAAAGGCTGCCTGACCAGATGAAAAGTAGGCTAAGCCAGAAGCCAAGGGTCGCCGTGATTATCACCCCCAGCTTGCCCTGCGGCGTGTGCATCAGGCCGAATACGCACGAAAAGACCACAGCAAGCAAAACTATCGGAAACACTCGGCTGAGCGCGCCCAGCAGAAGCGATCGGAAGAGAAGCTCCTCCAGAACTACCGCGAGCAGCAGCGCTGCCGGCACAAGTATCCATTCGATGCGAGTGCGCGGCATGATGTTCTTCATCACCACCGGCGAGTAAATACCCTTACCGAAGCGCTCAATGGCGAGCGTGGTTACACCGTTGGCTACCAGTTGTGTGATCAGCCCGGCGATTATGCCCAGGCCGATGTTCTGCCAGCCGTTGTCGCGCGTCCACCCTAACTGTTGGAGCGGTACCCCGCTCAGCAGCCCCAGGATCAGGCAGAACAATACCAGCACGCCCTTCACCAGGTTCTCGGTGGGTGCAAGCAGCAAGTTCTCGGTCACGGGGACGGAACGCAGAAGCTTACCGCTCTGATAGGTCGCCCATCCCAAAGCCGCTGTCAAAGCCAGGGATCCGAAGACGAACAGAGGGTACATATACGACTGTAATACAGCGTAGTAGGACTATTGTCAAGGTGAGGGTGTGGGCGCCATACCAGGTAGTTATCGGGCGGCCGACCCAGGCACCGCAAAAGACCTCAAATCCCTTTGTGTTCTCAGAGCTCAACTGGCAATAGCCGTTGCCCCATATTACACGGACCCTTATCCATAAATCCTCTTACTCGCATATTGATTTTCCAGGCCGATAGCAGTATATTCTCTCCATGGATGTCATCGTTGCTGGGGGTGGAGCAGCGGGCCTTGCGACCGCACTCGTGCTGGCGCGTGCCGGGCACTCTGTCACCCTGCTTGAGCGCGACCCACTGGACTCTGCCGATAGCTGGCAAGAGGCGTTCGAATGGCCTCGTCCCGGTATTTCCCATTTTCACCAACCCCATTCCTTTCTGCCGAGGGGCCGCAAGGTGCTGCGCGAAGCGCTACCTGACGTGTTCGACACACTGCTTGCTGTCGGCGCGTTTGATCAGGAGGTATGGCGCAAGGCGCCGCCGGGAACCGCGGTTGAAGACCACGATATCGTTTATCTACGTGTTCGCCGCGAAGTGATCGAGTGGGCGCTCAGGAACGCTGTGCTTGCCGAGTCGGATATAATTGTTCGCCCACACACTCACGTTACGGGCCTGTTCGGCGACGAGGGGCCGGTGCCTCACGTCGGGGGAGTCACGACCTCTGAGGGCGAGCAAATCACGGGCGACCTGGTAGTAGACGCTCTGGGACGGCGTTCCCTTGTGCCTTCCTGGTTGCCTTTACTTGGCGGTACTGCCCCTAACATTGATTCGTCAGAGTGCGGCTTCATTCAATACAGCCGGTACTTTCAGCTTAGACCCGGCCGCGACTTTCCCGAAGGACCCTGGGTGACGCACCCTCAGGGCGATCTCGGTTACGCTCGTTTTGCCGCCTTTTTTGAAGATAACGGGACTCTGGGAATCACGTTACAAGTGCCGACATGGGATCGTGAGCTACGTGGGCTCCGCCGAGAAGAGGCCTATATGGCCGCGTGCCGCGCGATCCCGATGCTGCAATCTTTGGTCGATCCTGAGATTGCCGACCCGATCACTCCTGTACTTCCCATGGGCAGCCTGCAAAATTCGTTGCGCAATTATGCGCCTAACGGCCAGCCTGTTGCTCTGGGGATAATCCCCGTGGGCGATGCCTACGGCCACACCGACCCTACTTTTGCGCTTGGCCTTTCGATGTCGCTTGTACACGTAGCGGCTCTCGAGCGCGCTCTTGCGGCGCACCCATCAGAGCCTGCGGCTATGGCTATTGACTATTTCGCGGCGACCCTTCCGGAAGCGGCAGAGCGCTACGCTATGGTTACCGCCGCCAACAACGACCGCGCCCGTCTCTGGCAAGGCGAGAAGTTTGATCTGGCGAGTCGCAGCAGCTCTTATCCGCTCTTTGTGATCCTGACTGCCGCTGCTGTTGCGACTCGCGACCCTGAGGTGTTCCGCAAAGTGCTGCGCCGCGCCGGTTTGCTCGACCGTACTGCTGAGTTCGACGACGATATCGAGCTACAGGAGCTGGTCGAGCGGATTTTCGCCGAAATGGCTGCCGAGGGGCCGCGTCCGCAGATCGGCCCTACTCGTGATGCTCTGCTCGCGCTGATCGGTGCAGGTCTTACACACTAAACTGTCTGGTCGACTATATGTGCCGACACTATCGAAGTCACTCAGCACATGTAGACAGTCTTAATTGACGAATGCGTCACACAGGATGGGCGACGAGCGCTCCATTTTGCATGACGCATTCCTAACTACATTCGGCTAAAGTGCTAGCTTCTCCAGCCTATCCACAAACCCTTCAAACACATCGAACGCCTTCTCTACAGGCTCGGGCGATGTCATGTCCACGCCCGCGATCTTGAGCGCATCGAGAGGGAACACCGATCCACCTGCTTTCAGGAAGTTTTTGTAGTCCTCGGCTGCTTGCGGGCCGCCGTTCAACACTCGCTGTGCCAGCGCATTCGCGGCCGATATGCCCGTTGCATACTGGTAGACATAATAATTGAGGTACATGTGGATCGAGAACTGCGCCCACGTGATCCCCACGCGCTCTTCGTCCACTTCAACCTCCGGCCCATATCCCTCGCGGTACAGGTCAGCCAGCAGCTTGATCATGTAGTCTGCCGGTAGCGCCTGCCCTTGCTCGACGCGGGTGTGTATCTCCAGCTCGAACCGCGCCAAAATCGGCATGATGAAGAAGTAGCGATGGAAGTTGTACATCGCTTCGTCGATCACCGATATCTGGAATTGCGGATCGTCGTTGCTCTTCAGCAGATAGTCGCGCACCATCGCCTGGTTGAAGTTAGACGCTACCTCAGCCACGAACAGCCCGTACCGCGCATAGATTGGCGGCTGGTACTTGCGGCTCAGGTAGGAATGCATTGAATGACCCAGTTCATGCGCCAGCGTACTGACCGAAGTCAGCTTATCGCTGTAGCTCATGAAGATGAACGGGTTCGTGCCGTACGTGCCGCTGGAGTATGCGCCCGTGCGCTTGCCCTGGTTGGGGTATATATCCACCCATCTGTCGGTTACAAGCCCCTGCCTCATCGGCTGCACATATTCGTCGCCCAGCGGGGCCATGCCCTTGCAAATTATCTCAACTCCCTCGTCGTAGGCTATCTCCGGGTCGTGCTTGCTGATCGGTGCGAACACATCATATGCGTGCAGCTTGTCGAGGCCCAGGATGCGGCGCTTTACGCTCCAGTAGCGGTTCCAGATCGGCAGCTTGCGCTTCGCGGTGTCGAGCATGTTGTCATACACCGCTCTGGGGATGTTGGCCTGGTGAAGGGCAGCCTCTACCGCTGTGCTGTAGTTGTGGGTGCGCGCATTGAATACGTCGCGCTTTACCCCTCCTGTGAGGAGGTTAGCGAAAGTCTTCTTGAAGCGCAGAAAGCCGTCTGCATATTGCTCCCATGCTGCCTTGCGCACGTTGATGTCCGGGTCGTGCAGCAACGTCTCCATCGTGCCCGCCGCCACCTCCAGCTCGCCGTCCGAGGTCTTTACTGTGCCGTACTCTATCTCCGCATCAGCCAGAATCGCGTGTGTGCCCCGGAACAGGTCGAGTGGATCGCTCACAGTAGCAAGAACCGCTTCCACCTCAGGCGAGCGCACATGACCCTCGCGGGTCCGCAGCACGTCGAAGTAGTGGCGGAATTCTTCCAGCTTCGGCTCTTCGCGCATGAACTCCTCTATACGCTCCTGCGGGATTGCCAGCATCTCAGGCTCAACAAACGAGACTCCCGCCGCGAAGCGAGCAAAGGCCCCACGTGTCTGGTCGCGCATAGCGAGCCATTCCTGGTTGCTCGTATCGGTGTCGCTGAGCATGCTTGTGTACACAAACACCTTGCCCACTTTAATCTGAATATCCTGGTAGTCGCGGAACCAGTCGGCAAGGGTCTGGGCCGATTCTCCCAGCCGCCCCTTGTAGGCGGTGAGTTTGGGCAGGTCATCCATGATCTCGTCAAGGGCCTTGCGCCAGGCGTCCTCGCTAGGGAAAATATTGGCGAGGTTCCAGGTATATTTCTCCGGTACCTCGCTTCTCTTAGGTAATGAAACAGCCATTGTTTTGTGTTACCCCCTGTAGGTGGATTGAGAAAGCTATTGAGATATTTATCTTACATTGCAACAAAAATGTCAAACAAAAATGCAGACCGCTTAGCCTGCACTCGATCATTATGGGCGGAGAGAGTGGGATTCGAACCCACGAACCTCATCGGTTATCCGTTTTCAAGACGGACGCATTCGGCCGCTCTGCCATCTCTCCGCCATTATTGTACTCGACACATTTGGTATCGTCAAACAGAGACCGCAGACGACGGAACACTAAGAGTCTGGCCGCGTTCTAACACTCGGACTTTACAGATCCTAATTGCGCCGGTACAGATCAAAGTTGATCCAAAGGAAAGCCCCATCAAGGACTAATACGGCTTCTAACGCCATCAGCCACGAGACGTCACTAGCGTCTATAAGCTGATGCGCACTCAAGTAATTGACACTCGTCGACGCGACTGGTATGATCTATAGTAGAGGAGTGAGATTCTGTGCCAGATAACGAAGGAAAAGAGAACAGTACCCCGCAGGCAGACGATAATTCAGACGCGCTTCAGCCCCTTATGGCGCTCGCCACTGCCCTGCTTGACACGGATAGACTTCGCATAGCCGGGCTGCTTGCGGGCGGTCCTGCCAATTCTATGCAAATGGAGCAGGTCACCGGTATCTCGCATCGCGATCTACTGCGCCATCTCGATAGCTTGCAGAACTTTGGTATCGTCAAGCTACAAGACCCCGCTCCCCGCGACCCCGATCACTACAGCCCCTACGAACTGAACGCTGCCACATTTAAAGCGGCCCGCCAGGCGATGGGCAAGTACAAGGGCGTGCGTAAGCGGCCCACCGATAGCAGAGAATTGACCCTCGAAACCTTCATGCCCGACGGTAAGCTGACGTCGTTCCCGCTCAAGCAATCCCAAATACTGGTCATCCTGGACACTGTAGCCACCAGGTTTGAAGCCGACAAGCAATACTCAGAGCGAGAAGTCAATATGATACTGTCAGAAATCTCCGATGATTTTGCCACGCTCCGCCGCTACCTTGTAGACTATGGGTACCTGAGCCGGACAAGTGATGGCAGTGTTTATAGTAAGAACTAATGTTGAGTCGTATATATAATATAAGGTTGCGTAAATATAACTAGGATGGCGAATTATCCGCAATAGGAGAGGCAATGGAAATCAGGTTGGCAAAAGAGATGGGTATGTGCTTCGGCGTCCGGATGACGCTCGATCAGATTGATGAAGCAATCAAGACGCGCCCGGGCATTGATACCCTCGGTACACTGGTGCATAATCCCCAGTTGGTGGACAAGCTCAGCGCGCAGAACATCGAAGTAGTGGGCAGCCTCGGTGAAGCACAAAACAGCACCGTGGCGGTCACTGCCCACGGCGCGGCCCCCGAAGTTTACAAGCGCATAGCCGACCAGGGGTTGGAGCTAATTGACACTACCTGCCCCCTAGTAACACGCGTGCAGCAACTTGGCAAGAAGCTGATGCAGGACGGCGACTGGGTGATCGTGTACGGCGATGAGTCTCACCCCGAGGTGCAGGGCATCCTCGGCTGGGCCAACTCGGTCTTCGATGAAGTGCCGGCAGAGGCTGATGCCGCTATAGAAGCAGAAGGCGACGGCACTGCCAAAGCAAAGAGCAAGGTACGCAGTTGGAGTTCTCGACGTGCGATTTGCGCCAAGAGCGTAGAAGAGATCGAGGCAGCGCTTTCAGCCGACGGCACGCCCACGGCCAAGATACGGCGAATTGCTCTTATTTCGCAAACCACCCAGAACACCGAGTGGTTCAAGGAGTTCGTGCGCAACGTGGTGTCGCGCTTTCTCGAGTTCGGCTGCGAGATACACGCCCACAACACCATCTGCCTGCCCACAGCCAAGCGCCAGCCCGCAGCCGTCCAATTGGCGAAAGAAGTGGACGTGATGATTGTGGTTGGCGGCTACGAGTCGGCCAACACGCGCCACCTCCGCGATATCGCGTCCGAGTTCTGCCCTGCCTACCACATAGAACGGCCCGAGCAGCTAGAGGAAGCCTGGTTCAAGGACGTGAAGACCGTAGGCGTGACCGCAGGTGCTTCCACCCCCGACTACGTAATCCACGAAGTAGTAGAGGCGCTCGAGTTGCTCGACGAGAAGATGCACGCCGGCACGCCCGCCTAGATACGCATTAATATAGAAAGAGGCCACCCCGAAGAAGGTGGCCTCTTTCTGTTTAGCAACTACTACCCTAGATGTGGCAGGTGGACTGTCCGCGCTTTTCCAGGTACTGCTGGTGATAGTCCTCGGCCATGTAGAACGTCGAAGCGGGTGTAACCTCCGTCACGATCGCCTTGCGATACTTACCGCTCTTCTCCAACTGCTCCTTCGAGGCTCGCGCCGCGGCTTCCTGCGTGGCATCGTGGAAATAGATGGCCGACCTGTACTGCGTGCCGACATCCCAACCCTGCCTGTTGAGGGTTGTAGGGTTGTGGTTCTCCCAGAACACCTTCAGTAGGTCCTCATACGAGACTCTGGCCGGATCGTATGTGACCTCGACCACCTCGGCGTGTCCTGTCCTGCCTGTACAAACATCATGGTACGACGGATTCTCGTAATTGCCGCCGCTGAACCCAACTGCCGTCGAAACAACGCCCTTGATCTGGCGGAACGCAGCTTCTACACCCCAGAAGCAGCCTGCTCCAAATGTGGCCTTCTCCAACGTAGTCTTTTCCTGTGTTGCTTTCTCTTGTGCTACATTCTCCATTACTGATACTCCTTATAACGGCTTGCGTGGTCGCAAGCTCCTGTGCTTACTTCTTCTTATCCAATGTCAGGCAGGCCGAGTTAATGCAATAACGCATCCCTGTTGGACGCGGACCGTCATCGAACAGGTGACCCAGGTGCGCCCCGCACGACTTGCATGTCACCTCCGTGCGTCGCATCCAGAAACTGTTATCCTCGTCCGTGCCGACATTCTCATCTGAAATCGGCTGGTAAAAGCTCGGCCACCCCGTGCCTGACTCGAATTTGGTCTCCGAGCTAAACAAGGGCTCGCCACAGCATACGCATTTATAAGTGCCCTCGTCCTTCGTGTGGGCATACTCGCCCGAGAAGGCGCGTTCCGTGCCCTTCTGGCGTGCTATGCGATACTGCTCCGGGGTTAGCTCCTGCCTCCACTCTGCGTCTGTCTTTATTACTTTCGTTCCCATAATCTTGTTCTCCATTTTGAATGCGTAACTACCTATACATCAATTGTAACGGATAAAGATTACGAATGTATTTCCAAAGCTTATTACAGTGTTACATATTTCACATTATTGTCCGGAGTCATTCTTCGTGGCTTCATAAAGAGCTATCGCCACCGCAATGGGCAGGCTCAGGGAGTCGATCTTGTCCCCATGCCGGATCGTCACGCATGTGCCTATCTGCGCGAATTGAACTGGAAGTCCCATCGATTCGTTGCCGAAGATCAGCGTGAACGGGTGATCAAAGCGCATTGTGCTGAGCGAGTGTGTACCCCCCGTCATGAACGGGTAGAGCGCCCGTTCGCCCTCTGGAAAGGCGGCCCGGTATTGCTCATATGTATCAAAGTGCCTGAAATTGAGGCCGAAGAGCGCGCCCATAGACGAGCGCACGGTTCGCGGGTCAAACACGTCGGCGGCGGGACGCACTATCCCCAGGTTGCTGACGCCGAAGCCCAGCATCGTGCGCATTATCGTGCCCAGGTTGCCCATGTCAGACGGATTGACCAGCAGCACATGGTCGGCCTCCGCGCTTAATTCGGGCTCGTACTTCTGAAATACCCCCACCACATAAGCGTTCTCTTTGGGTGAGAGACGCTCCACGGCTTTCGTGTTGATCTCAAATGGTATGCGGCGGCGGTCGCACAACTCGTTTAGCTTGGACACTCCACGGTTCTTGAGGCCCGCCTCGCTCACCAGCACCCTGAGGGCATCTCCCGGACGGTGTTGTAGCAGCTCAAGCGTAGGGAAAACGCCGAACGCATACGAGTAGGCAAACTCCTTCTTGTACGGTTTGAGAGGCGTGTCCATAGGCGTTACTGCGGTATAACCGAAGGCATGGAGGGGTGTCAAGCTTTGCTGATATAGTTATTGCATGTAAAATGGCATGTGGAGGTCGGCATGGACGAGAGGGTAGTGATTACTTTTGAACAGGGCGACAGGCGCTTCAATTTGCGCGCGGTCGCGGTGATCCTTGATAAAGAGCAACGGCGAGTCGTGATACATCGCGCCTCGCATGAGGATTCCTGGGCGCTTCCCGGCGGGCGTGTTGAGCTGGGTGAAAGTGCTGCCGAGGCCCTCGTGCGTGAGATGCGCGAGGAGATGGGAGTAGAAGTAGAGGTTGGGCGCCTGTTGTGGGTCGTCGAGGGCTTTTTTACGTTCCTGGAGAGACACTGGCACGAAATCTCCTTCCACTTCCTCGCCACCTTGCCATCCGACTGCCCCTTGTACAACCAGGCGAAATGGTCGGGCCTCGAGGAAGGCATCGAAGACTTCTTCATACCGGAAGAGCTTCGCGGCACAACAAACAACCTCGAACTGCTTTTCGAATGGCACGACATGGACCAACTGCACGAAGTGAACCTATTTCCGCGCTTTCTGCAGGATGCTTTGCGCACTCTGCCCTCCCAGGTGCAGCACATTGTGCGCGTGGGAGATTGACGGGGCTATAAGATCGGGAGATCGGAATGACTTTTGAGGAAGTGATGCGCGAATTGCGCTCGCTGGAGAGCGCGGAGAACCGTGCAGGCATGGCGCGATTTGGCATCAATACAGACCACGCGCTGGGCGTTTCCGTGGCCCACCTGCGGGCAATTGGCAAGCGCATCAAGCGGAAAGACCATCTTCTGGCAAACCAACTCTGGGATACAGCTATACACGAGGCGCGCATCCTGGCTTCGATCGTGGAGGAGCCTGCTGCCGTTACCGAGGAAGAGATGGATGCCTGGGTGCGCGATTTCGCCTCCTGGGACCTGTGCGACCAGTGTTGCGGCAATCTCTTCTGGAAGACGCCCTACGCCTGGGACAAGGTTGTAGAGTGGAGCGAACGCGAAAGAGAGTTCGAGAAGCGAGCCGCCTTCTCCCTCATGGCCTACCTTGCCGTACACGCGAAAAAAGCCCCCGACGAGCGATTCCTCGCCTTCTTGCCCATCATAAAAAGAGAGGCGTCAGATGGACGCAACTTCGTGAAGAAGGCGGTCAATTGGGCGTTACGACAGATCGGCAAGCGCAATACTACGCTCAGGCTCGCAGCCATAGAAACCGCACGCGAAATACTCGCACGAGGTGACGGTAAGGGTAAATGGATCGCTTCGGACGCCCTGCGCGAATTGGGAGCCCTGTAGCTTGAGGACCCCCTACTCTCCTCTAATTCAGCTCTTGCCGGCGACTTTATTGCATTTTGCTCGTTATAATATTGCAGGCTCGATACACGCTCTTCGTCGTTCGCCCTTTTGAGACTGAGAGCCTGTATCGCTTGCATAATTCCCAGGAGGTATGTTGTTTTGACTTTACGTACACACAGGCACGCAAAACCCGTTCTCATGTTGATTGCACTGCTCTCTATCCTCGCGGCCGCTCTGCCCGCGTCGGCCGGGCCGCAGGCCTCGCCCATCCTGCCTGCCAATCCATACGGGGTGAATGTCTTTTTGAACAAGGAAGTAGAGACCTGGAAGATAGATAAGACCCTGCAGATGATCCACGACGCAAACATAACCTGGATCAAGCAGGAGTTTCCATGGCAGGAGATCGAGTTCAAGAAGGGCTATTTCTACGACGACAAATGGAGTAAATCGTCTTGGGACAAGTTCGATCAGATAGTCGACCTCGCCGACAAGTACGGCATTAAGATAATCGCCCGTGTGAGCCATCCGCCCGACTGGGCGAAGGCCACGGACGGCTCCGGCCCGCTGGCAAACGATAGCGACCTTGCAGACTTCACTAACGCCCTGCTTGACCATTATGCTGGCCGGATCAACTATGTGCAGGTATGGAACGAGCCCAACCTGGCCGACGAGTGGGTGCCGGGCAAGGCCGTTGACCCTGCGGGCTACGTCCATATGATGCAAGCAGTCTATCCTGCTGTGAAAGCCGCGCACCCCGCCGCTGTTGTCCTGAGCGCGCCGATGGCTATCACCCTTGAAGGGCCGCAGCTGCGCGGCAATATGGACGACCTTGACTACTGGAATGGCCTCTACTCGGCCGGGATCAAGGGTCTGTTCGACGTGGCATCTGCTAATGCCTATGGACTGGACCAGCCACCCGACGCCGCCCCCGGCGAGCGCATCCTCAACTTCCGTCGGGTGGAGCTACTACGCGACATCATGGTGCAGAACGGCGACGCCGGCAGGTCAATATGGCTGAACGAGTTCGCCTGGAACGCTTCTCCAGAGTCGCTCTCGGAAGCCGAGAAAAACTACTGGCGCCACGTCACCGAGGCGACGCAGGCCCAGTGGACTGTCGAGGGTGTGCAGTATGCTCGCGACCACTGGCCATGGGCGGGCGTGATCTCGATCTGGTACTTCAGGCAAGTGGGCGATGTGCCCGACGATAAGGCCGAGTATTACTTCAGGATGGTCAACCCCGACTTCACAACCGCACCCATCTACGACAGCGTGCAGGCAGACGCCATGAAGTATTCCGGCCCCGTCTCAGAGGGCGAAACGCCCACACCAGAGAGTGCGCAGCCCACCCCCACAGAAGCGCAGCAACCTCCCACAGCCACCGCCGCCCCGGTTGAGCCTACTTCTACGTCAACGCCTGCCCTGGCGGCAACGGCCACTTCCGCAACAGTACCAATTACTCCTACACTAACTGCGGGCCCATCACGAACAACTACCCCGGCCCCCTCGGCAACGAAAGGCACACCCGTAAGCGCCACAGCTACTGTCCCGGCCGGAACGGGCACCACATCGGGCGGTGGCTCCAATATTCTCTTGTTCGTTCTGGGCGGCGCTCTGGTAGTAGCAGGCCTTGGCGGTCTAGCCTACCTTTTCGTGCGCGGCAGAAACAATCCAAACCCCACTAACTCCTAGCTGCCCCGTTTTGTGGTAGATTATGGGCATGATTACTAGCCGGGTGTTGCAGAACGCGGACATCGCTGCTCTGGAGCGACAGCTGCTGGGCACGCCTCAGTACAATGTGTTCCATTTGAGCGTGCTGTCCGAGGTGGGGCTAGGTGGCTCGACGTGGGCGGTCGGCGTTTTCTACGACGGCAACATGGTCGGCGCTGTCATTGCCGCCCGGGGCACCGGCGGCGTCTACTACACCTCCTCCGACGAGCAAGTCCTTGACGCGCTGGCGAATGTCGTACGCGAGCGCTCAATGAACGGCAGGCTGGCGCTTCTCAGCGGGCACAGCTCGCTTCTCGACCCCTTCTTGCCTCTGGTCAGGTCGTCTATCGGCGGCAGGATGGACCGTTGCGACTTCTGCGTGCTCACGCGTCCGGCACCGCACGCCGGCCACACAAAACAAGAATCAGCTGCTCCCACTGCTCCTGTCTCCCAATTCACATCCCGCAATCCACGCTGGCGAGGTCCTCGTATGGCCGTTGACGCTGATATGGAAAGGCTGATCGACTTCTATCTGCCCGGGTTCTACTCGCTTGCACGGCTGCCAACGCGAGAAGCCTGGCGCGACCGCCTCTCTGACCAACTGGCTTTCCGCACGCTGTTCATCATCGAGGACACCGAGGGCAGGGTGGTCTCAGCCGCCTTATCGAGCGCCGAGGGCGGTGGCGCAGCGATGCTCGGTGGTGTTGCCACGTCGGACGAATACCGTGGCCTCGGCCTTTCGACGCTGTGCGTGGGCGCGTTGTGCGAGGAGTTATTTGCTCAAGGCGTGCAATCAGTGGGCTTGTTTTACCTAAAGGACAATGTGCCCGCCGCCCGCGTATACGCGCGATTAGGGTTCAAGCCGGCGAGCGAGTGGTTGCTCGTACCGATGGGTCTTGGCATCGTGTTCGGTTGAAACGACCTAGAGATACAGAAATGGGCGGCGATTTCCTCGCTGCCCTTCTTCCTTATTTCTGCTTTATCTCAGCGTATGTCGGGTGCGGTAGCAAGCCCCAGTGGTCTTGCGGCCAGTACGAGACGAATGCAGTGCCCACAATGCTTTCCACTGTGATAGCATGCTCAGGGAAGATATGCGAGTCGCTTGAGTTGCGGCGATTGTCTCCCATAACGAACACGCGGTCCTTGGGCACCGTGTAGACTCCACCATCGGGCGGGAAGTTGTAGTCGGGGTTCTGCTTGATGTAGGGCTCGTTCAACTTCACCCCGTCCACGAACACCCCACACCCGCTGCATTCGCGTTTGGGATCGCCCACCGGATCCTTGTCAGCCTTAATCTGCACGGTCTCGCCTTCGGTCGCGATCACGCGCTTAATAAAATCTTTGTCCTCAATTGGAGCCTGGAAGACGATGATGTCGCCGCGCTGGGGGCCGTGGAACAGGTAGCGCATGTCCGTAGGCAAGTCGGGATTAAACAGGCGCGAGAGGAAATTGGCATCATAGCGGTAGTATAGTCCGCTATTGACCAGCAGACGCTCCTCGGTATGGAGCGTGGGGAGCATACTGTCGCCTTCGACCCTGAAGTTCTGGACGACGGAGCGCACCATGAAGAAGATCAAGAGGGTGATCACCACCGTCTCGATTATGTCGCGGGCAGCGCCCTTGCCTGGTCCTCTCGTGGGATAGGCTACATCGTCAGAAACATTGTTGCTATCGAAGTCAGGTACATACGGCAGGCGTTGTTCAGAATGCCACCACCCATCGTGATCGTTTTCTATGCGCATGGAGTTTTGCTTTGTGCTTGGGATGAGGATAATATTGCCTTAGTCTATCTAGTATAACGTAATTATATAGGTTTGGTATTACAATGGCAATTGACACTGCGTCAGATCGGCTTTGTCGTATCTGTCTCTGGGGTTGTACAATGGCCGGAGGCTGGGTCATTTTGCCGGTTGGAAGGAGAGTTCGATGGCTGACAGTATGAGGGGTGCGTATCCCGCGCCACCGTTTCAAGAGGGGCTAGACTGGATCAACACGGGCGGCAAAGCCCTTACGCTGGCCGACCTGCGCGGCAAGGTTCTCTTGCTCGATTTCTGGACCTATGGCTGCATCAATTGCATGCACATTATCCCCGTGGTTCGGCAACTGGAGGAAAAGTACGCCAACGAACTTATAGTAATCGGTGTCCACTCAGGCAAGTATACTGAGGAGCGCATAACCGAGAATATCCGCACGGCGACCCGGCGGCTGGGCGTCGAACACCCTGTCGTCAACGACCGCCACTTCCGTACCTGGCGCTCCTACAACGTGCAAGCATGGCCGACCGTGGTGCTCGTCAGCCCTGATGGCCAGTACATCGGGCAGCATTCCGGCGAGTTCACATTTGAGGACTTCGACAAGGTGATCGGCGCGGCAGTCGAGACCTATGGTAAGGCGGGCATGATGTCCGCCGAGCCGCTTCACTTCACGCTTGACCCTGAGCCCGCGCCTGCGTCTGGAAACGGTCTGCGTTTTCCGGGCAAGGTGCTGGCTGACCCTGTGCATAGCAGGCTATTTATCTCGGACACGGCAAATCACAGGGTGCTGATGGCGAACGTGAGCCAGGACGGCACATCAGCCGGCGTGGTAAGCATTATTGGCAACGGCATCGCCGGCTTCAAGGATGGAGCCTTCGGCGATGCGATGTTGAACCACCCTGAGGGGTTGGCCTTGCAGGAGAACACCCTCTTTATAGCCGACAAGGATAACCACTCGATCCGCGCAGCCGACCTCGCCGCCGGCACCTTGGAGACCATTGCGGGCACAGGCACAATTGGGCACAGCAGGCAAGGCGGGTTCGGCAAGGACGTGTCGCTCAATTCGCCGTGGGATGTGCTGGAGAGCGACAACTATCTGTATATAGCGATGGCGGGTACCCACCAGATATGGAGGCTAATCCTGAGCACCGGCAGGGTCGAGCCCTTCATCGGCAGCGGTCGCGAGAACCTCGATGACGGCCCTCACAAGAGTGCAACGCTGGCCCAGCCCAGCGGCCTCACCACCGACGAGCAGCGCCTCTTTTTCGCCGACGCCGAGTCGAGCGCGCTGCGGGCGTCCGATTTCTCGCCGGATGGCTACACGCAGACCCTGGTGGGTGCAGGCCTGTTCGACTTCGGCGACCGCGACGGCCCCGGCCTCGAGGCCCGGCTGCAACACTGCCTGGGTGTCGCCTACCATGACGGCGCCATATACGTCGCGGACGCCTACAACTGCAAGATCAAGCGCGTCGACCTGGCCACCAAAATGTGCGTAACAGCCCTCGGTTCAGGCGAGCCGGGCGACCTGTACGAGCCGGGCGGCCTGTCCGTGTGGGAGGGGCAGGACGGCGAAGCCGCGCGGCTGTACATAGCCGACACTAACTCGCATAGGTTACTGCAGTCTGTCCTAGACAAAGCAGGCAACCTCCTGCCACCGATCCCGGTTACCATCACGTTTGCTGCTGATTCTGCAGGACAACCCTTGGGAAAGAATTCCGCCTTTTAAGCATTCTGGGCATCCCCGTATTGGGGACAAGAGTCTTTATATTGCCCCCAATAACCCTAGTTTGTGGGCTTTCTCCTCCGTACGGTCGTAGACGGTTAGTTGATAACTGGCATCAAGCGGCCTTCGAGCCATGTGGCTGCCCATGTGTTACGGTCTAACACTCAGAAGACGTCTGGTGTAGTCTGCGCCAGTGCATACTCCACTGCTTACTCAATGCTCAGCGCTAGTCCCTTGGCCCAGGCTCTCTCCCACGCCTTCTCATGCAACAAAGATCGCGCAGCCGCCAGATCACTGTCTTATTGCTCGCGGTCGGCGGGCGTCAGCGGTACCTTGATCCACGCAAGCAGCGCTTCTGCGGCCCCAAACAATATCGCTGCCCGAGGCACCTTCAACGTTTGACCGTTGACCCTCGACTCTTCCGCTGCTGCCACTCCCGCCAGCGCGATCAAGCACTGCCCGAGGCACGATTTCGGCAGCTCAACAAAGGGCGGCTGAGTGCGCTGGAAATCGTACAGGAGTAAGGGAATAAAGGGAATATCAGAAATGATTCTTTTTGGCACCCCGATTCGTCCAATCTGGCCACGATTTTCACTAAGAACCATACATCCAGTCCTGGTCCCAACAGTTCCGCAATTGCTCCGGGGGTCTACGTCTGCAAGCACGGAAACGAACGAACTGTTGAGCGCGGCATAGAGCAAACATGTAGGGATAGACGTTAGAGAGGGCCATTGGCCTCCCCAAGCGAAAGATGCCGGTCTGGAACGATCACTTGACCTGGTCCAGTCTGATGCGCTGACCCGCGGGTACACGCATATTCCTTTCGGGAACTAAACTTACCTTTACCGGCGGCGTCATCGGCGGCCTCTTTTTGTCGATCCTGGGCCATTTATCTTCCTGCTGGATAGCCGGATGCAAATAGCCATGGAACGGTTACGCATTTCTAGGCGTTTCCGACCAACTCATAATACTCAGGAGCATCCTCCGCGTGGGAGGCAAACGGCTCGGGCGGACGGCCTGTCGCCAACCGGGAGGGGTGATAGCCTGCAAAGGTAAGTCCCCCACCGGCCAGCGTGGCCACGCCTCTGAAGCTATTCTGCACCAGGACACGATAGGCCAGGTAGCTGCGGAAGCCGACAGTACAGTAGAGGAGCACGCGCCTGCCCCGCGCCACTTTATGCAGCTCTGGCAATCGGCTGCGCAGACCGACGAGTGGGAAGTGGAGCGCACCGTCAATGTGCCACTCGTCGTACTCCTGCTCGTCTCGCACATCCACAATCAATGCGTCCGCTGTCGCACCGGGATAGTCCTCGGCATACCAGAAATCAACATCGCCCCTGAGCAGATTGGAGGCGACAAAGCCCGCCATATTAATGGGGTCCTTGGCCGAGCCATAGGGCGGTGCATAAGCAAGCTCCAGACGCTCCAGGTCGTAAACTGTCATGCCCGCCCGAATGGCGGTCGCCAGCACATCGATGCGCTTGTCTACCCCGTCGAAGCCAACAATCTGTGCGCCAAGCAGCGTTCCGTCATCGGGTGCGAACAGCAATTTCATATGCATCTCTGTGGCGCCGGGATAATAGTCTGCGTGGCTTGATGGGTGCAGGTAGACCTTTCGATAGCGTCGGCCGCTACGTTGCAGCGCCTTCTCCGAAGCGCCGGTGATCGCGCTAACCATGTCAAAGGTCCCGACGATGGCCGTGCCCTGCGTGGTGCCGTAGCGGCTATCTCGGCCCGCTATGTTTTCAGCCACGATGCGGCCCTGCCTGTTCGCTGGCCCCGCCAGAGCGATATTCGCCGGCTCCCCGGTCACAGTATCGATCACCTCGACCATATCGCCCGCCGCGTAAATGTGCGAGTCCGATGTGCGCATATTCGCGTCCACCTTGAGGCCGCCTCGCGTGCCAAGCTCTAGCCCCGCCTCCCTTGCCAGTGCTGCCGCAGGCCGCACGCCTACTGCCATGACCACCAGGTCTGCAAGGAGCCTCGTGCCGTTTGCAAGCGATACCTGCACACGCCCCCTTATATCGGAGAACGACTGCGCGGATGTGCCAAGATGTAGCCCGATGCCATGGTGCTCCAGGTGATAATGAAGGCCGGCTGCCATCTCGCGATCGAATAAAGGCATGACCTGGTCCTGCAACTCGACAAGATCCACCGAGATACCGCGACGGTGCAGAGCCTCGACCATCTCGATACCGATGTAGCTTGCACCGATCACCACCGCGTGCCTGGCTCCAGCGTCCACCTGCGCCTTGATGCAGTCCATATCGGGGATTGTGCGCAGCGTGAAGATGCGCGGGTGGTCTACGCCCGGCAGGGGCGGGAGCACCGGCTCACCACCCAGCGCTAGCACCAGATTGTCATACGATTCTGCGTATACTTCTTCCTCCTCACCGTTCGACGGCTCGCGCACTAGAACCTCGACTTTACGTGCGGCCCGATCGATTGAAACGACTTCGTGCCCCGTGCGCACGTCGATACCAAGCGTGTCGCGCAAGTGCTCCGGAGTTGCTATGAGCAGATCTTCGCGCTCGTTGATCTCGCCCCCGATGTGGTACGGCAAGCCGCAATTAGCGTACGATACGTAGTTGCCGCGCTCAAGCACAACAATCTCGGCGTACTCGTCGAGACGCCGCAGGCGTGCCGCGGCAGACATGCCAGCTGCGACCCCGCCGATTATTACAGTTTTCATATAGTTCCTTGATACACTTAAAGCAATGGTGAGTAAGATGGCACATAGCAATCGAGCCGACTCGGGCTTCCAGGACTACTAACGCCAGTTTGAGGGTACAGAGTAAACAAAAGGGTATAGGTCGGTAAAAGATAGGTTGTAATGATCCTTATCTGCCTCTCTTCATCGGCCCGCCACTCCGCGCCCACGACACCATACCGCCATGCATATTCTCGACGTTGGTGAAGCCTGCCCTGCGCAACATTGAAATCGCCACGCTGCTGCGACTGCCGGTCTGGCATAGCGCCACTATCGGGCGGTCGCGGGGAAGGTCACTGATTTTGTATGCCAGCTGTCCAAGAGGGACCAGCACGCTGTCAGGTACGTGTGCGTCCCGATACTCGTCAGGCTCGCGCACGTCGAGCAAGTATAGTTGCTCTCCCTCGGAGAGCCGTCTTTGTACTTCTATGGCACTTGTATTGCCGGGATTGCCGTTGGTATTGAGCCACCCAAATAAGCCTGGCACTATCTTCATTCTCCTTTTATCATTCGCCTGCCAATACGATTTCACCGCCGTATTTGTTGCCGTTCCACGGTGTGCCTTGCGCTAGAACAGGACCCGAGACGCTGCTTGGTCTTCCGGACTCACGGGTGGACGGCACCACAAAATGCGTGCTAGTACTTAGATGCACCTATCGCCCCAAAGGTTACATGAGAGTACGCTGCGCTTGGATGTAACCTTTATGAAGGTGCGGCAATCTAACATACAAAGAGGACTCCTCGTGGCCGTAAAGATGCGCGGGAAGCCCGGTGAACCAATCGAACGGGAGCTACCCGTAGTGGCTGACTTCTAAACGAACCGGTGCATTAGCGAAGCGGCAATCGAATGGAAGCAGCAACAACGGAAAGACTCCATAACTTGAGAGGAGATATTCAGATGGTATTCGCTCAGTTCATGTCAAGCCCTATGGGCCGCATCGCACGTATAGTCGCGGGCGCGTTGATTTCACTGGCAGGATTGTTCTTGATTCAGGGAGCATTAGGCGTGGTCGTGGCTCTGATCGGTCTCGTGCCCCTTGTAGCGGGCGCAATGGACGTCTGCCTCCTTGCGCCGCTCTTCGGTGCGCCACTCAAAGGTGTCGACGTGAGGGCGCCCTTGAACACGCCGGGTGCAGCCAGGCGTAGGTGATTACCCGCACACCAAGATAACCGTCCGCCCGTTCACGAGAAGGTCCCGCCTTAGCGAAATGCTTTGTGAGCCCTTCTCTTTGCGGTCTGCGTCCAGGTGTCAAGTTAGCCACTGAGGCGCTAACGCCGATTGCGCAAGCCCGAGGTCCCGCAAATTCCGATGTCAGTAACCGGCGGCGTGATCAGCCCGATTGGGCGCATTTGAATGCTCAGGTTCGTCTCACTACCCTCCGTCACCTGATTTGTGGGAGCTAGCCCATGTGTGCTACCTCCGGGTGGTCCATGAAATGCCAGCGCACCGAATCCTGTGGGCGGTCGGGCGTATGCAGCACCAGTATGAATTGAGCTTCTTCATCGCCCGGGTTCTGACAGAAGTGTGGCAGAGAAGCTTCGAACAGAAGCATGTCGCCTGGATGGAGCAGGTAGGTATTCTCGTCCACTTCGTATCTGAGAGTGCCTTTGACGCAGCAGACTAATTCATGCCCGCTGTGTATGACCCGTCCACCGCCTATGTTCGAGTGCGGGGCAAGGGTGAGCATGAAAGGCTGCACCTGCTGCCTCTCCAGCTGCATCCCAACCCCTTCTATCGTCACACCTTTACTGCTGATCGCGGGGCGCTGGCCAGCTTTCACGTGGATTACGCTCGCCTGCTGGTCAGTCTCGAAGAAGTAGCTCATCTTGACGTTGAGCGCGGTTGCTAGCCGTTGCAGGGTGGTGACGTTGGGCGAGATTTCGTCGCGTTCGATGAGACTGATGGAATTAAGCGCAAGCCCGCACTGCTTGGCAAGCTCTTTTTGGGAGAGGTTTTGGGCCTGTCGCAAGCTACGCAGCCTGGACCCAACAGAAAACTCATTATTCATGTGGTGGACCTCTTGACAAATTACTAATCTAGTGGTATATTGTATCCGAAAGAGGGTACAAATAACTAGGGAACTGGGAACTACAACCAAAAGGTTTGTAATACGCCCCTTACCTACTATTATACCAGTTCTTCCAGGCGACTGCGATACTGTGCAGTGTCGAAATCGGTTGCGCCCGTGAGGGCATGGTGAAGAGCACGAAGTGCGGCGAATAGTGCGGCTATCGGGTCACATTGGGGCAAATAAGGAAACGCCCGCAAACTGGAGGCAAGACGATGGAAGCAATCACTGTTACCAGGGAGATCGAGAATGAGCATAGCATTTGCTGCCCTCCTCTCATGGAACTGATTAACGGCATCATGACCGCAAACCTGGGCGATGTGATAGCGGTGACGGCGGACGATGCCGATAGCAAAGAAGCAATCCCCCTCTGGGTCTCTAAAGCAGGGGAGGAACTGGTGGCCACCGAAGAAATCGGCAACGTTACCCGTTTCATTGTGCGCAAGACTCACTAAAGCCCGTCCCTACATGAATGTCTAGACTAAGAAGAGAAAAGGAGATATCTAATGAACGCAACTATTATTGACCCGACCTCAATGCAGGCGGCAAAGACAATCGACGCTCGTGCAATGGCCTGCCCCGGCCCACTGCTGGAAGCTAAGAAGGGCATGGGCGCCGTCCGAGTGGGCGAAGTGCTCGAAATCTGGTCCGGCGAAGCCGCAACCAAGAAAGACCTCGCTGTTTGGTGCGCCAAGATGGGGCACGACTTCCTCGGCGCAGTGCCTGCTGACGGCTACGACCGCCTCTTCATCCTGCGAAGGAAATAGCACCTGGCTCCGGCTGATCTGTTGCTTGATTTGCTCGGCAGAGTTTCACCTCGATATGCGCGAAATGCACGGAAGGTCGATTGAATATGAATGAGCATGTACCGGTTTCGGAACCAAGGATCCTGATCCTGGCCAGCTTGTCGGGCGGTTACCGGGGCGCGGATGCCGCCGGGCAGTCGCATCAAGAGTACCCGGCTAACACATATATCCTGCCGATCAGAACTGCCTCCATCTTCCCACCCCAGTTCTACCTGAACGCTTTCCGGAAGGGCATCGGCGCCATCATCGTCATGTATAGCGGCACCGACAGCTCCTACAAAGGCGAGGCCGACCGCACCTCCCAGATCATCAACGAAACCTACAGGCTGATGAAAACGGAGGGCATCGACACCCGGCGACTGCGATTGACGGCTATCTGCACGGTGTGTGTGCGCCCCTTCCTGAACGAGGTTCGCGAGATGAACGCGCTGCTCGGCGAGGTCGGTCCGACAGCAGTCAGCCATCAGCTGTCACCTGTCAGCTAAACACTGGACGACGGACTATGGACAACTGACAACTGGTAGCTAAAGAAGGACTATTCTATGGTATCAAATAACCTCCAGGTTGATGTTCTGGTCGTAGGGGGCGGGATCGCCGGGATGCAGTCCGCGCTGGACCTGGCCGACCAGGGCTACCGGGTGGCCCTCGTGGAGAAGAACCCCAGCGTGGGCGGTAAGATGATCGGCCTCAGCAAGGTCTTCCCCACCCTGGACTGCGCAAGCTGTATCACCACCCCCAAGATGTCCTCCGTGGCCCACCACGAAAACATCCACCTCCTTACCTACACCGAGGTGCAATCGATGACTCGCGAAGGCGAGGGCTTCGTCGCCCAGGTGCTCAAGAAACCCCGCTACATCAACGAAGACGACTGCACAGGCTGCCGCTCGTGCGAGCTTGCCTGCCCTATCGATCTGCCGGACATGGAGAACGAATTCGGGCGCACCGCTCACCGGGTGGCCTACATCCCCTTCCCCACGGCAGTGCCCCAGAAAGCGCTAATCGATATCGACCAATGCGTCTTCTGCGGCAAGTGCATCCAGGCCTGCCCCGCTAATTGCATCGACTTCAGCCAGCAGCCGCAGCAAATCGAGATACGCGCCGCGTCGGTCATCCTGGCTACGGGCTACGAGACCACCCCACGCGATGCCAAAAAGGAATACGGCTCGGGCAAGCTGCGCAACGTGATCGACGGGCGCATGATGGAGCGCCTTTTGGCCCCCACAGGCCCTTACGGGCGTGTATTGCGCCCCTCCGACGGCAAGCAGCCCTCCTCTATCGCTTACGTGCAGTGCGCAGGCTCGCGCGACCTCACGCTGGGAGTGCCATATTGCTCGCGTGTCTGCTGCATGTACGCCATCAAGCAGGCGATGCTCCTTTCGGGCACCCTCCCAATGGCCGATATCACCATCTACTACATGGATATTCGCACCTTCGGCAAAGGCTACGAGCAGTTCTACCAGAACGCTAAGGCCATGGGTGTCGAGTTCGTCAAAGGCAAAGTGGCGCGCGTCACCGAAGATGGCGATCAGAATCCAACGGTGCGCGTCGAGCTAATCGAGGAAAACCGCGTGGTCGAGCGCAAGCACGACCTGGTGGTGCTCTCCACCGGTATGCTGCCGGGCACAAATACCGAAACATCGTTCGGCGTGCCCATCTCCCCTGATGGCTTCGTGAGCATCCCCAGGTACCACATCGCCCCCACGGTGACCGCCCAGGAAGGTGTCTTCGCCACAGGCACGGCCACAGGCCCCATGGACATCGTGGACAGCATCGTCACCTCCGGGGCTGCCGCCGCCGAAACCGCCGCCTACCTTCAATCGCGCAACATACACCCTGCACCTGAGCAACGGCTAACTGAAGCAACCGCTGCTGGTACCGCTGCTGGTACCGCTGCCACCAACGAAGAAGCAAACGAGAGGAGTCTGGCTTATGCCTGAGGCACCTGAAAACTCTATTCCGATTTCCGAATTTGACACCCCGAATTCCGAGGAGCCTCGCATAGGCGTATATATCTGCCACTGTGGAGGCAACATCAGCGATACCGTGAACGTTGGGGAAGCTGCCGGCGCGTTGAGCGGTCTGCCCAACGTGGTGGTGTCGCGAGACTACCAGTTCATGTGCTCCGACCCCGGCCAGAAGCTGGTCACGGACGACATCAAGGAAAAGGGCGTCAACCGCGTGGTGGTGGGCGCCTGTTCATTGTTCTTGCACGAGCAGACCTTCCGCAAGACGGTGGAGCGGGGTGGTATCAACCCCTACCTATACTACCACATCGGGCTGCGCGAGCAGGATAGCTGGGTGCACCATGGCCACCCAGCCGAGGCCACAGATAAAGCCATCCGCATGATGTCGGCGGGTGTCGCCAAGGCGCGCCTGATGCGGCCCATGAACAACATCGTGCTTACAGCCGACAAGCACGCGCTGGTGATCGGCGGCGGAGTGGCCGGTCTTCGGGCCGCACTCTCTATAGCCCGGTGCGGCTTGCGGGTCACGTTGATAGAGAAGAGTCCGTTCCTGGGCGGCAATATGGCCCGATGGGACCACGTTTTCCCTACCGAGGACGCCGCACGCGACCTGCTGCATGGGCTGATCGAGGAAGTACTCGCCGAGCCGAACATCACCTTACATACAGGTGCAGAAGTTGTGAGCGCGAAAGGCTACGTGGGCAACTTCGAGCTGCATATTCGCCAGCAAAGGCGCGGCATGGCCGAGGACTTCGGGGCAATTGACGAGGCCATAGCCGCCTGTCCGGTGGAGGTAGTGGACCACTTCAACTTCGGCCTCAGCAAGCGCAAAGCCATATACAAGCCCTACCCGGGCGCCTACCCCGCCAACCCCACGATAGATTGGGAACACTGCACCAAGTGCGAAGCGTGCCTGAAAGTGGCTCCAAAGGGGAGCATCCGCCTCCATTCGGTGCCAATCGAATTTGACCTCAAGGCGGGCGCAGTAGTGGTGGCAACCGGCTTCCAGCCTTACGAGCCTGCGCATGGCGAGCTTGGCTACGGCGAATTCCCCGGAGTAGTGACGTTGCCCCAACTGGAGAGGATTCTGTCGCACGACGGTCCAACCGGTGGCAAGCTGCAAATCGGCGACCGCCCGGTGCACAGCATGGCGCTGATCCATTGCGTGGGTAGCAGGCAAGTGGACGGCATACACGCGCCTCGGCCTGACGGCAGGGTGAACGATTATTGCTCTCGCGTCTGCTGCACGGCGAGCCTGGCGGCTGCCAACCGCATCCGCGAGCGCTTCCCGCAGGTAAACATCTTCGACGTGTACCAGGACATACGCACGTACGGGCGAGGGCACGAAGAGTACTACACGCGAGCCTCAAAGAACCGTGTGACCTTCTTCCGGTACCTGGCAGACGACGGTCCGCAGGTGGTAGCTGCCGAGCCGGGAGATGAGCACCCGCTGCTGGTCAGGGTGAAAGACCACCTGACCTGGGGCGAGGAGATCGAGCTACCGGTGGACCTGGTGGTACTGGCGGTCGGTATGAGGCCCAGCCCCGTTGAGGATCTGGTAGATATGCTCAAGCTGGCACCGGGCAACGAAGGTTTCCTGCTTGAGGTGCACCCGAAGCTTCGCCCGGTCGAGACCGCCGTCACCGGTGTGGTGCTGGCGGGCACCGCGCAAGGTCCGATGAACATCCAGGAAAGCTGTGCGGCTGCAGAGGCCGCGGCGTCCAAAGTTGTGGTTCTACTCGGGCGAGGCAAAGCCGAACTCGAGCCATATGTGGCGATGGTGGATCCTGAGCGCTGCCAGGGTTCAGGCGAATGCGTGCGCGTCTGCCCACAGGAAGGCGCAATCCGAATGGAGACGTTCGCCGAGAACGGCAAGACAATACACCGCGCTGTAGTGACTACAGCCAACTGCAACGGCTGCGGCATCTGCGTGAGCGCCTGCCCCAGTCGCGCCATCGACGTGCAGGGCTGGCGTCTCGATGAATTTGAAGCTATGGTCGAGGCGATCGCCGGCGAGATACCGTCAGCGGTGCCCGCGGGTACGCCCGTGCTGGAGGCTGCGAAATGAACTCACTGCCAAACCTACGCGATACAAGCAATATCAACGCAGATCCCACGCTTGTGCAGAGGAAGGGGCCCGTCAAAACAGCGGGTAAAGACCCGGAGCGAGAAGCAGCCAAAGAGGTTGCCCGGCAGCGCACGCAGATGCTCATCGAAATGCGCAAGCAACACGAAGAGCAGGTGAAAGCAGCCCAGGAGCTTCTCAAGGCGCAGATGGCTGCCCGCAAGACTCTACATGAGGCCCTGCAAGGCGGGCCGTTGGCCGTGCCGCAGCTGGCACAAGCTACCGGCATGAGCACACACGACGTGCTATGGCATATGGCGGCCATGAAGAAGTATGGCACAGTCGAGGAGACGGGCCTCGACGACAACGACGAATTCTACCTGTACGGCCTGGTAAAGGGGGCAAAGTGATGAGCCGAAGAGCCGACCCGAATTTCCTGTTAGAGCTGCAGAAATATGGCGCAGCCAATATCGATGCCTGTTTCAACTGCGGCAATTGCAGCGCGGTGTGCCCTCTGTCCACCGAAGAAGACAACTTCCCGCGGCGGATGATCCGCTACACTCAGCTTGGGATGAAAGAGGAGCTGCTAAGTAGCAAGGAGCTATGGCTCTGCTACTACTGCGGCGAATGCTCGGCCACCTGCCCCCGCGAGGCAGATCCCGGCGAGCTAATGGCCGCCGCCCGTCGCTATGCCATCGGGCGGTACGACAGGCTGGGCATCGCCCGCCGCCTCTTCACGTCTGTAGCTTTCACGGTGCTCTTCCTGGTGGGATTAGCCACTGCGCTTGCTCTCTTCATCTACTCGTTCCACGGCGATATGCCGGGCGATACCCTGCGCCTCTTCTCGTTCATACCCGAGGAAGTGGTACACAACGTAGGAGTGGTCGCGGGGATACTAATAGTAGTGACCATGGCAGCCGGTGCGGTCAATATGGCTGTGCAGGTAGGTAGACAGGCCCACCTTCCAAAAGGCGCCCGTCTCAATTGGCTGGCGGCAGCCCGCGAAACGCTGGCTGAAGTATTCGCCCAGCGCCGCTACCGCCAGGGCTGCACTACCGGCCTGGAAGAGAAGCGGAAGGAAGAGACGCAGGCCTGGTACGTCAGCAAGTGGTTCGTGCACGCGGCCATACTCTGGGGTTTCCTCGGTCTTTTCCTGGCTACTATCTTGGACTACCTGCTCGCGCTAACGGGCATCAAGCCCACAGGCACCTTTGTGCCCATCTGGGACCCGGTGCGCCTGCTCGGCACCCTGGCGGGTATCCTCATGGTGTACGGTATCACGACAGCCATCGTCAGGAGGGTGCGCAAGGTCGATACGGCTTCCGCGCACTCTACGCCTTCCGATTGGGTCTTGCTAATTCTGCTCTGGTTGGCGGGTGTCACCGGCTTCGCGCTGGAAGTGGCGATCTATATGCCGCAGCCACACGCCTGGAGCTACTGGATGCTGCTGGTCCACCTCGTGGTGGTGCTCGAACTACTCATCATGCTGCCATTCAGCAAGTTCGCACACGCCATCTATCGGACTATTGCGCTCTACATATATGCGGTGAAGCAATTGCCGGAAACAACGCCGGCTAGAGCAGTTAGTTAGGAGGTTGAAATGTCTCAGAAAATGATTGTTGTTTGTAACCATGCCGACCCGAGCGGCATTATGCCCTCGCTGATCTTCGCCTCGTCGGGCATCGCTCTTGACTACGACGTACACATGTTCTTCTGTCCGGGTGGGGCCCAGGCGCTCGTCAAGGGCGAGCTGGAGAATCTGGGCACGCCGAAGGGTATGCCCAACCCCGTCGATCTGTTCAACACCATCCTGGATCAGGGCGGCGAAGTGGTGTTCTGCGAACTGGCTATTGAGGCCAAAGATATAGATCCGAAAACGTTGCGCGATGAGCGCATAGTCGTTGAGAAGGTGCCGCCGTTTCTGATGAATGCTGAAGGCGCCGAGATGACTTTCGTATTCTGACCGGTCGCCAGGTGCCGGTTACGGGCGATCGCCATGGCAGTAGAGCGTTGGCATCTCGTAACCGGCACCTGGCAACAGGCGCCAGCTGGAGCGAGCCATGGACAAGGAAATCTCTATCGGAACCAGACTGCGCCACTTCAGGCGTGAGCGAAATCTTTCGCAGAAAGAGCTTGCTGTGCAGTGTGGTCTCTCGTTGAATTGCATCAGCCTTATCGAACGAGATGAAATCTCGCCAAACGTGGCCACCCTGCAGCGGCTGGCGGCTGCCCTGGAGGTGAGAATGAACTATTTCTTCGAAGATAGCTCTCAAACCGATGTTATCCATGTGAAGGAAGGCACACTTCACTCCTCAGCAGACGATTCAATAGTGAGCCTCGACGGGGTATGCTCCAGTATCGAAGAGCAGGCGATTAAGCCGTTCGTGCTGACGCTCAAGCCGCACGTCTGCGCGAGCACAGGTAGCACTTACACTGCGCGGGCGGGGCACGGTTTTGTCTATTGCCTACGGGGTGCTCTCGAATGCGACCTGGACAATGAGACCTACACGTTGGGGCAAGGAGAGGCGCTGTTGTTTGAAGGTACCGCGCCTCGTCGCTGTCGGAACCCGGGCGAGGCGGAAACACAGTTTTTGCTTATCATGCAAGGTACTGCGGCGCGACGGTAAGGCTTGGGTTAACGGTTCAGCCCCGCGCCCGTGGCGACGACGGCGCGGCATCTATACCCACCTCGTCTCATCTGTCATAGCTGCCTATGAGCATCCATTTGCCGTCGAGCGGAGCTAATGCCATCCTGATGATCTACTTCGCCCCCTTCGAAATTGGGCAGACGGTGAGCAAGATAGTAGCTTACGGCACCGCTGTCGTTATCAAACCGTAGTAGGCGGTATAGCAATGCGATGATTTGTAATTGCCATTGGTGCTACAGCCCTTGTGGTGGCTGTACTTCACTTTGTGATAGGCCGGACCGTCTGGACTTTGCTTTGGCCGGCGGTGAACGGCTCTATATTACTCGCAAAGCACAGATAGATCCTAACCGTCCGTGACTTTAGAAGTTATGCGTTTGCGTGCCGTCCGGCAATCTTCCTGCCTTCTAGTCCAATCGAACTGAATAACCCCTGTCCCTCGAGATCTGTTGGGATAACCGGCTTTTCTCTCAGGGAGCCATGTATGGTATCATGCGTTGAACCAGGTCCGGCTGGAGTGCCGGATAATACCGTGTCCGCGTCAAACTCCATATGTACACCTGATCCGAGCACGCAAGGAGAAATAACATGGCGGATTCACAACTGATCTTGGTCACCGGCGCGACGGGTTATGTGGGTGGCCGGCTGGTGCCTCGTCTCCTCGCCGCAGGCTACCGCGTTCGCTGCCTTGCGCGCGATCCGGCCCGGCTGGCGGGCCGCGCATGGAGTGATGCCGAGATAGTGGCGGGCGATGTACTTACGCCCGCGACGCTGCCTCCCGCTCTGGCCGGCGTGCACACGGCCTATTATTTGGTGCATTCTATGGCCGAGGGCGAGGAAGGCTTCGCTGCTCGGGACCGCGATGCCGCCGCGAACTTCGCACAGGCAGCCGCCGTGGCAGGGGTGCAGCGCATCATCTACCTGGGAGGCCTGGGCCAGGGGGGCCAGGGCAGCCTATCTCGCCATCTGAGGAGCCGTCAGGAAGTAGGCGATGTATTGCGCCAGGGTCAAGTGCCCGTGACCGAGTTCCGCGCTGCGGTCGTTGTCGGCGCCGGCAGCATGAGCTTCGAAATGATCCGCTATCTGACCGAGCGTGTCCCGGTAATGATCACGCCCAGCTGGGTGAAGACGCCCTGCCAGCCTATTGCTATCCGCGATCTCCTTAGCTACCTGCTGGCTTGCCTTCAGGAGCCGCGCTCAGTCGGCAAGGTGATCGAGATCGGTGGGGCAGATGTGATCACCTATGGAGAGATGATGCTGATCTATGCCCGGGTGCGAGGTTTGCGTCGGGTGTTGCTCTCAGTGCCTGTGCTTACTCCCCGCCTGTCCTCACACTGGGTTGGCCTGGTTACACCGATCCCCGCTGCCTATGCTCGCCCCTTGATCGAAGGCTTGCGCAATCCGGTAGTGGTGCACGACCGGAGCGCCGAGCAGTTGTTTCCCGCCATCAAGCCGATGAGTTATGAGGCGGCAGTGCAATTGGCAGTGCAAAGGATCACTCTGCACCAGGTAGAGACAAGTTGGACTTCGTCGCTGAGTGCTAGTCCCTATGTCAACCCGGTGGGAACCACTCTCGAATCGGTGGAGGGCATGCTGGTGGAGCGGCGTGTGGCGGAGGTCAAAGCTGATGCGCCAACTGTGTATCGCGTGTTCAGTGGTATCGGCGGACGTCGAGGCTGGCTGTACGCCAATTGGACCTGGCGGTTGCGAGGCATTGCTGACCGGTTGATCGGGGGCGTGGGCATGCGCCGCGGACGGCGCGACCCCAACACTGTTGTGCCTGGCGACGCACTCGACTGGTGGCGAGTGGAGGCCGTGCAGCCCAATTCGCTACTGAGATTGCGTGCGGAGATGAAGTTGCCGGGCCGCGGTTGGCTTGAGTTCTGCGTTGAGCCGCAGGGTGATGGCACAGCGCGACTGAGCCAGACGGCTTACTTTCAGCCCACCGGTCTCACCGGGGTGCTCTACTGGTATGGGCTGTACCCAATCCACAGGCTAATCTTCCGGGGTATGCTGGCAGCCCTTGTGCGCCGCGCTGAGTCGCTAAAGGCGAAACGGGATGGCCAAATGTCCACAGCGGCCGGGACCCCATGATCTCCGCTTGCGCCGGAAGACTTAATCCGACTGCCCATCCTGGACGTAATAATGGAAGGCAGATAAATAGCCCTGAGCAGCCTGCGGCCTGCAGCCCTTCGTTCTCCCCACCTACAGGCAACACAACAAGTCACACTAAACGGAGGAACAGCAAAATAGATGGCAACACTCAATTCCCCACTAAGGACTATGGCAAATCAGCCCCTGGCTTCTGAGAAGACATACTCGGGGCTTCGGACGTTCAACGGAATAATGGGCATCCTTCACCTGATGCAGGGCATAGCTATGATCCTGATCAGCAACGCCTTCACCCTGCCCTTCTCAACTACCTACTTGAAGTTTGAACCCGCTACTCGCACGCTGGCGCAGAACCTTCAGGATGCAGG
>JBBRDO010000055.1:0-30228 GCA_038203825.1 Chloroflexia bacterium | reverse complement strand
CCAGTGACCAGTGACCAGTGACCAGTGACCAGTGACCAGTGACCAGTGACCAGTGACCAGTGACCAGTGACCAGTGACCAGTGACCAGTGACCAGTGACCAGTGACCAGTGACCAGTGACCAGTGACCAGTGACAGGTGTGAAGTGCAATAATGAATGAATTGGTAAACAGACTCTTGAAGCAGAAGCCTGCGTTTGAGTATCGTGTTATCAAAGGGTTGGCTTCTGATGAGGAAAGAAGCTTGATGATGTCTAATGTCGCCTCTGTACTACCAGAGTTGAATTCTGGGGATCAGTATGGCGATATGGTCATTGCCGATTTACTGAATATCTTAAGCTATGCCGGAGACGCATCGCCTTCATACAAGGATCTCATTGCTCGTTATCTCTATGGGCCTGGAGTTTGGTCGGCAATCATGGCACTCTCGGTTCTTTGTTACTTCTACAAGTTGACCACAAACTACGCTCAGGAGATATCGCAGTTAATGCGTGGTGTTCGATGGGATCCTGAATACAACGCACAGGAGTTCGCGACCGGTGTTGCAGCTACTTTTCTTCGTAAGGAATCTGATCCAATATTGCTTCGCACATTGATAGACATAGTCGAGGACCGAACTATTCCAGAAGAGCCGCGCACGAATGCACAGTCGGCTCTTGTGGCAGCACTGGGTTTGAACGACGTGAATGGGGTTCAGAAGGAATCTCGGGGTGAGGGCAGCTTACTGCGGTTGGCTAAGGAACGCCTGAAACAAGAATTATGATTTCTCGCTTTGAAAAGTCAGAGCAAGTAGTACATAATCAGGGGGACTATCTTGCAAAGCTCTCCACTTGCCACAATTGCGTGCCTCTGTGGTGGGTTCTTTACGCTAGTAGACTAATTCAATAGAGGAGAATAAACGGCTATGACAACCGCGACACACAAATGGGTTTATCTATTCCATGATGGCAGCGCCACTCAGCGTGACCTGCTTGGCGGCAAGGGCGCAGGGCTGGCCGAGATGACCAACGCAGGCTTGCCTGTACCTCCAGGATTTACCATTACGACAGAGGCGTGCCGGGCGTTCTACGCCAACGGCTCGAAGTTCCCTGATGGTATGTGGGAGCAGTCGCTGGCGGCTCTGCATGCCGTGGAAGAAGAAACGGGCAAGAAGCTGGGCGACCCTGCCAATCCTTTGCTGGTGTCGGTGCGCTCGGGGGCCAAGTTCTCCATGCCGGGCATGATGGATACGGTGCTCAACCTGGGCCTCAACCCTGACACACTGCAAGGGCTGATCAAGCTGACAGGCAATGAGCGATTCGCCTATGACGCCTACCGGCGTTTTATCCAGCTATTTGGCCGTATCGTGATGGGCATGGAGGCCGATGCATTCGACAACCTGCTCGACGGCATGAAGGCCGAACGTGGTGTCAAGCTCGACACCGACCTGACAGCGAGCGATATGAAGACCTTGGTCGAGCAATTCAAAGCCCAGGTCAAGAAGGACACAGGTAAAGATTTCCCTGACGCCCCCCTGGATCAGCTGAGGATGGCAATCGAGGCGGTGTTTGGATCGTGGAACTCGCCGCGTGCATTCTCCTACAGGAACGCGCAGAACATCCCGCACGACCTCGGCACAGCAGTGAACGTCGTGATGATGGTGTTCGGCAACATGGGCGACGACTCGGGCACGGGGGTGGCGTTCACGCGCAACCCGGCGACAGGAGAAGAGAAGCTATATGGCGAGTTCCTGGTGAACGCACAGGGCGAAGACGTGGTAGCAGGCATCCGCACTCCGCAGAAGATCGCCCAGTTGGAGCAGGAAATGCCCGAGGTCTATCGCCAGTTCGATGAGATAGGTAAGCGGCTCGAAAAGCACTATCGCGATATGCAAGACCTGGAGTTCACGGTTGAGCGTGGCAAGCTCTATATGCTGCAGACGCGTTCGGGCAAGCGCACAGCGGCGGCTGCGGTCAAGATCGCGGTGGACATGGTGGGCGAGGGACTAATCACCAAGAAAGAGGCTATGCACCGCGTGGAGCCTGAGCACGTCGTACAGCTACTTCTGCCGAGGTTTGATGATGCCGCCAAGGCGAAGGCGCGCGCAGGGGGTGGTTTGCTGGCAGTGGGCTTGAACGCCGCGCCGGGCGCAGCGGTCGGCAAGGCGATTTTCGATGCAGACCGCGCAGCCGAACAAGGCAAGGCAGGCGAGTCGGTGATCCTGGTACGCGAGGAGACCAACCCCGAGGATGTACACGGCATGATCGCGGCCAAGGGCGTGCTGACCGCAAGAGGTGGGGCTACTTCACACGCCGCCGTAGTGGCTCGCCAGTTCGGCAAGGTATGTGTAGCCGGAGCCGAGAATGGCGGCCTGCATGTCAATGATGAAGCAGGCTACATGACCGCCGGAGACAAGAAGGTGTCGGAAGGCGACATCATATCCATTGACGGCACAACAGGCGAGGTGTTCCTGGGTGCAATCGCGCTTATCGAGCCGAACTATGAGGAAGAACACGACCTGATCACTCTTCTGAGCTGGGCCGACGATATTCGTACTCTCGGGGTGTGGGCCAATGCTGACTACCCGAACGACGCGGCCAAGTCTGTTGCATTTGGGGCCGAAGGGATCGGGTTGTGCCGCACCGAGCATATGTTCTTCCAGGAGGAGCGCTTGCCGCTGGTACAGCAGATGATCCTGTCGGCATCTGAGGCTACCCGCCTGGACGGGGCGCTTAGCGATGCGAAAGCAGCACTGGCCAAGGCCGGGAATGACGAGGCGAAGAAGGCTGAGGCGCAAGATGCGCTATCTAAGGCCGAGGCAGCAGCAGCAGCCTCACAGACTGACAAAGACTATCACAGCGCGCTCGCTCAGTTGGAAGAGATCCAGAAGGGTGATTTCTACGGCATCCTGAAAGCGATGGCGGGCAAGCCGACTGTTATCCGCTTGCTCGACCCGCCCCTGCACGAGTTCTTGCCCAAATATGACGACCTGCTTGTGGAGACGACAGAACTAAGGCTGAAGGGTAAAGAGAACAGCGACGAATACAAACAGAAGATGCACCTGTTGGGCATCGTGGGCCAGATGCGCGAGCAGAACCCGATGTTGGGACTAAGAGGCTGCAGGCTGGGCATTATGTACCCGGGCATCAATGATATGCAGGTACGCGCTATCTTGAAGGCGTCGAACCAGCTTCTGGATGAGGGACTGGAGTCGCACCCGGAGATTATGATCCCGCTTGTGAGCCACGTGAACGAGCTAAAGCAGGTTCGCACACAACTGGAAGGAATCGCGCACGAGGTGGAAGCAGATTCGGGCCGGCAAATACCGTACAAGTTCGGCACGATGATCGAGATACCGAGGGCCGCGATCACAGCAGACGAGATAGCAGAGTATGCGGAGTTCTTCTCCTTCGGCACGAACGACCTGACGCAGACCACGTTTGGTTACTCGCGTGACGATGCAGAAGGTAAGTTCTTGCTGCAATACGTGGAGATGGGGATCCTGCCCGAAAATCCGTTCCAGACCCTTGATAGGGATGGCGTAGGGGCGCTGGTGAAGATGGGGACCGAACTTGGCAGAAAGACCCGCCCTGAGCTTAAGGTGGGCATCTGCGGAGAGCACGGCGGCGACCCTGCGTCGATCCACTTCTGCCACGAGGTAGGCCTGAACTACGTATCGTGCTCCCCTTACCGAGTGCCGGTAGCGCGCCTGGCAGCAGCGCAGGCCGCCCTCGACAGCGTCGAGAAAGACAAGTAGGATAGGTTGACCCCGCTGTGGCTTTTGATCACGAAGCACACGAAGGTTAAGAGATCACGAAGGTAAGAAAGGAAAGGGTTTGAGGACGAGGACTCCGAGAGCCAGAGCATAGCAAGATGCACAATACTGAAGCAAGTGTTGACAGTGATGATTTGGCTGGCGCTGTAATTGGAGCAGCAATAGAAGTTCATCGCATGCTTGGCCCTGGTTTCCTGGAATCGGTCTATGAGGAAGCACTCTGCTATGAGTTGGAACTGCGTGAGATACCATTTCAACGCCAACCGCCTATCAGCGTCACCTATAAGGGCCGTAGTGTAGGCGAAGGTCGGATGGATCTACTCGTGGACAAGAAGCTGGTAGTAGAATTGAAAGCGGTCGATGCCTTAGCTCAACTCCATACTGCCCAACTTCTTTCTTACCTGAGAGCGGGCAACTACCGGGCCGGTTTGTTGTTCAACTTCAACGTGAAGCTTCTTAAGGAGGGTGTGATCAAACGGCTGCTATACGGGCCCAGGCCCGCAAGCGATCCAACCCCCCTTAAATCTTCGTGATCTCTTAACCTTCGTGTGCTTCGTGATCAATAACTAACTCGAAGTGAGACTAATCAATGATCCATGACGAATACACCGTGCGCGACAGGCTGGAGGGGGAGGAGTATGAGCGGCTGTCGCCGTTGTCGGCTAAGGCCGCAGAGGCTGTACGGCCTGTGCCCGACGAAGAATCGCCTGTGCGGACAGCGTTCCAGCGTGACCGCGACCGCATAATTCACTCCAAGGCCTTCCGCCGACTGAAGCACAAAACGCAGGTGTTCATCGGTCCTATCAACGATCACTACCGCACACGCCTTACCCACACGCTTGAAATGTCGCAGATAGCACGCACGGTGGCTCGTGCCTTACGAATGAACGAAGACCTCACTGAGGTCGTCGCGCTCGCTCATGACCTCGGGCACACTCCATTTGGCCACGCAGGCGAGGATGTGCTGCGCAAGATCTATGATCCGTCCTTCAAGCACAACCGCCAGTCTCTGCGGATCGTGGACTACCTGGCGAACGAGGGAAAGGGGCTTAACCTTACCAACGATGTGCGCCGCGCCCTGGTCGCCTCAACACCCGTCGAGGAGGGACTGGACGCCGAAGGCAAGGGGTACGATTCCCTCGAGTCGAAGATCGTCAAGCTGGCCGACACGATTGCCTACATCAACCACGATACTGACGATGCGCTTCGCGCCAAGATCATCAAGCAATCAGATATACCCTCCATCGTAAGCGATGTGCTGGGCGTAAGTAACTCTCAGCGTATCAACACTCTGGTCACGGACATAATAGAGCAGAACTGGCACATTGCTTATCCGGGCCCGGATCTCGCCGCGCGGGATCGTTGTAGTGTGGAGCTGGCTATTAGCCCTCATATACAAGAGGCCGCAGATATTCTAAAGCAGTTTCTCTACCAGCGTGTTTATACAGGCTCGGAAGCGAAGGCCGAGGTACACAAGATCGAGCACCTGATACAGACACTGTTCGACTACTTCTGTACTCATATTGACGAACTGCCTCCCGAAATGAAAGCCAATCCGCGTCACGAACCGAACGAGCGCCTGGTAGCGGACTACATTGCGGGAATGACCGACCGCTTCGCTATCGCCACGTTCGAAAGATTGTTCGTGCCGCGCTCATGGGACAGCTAGATCGCGGACGATGGACAACCGACCGCAGACGACACTTGTAAGTCAGGGGATAGCATGCCCTGCTTTGCCCATGCCCATCGTGCTTTGCCCCCACAGGCTCGACCTGCACCGGCATATCTTGCTGAGTCGTTGCATATCGAGCGCTAGCTCACCACAATAAGCCTGGCTCCCCCTTACCAGCATAGTGTTATGGTGGATAAACCGGGCAATCTATGCGGATAAATGAGTTGCAAGTGGGTTATATTAGGTGATTATCAGGCCGAATACTTTTCCACAGTTGAACGCTTCCCAACGCGTTTCCCGGATTACAATCACCGGACCTCTGGCCTTTTCCGCAGTACGCAAAACACAACCTATAGTCTCTTACTAGCGTTCCAGTAACTTTGTGTTCACCGCTCTTATGTGGTGATGCAAACCTTCGAAATCAGTGATGCAAGACGACGTCATAGCCGAAATTAAAGAGCGCTTGGACATCGAGACCATCGTGGGCGAAACGGTCCGCCTGTCTCGGGCAGGGCGCAACCTCAAGGGCCTTTGTCCATTCCACGGAGAGAAGACGCCTTCGTTCGTGGTGTACCCGAAGGATGGCTCGTACCATTGCTTTGGCTGCGGCGAGGGCGGCGATATCCTGACCTTCGTAATGAAGACTGATGGGCTGGACTTCCGGGGCGCGCTTGAAAAGCTGGCCGGTCGCGCAGGGGTCGAGCTAAAGCCGCGCAACGACCACGCGGTCGCCGAGGACCGGGCACGAGAGCGCCTGAGGGAAGCTTGCGCGGCGGCCTCATCATTCTATGCCAATATCCTTCGCAACCACCCGGGAGCGGCTGCTGCACGAGCATACGCCAGCGAGCGGGGTCTATTGCCGGCAACGATCGAAACATTCGGGATAGGGTATGCGCCCGACTCGTTCGATATGCTGGGCAACTTCCTGCTGGAGCGCGGATATAGCTCGCAGGAACTGCTGGATGCGGGGCTGGTGGCCGAGCGCGAGTCGGGCGGGCACTACGACCGCTTCCGCAATCGCCTTGTGTTCACGATACGCGACGCGAAAGGCATGCCGGTCGGCTTCGGTGGGCGTGCACTGGGCAACGGTACGCCCAAGTATCTCAACTCTCCACAGTCGGTCATCTTCGATAAAAGCAACATACTCTACGGCTTCGACCTGGCCCGGCCCCACATTCAGCGCTCGGGGCAGGTGGTCATAGTCGAAGGGTATATGGACGTGGTAATCGCGCATCAGGCAGGGCAGCACAACGTGGTGGGCACGAACGGCACCGCACTGACTGATGGTCACGCCGAACTGCTCAAGAAGATCGCCAAGCGAGTGATACTGTGCCTTGACCCCGATACTGCGGGCGACCTTGCAGCACTCAAAGGCTCGGAAGTCTTGCAGGAGCACGCTGAGAAGATAGCGATTCCTATCCGTGGCGAGCACGGCATGCTGGGCGTCGAGCACAGGTCTGACCTGGAAATCCGCATCATGCAGTTGCCGCGTGGCAAGGACCCCGACGAGCTACTTTTGTCAGAGGGCGGAGCCAAGCAGTGGGAAGAGTTACGTGAATCGGCCCTGACCCTGGTAGACCATGTGACGGGCGTGGTGTCGGCGCGATATGATACCAGCACTGCGCGGGGCAAATCAGACGCGGTGGGAGAGCTTGCGCTGTTCATACGCGAGGTGGGCGACCCCGTGCAGCGCGCCCACTACATCCAGCGTATAGCATCAACTTTGCGGGTACCGGAAGATGCTGTGCAGGAAGCCGTGGGGCGGTACAGGGGGCAGGGAGGGCGGAACCAGCGACGGCCCGATATTAGGAGACCCGCAGGCGAGCCCGACCAAGCACCAAGCCCGGCCCGACACCCAGATAATACGCCTGAGGAGCATCTCCTCAGCCTGATTTTGCGCTACCCGCAGACTACATGGATGGCGGGTGCACCGTTGGCTGAAGATTTCACGCACCTGGAGAACAGGCTCACATTCGAGGCGATAGTGCGCGCCGCCTCGGTTGCCGACAAAGCTTCGCCTAACGCGGAAGCCATACGGGAAGAAGCACGAGGGGATCTCGATCCGGTGCTTCTTCCCAATTTCGAGCGCATCATGTCGCGCAGTGAGCCGGAACTATATCGTTTCGCGCTCCCTTATGAACTGGAAGCACGGCTGAAAAGATTGCGACACTACAACGACCTGATGTGGAACCAGCAGTGCAGCCTGATGATCCGAGAAGCCGAACAATCGGGCGATACAGAGACGCTGGCCAAGCTTTTACCACTTTGGACACGCTCTCTTGCCCGCTACAAGCACTACAATCCAAAGCAAAGTACAGTGTATCGAGATAGCAGAGATTAGATTCGGAGGGTTGGATAGGCGACGGTTATGGCCCGGCCTGTGGGCCCGGACTCAGAGAAGGAGTGAGACATGGCAACAGCGGAATCGATCTACAGCATGGACATACCGGAACCGGCAGGCAGGACAAGACCCACGAGACGTGACAATATCACCATGTTCCCGGTCGAAGACCAGGTCTTGCGTGCAGGGGACGTGCAAGATGAGTTCGGGGAGGACACGGAGGAGGAGGAGATTTCCGGCCAGGAACATGAGTCCGGCTCTATAAATCCCTTCATAGGCGCCGCGTTGCTAGACGACCCGCTGGGCATGGGCATTCCGGACATCGCCGAAGAAGAGAACGACGATGACGATGACACACCTATTGACGCGGTGCTCGATATGGACGGAGTCAGCGTTGACGATCCGGTGCGAATGTATCTGCGGGAGATCGGACGGGTGTCCCTCCTTACAGCAGATCATGAAGTGTCGCTTGCCAAGCGCATCGAGCGTGGCGAGGCCCTGGGCAGCTTCCTGAAAGAGTTGACCGAGCATTACGGGTTCATGCCTCCGCCTGAGATTATCTGCCTCGAAGTGTACGATTCGCTATATAACCGCTGGCGTATGCTGGAGGAACTGTATACCAGCAGGCACATGCAGAGCCCTCCAAAGTCGCGGCGCGCCCTCCTGACGTCGCTGTGGCCTACAACGGAGGTTGACCCCAACCTTGCACGTAAGCTGGCTGTGATGGCGGGGTGTAGTCCTGAGCGGCTATCCGATGTGCTCCGCTATACGCTGCTAACGGCGGCTATGCTACCGGAGCATTTGCAGGAAGCCTTCGACGAGGGCGAGTGGCCTGACAACGAGGAACTGGCGGGCATACTTCTGGGCATGGAAGACCGGCTGCAAAACTACTGGCAAGTGATCGTGAGCGACAGCGATGTTGCACGTAAGCACCTTGTCGAGGCTAATCTGCGCCTGGTGGTGTCGGTCGCCAAGAAGTATGCGGGGCGAGGTATGGGACTATTGGACCTGATACAGGAAGGTAACCTGGGTCTGATGAAGGCAGTGGAGAAGTTCCGCTATAGCAAAGGCTACAAGTTCTCCACATATGCTACGTGGTGGATACGGCAGGCGATCACTCGCGCAATCGCAGACCAGGGCAGGACGATCCGTATTCCTGTCCATATGCACGAGACGATCAATCGCGTGCTTAAGACCTCACGCCGATTGATGCAGGAGATAAGCCGGGACCCAACGCCCGAGGAACTGGGGCTGGAAGTGGGGATGCCCGCTGATAAGATTCGCGAGATTTTGAAGATACACCAGGATCCGATTTCTCTTGAGACCCCTATTGGCGAGGAAGAAGACAGCCACCTAGGGGATTTCATAGAGGATGTGAAGGCGATCGCTCCGGCGGATGCGGCATCGCAAAGGTTGTTACGCGAACAGCTCACCAAGGTGCTCGACACATTGACCAAGCGCGAACGCAGGGTTTTGCAGTTGCGCTATGGATTGGAAGACGGCAGAGCACGCACCCTGGAAGAGGTAGGGCGCGAGTTTAATGTGACTCGTGAGCGCATACGGCAGATAGAGACGAAGGCTCTGCGCAAGCTGCGCCACCCGTCACGCGCCAAGAAGCTAAGAGATTATATGGATTAGTTGGGATAACCCTTCACCCCAACCTCTCTCCCCACGCGTGGGGAGAGAGGTTTTCTTATGGGCGCTTTTGGTGGTACCCTGAGAACCCCCGAACAGGGAGAACTCCCGTCAATCCACTCCTTAGTTGTGCTCGAAGGGGATTTTCTCGCCTGCTTCTATGGGTATCTTCAGGGTGTTTTGCGGTGGTGGATAAGGGCAGTTGTAGCGCGGGCTGAAGGCGCAGGTGGGGTTGTAGGCGAGGTTGAAGTCGAGTATGTAGTTGTCATCGTCCTGGCGGGGGAGGTCCAGGTAGCGGCCTGCTCCGTAGGTCTCCTTGCCTGTGGTAGAGTCCTTGAAGGGCACGAATAGCTCGTCGTACTCGGGGTTTTCGGGCACCATGCGGTACGCTGTCAGTTCATGGGTGAGGCCCTTAACGCTCAAAGTGAACACACCGTAGACATCGAAGTCGCGCAGGTCGCCGATGGATGTTTGCATTTGCACATGAGTGCCGGCAGAAGGGGCGTCTCTGTCCAGCTTTGCCGGCACACGCCATTCCTCGCTAATCGCGTACCATTTCGGGCCTGTGAAGTCGTGAGGACGATGGGCTCCGCGCCAGTTGAAGTGATGCATGAAGTACTCAGTGGCTTCCTCGCGTAACTCCTCTATTTCTCGGCGCCAGGTCTCCCGGTCAAAGTTAGCTTCCATCATATGCTTGTCCCTCGGCCTCAATTCCCCACTAGGAGTCTATATCTCGGGCTATCCTGCTCAAGGTCGCGCCTGCAGGGGCTTCTACCTTGAGAGTGGCTTCGTTGTCGGCGCGCGTAGGGCCAATGTTGAGGATATATAAGGGTTTGCCGCTGTCGTGAGCGGCCTTTGCCAGCCTGTAGCCCGACCACACGGTTAGCGACGAGCCCACCACCAGCAAGGCATCACATTCGGCTACGGCCTGTTTGGCCTGCTCAGTTTTGTCTGCAGGGACAGGCTCACCAAAGAAGACTACAGCGGGCTTGAGCCAGCCTCCACAGAAGGGGCAAGTGGGAGGAATAACGCCTTCAGCGTCGCCGACTTCATCGGCGGGCAGAGGCAGGTGGCGGTTGTCCCATTCGAGGCGTTTCTGGGTCTGGGCACGCGGCTCGCGGAAGTCGCACGATATACATTGCACGGTGCTGTTTTCTCCGTGCAGTTCTACAAGGCGCTTGCTGCCCGCCTTCGTATGCAGCCTGTCTACGTTCTGGGTGACAAGGAAGTGAACACGGCCCGCTTGTTCCATGTCCGCGAGGGCAATATGTCCATCGTTGGGGGAGGCATCGCGGAAGCGCGAATAGCCGTTGAGGCTGCGCGCCCAATAGCGCCTGCGAACGGCGGGGTTACGGACGAAGTCGGCGTAGTAGATGGGAGTGTGCTTTGCCCAGAGACCGTTTTCGCTACGATAGTCAGGGATGCCCGATTCGGTGCTAATGCCGGCCCCCGTAAGCACCACCAGCCGCGTGGCACGCGCCAGAGCGCCTGTAAGCTCCAGCAGTTTATCTTCTACATCTTCTACGTCGAGATCCACGTTCGCCATAGGATCATTATACCAAACGCTGCTTCAGAATAAGGGAAAGGGGACCTGCATAGCAAGCCCCCTTTCCCTCCCAAACCTGCGCACGAGTTACAGATCTGGGTCGTCAGTAGGCAATGTCCTGCGCCTCATGGCGGCTACTCCCAGACCAAACAGCACGGTTGCGAGGCCCAGTGTGGCAAGCGCGAACAAGAGCTGGGCGAGGGCTTTGGTCTCATCGGTATTCCCCGTGGTGGGCATGCTAACCTCAGGCAGTACACCTACTACGTGGGTGGGTGTAGCTGTGGCTCCAACCGTGGAAGTCGCGGGTGGCGTAGTTGTCGGAACCAGGGGCGTCGGCGTATTGGTTGCAGGCACAAGAGTAGATGTCGGTGACGGCGTGCTGGTTTCCACTACTACCGTAGAAGTGTTCGTGGCAGTAACAGGTACGGTCGGTGTTTCGGTAGGAGTGTTGGTCGGTGTATCAGTAGCAATGCGTGTGCCTGTTGGTGTATTGGTAGGTGTATTGGTTGGAGTGTTGGTTGGAGTGTTGGTTGGAGTGTTGGTTGGCGTCTCTGTGTTAGTTGGCGTCTCTGTGTTAGTTGGCGTCTCTGTGTTAGTTGGCGTATTAGTGACGGGCGTGTTGGTCGGCGTGTTGGTCGGCGTGTTAGTGGCGGTGCCGGTCGAAGTTTCGGTGTTAGTTGGCGTACTTGTCGGCGTCTCCGTATCGGTCGGGGTACTGGTAGACGTTTCGGTGTTAGTCGGGGTATTTGTTGGGGTCTCCGTGCTGGTTGGGGTGTTAGTTGAAGTCGCGGTATGCGTCGGAGTGCTTGTCAGGGTAGCCGTAGGAGTGTGAGTGAACTCTACAACAGTTGATGTAGCTGTAGAAGTCGCGGTGTCGGTGGGTGTGCTTGTAGCTGTATCTGTGGGGGTACTGGTGACCGTGTCGGTTGGGGTGCTTGTAGCGGTAGAGGTATCTGTCGGGGTGCTTGTTGGGGTGCTTGTAGCGGTAGAGGTATCTGTCGGGGTGCTTGTAGCGGTAGAGGTATCTGTCGGGGTGCTTGTTGGTGTTTTGGTATAGTAGGGGGTCTTTGTTGAGTGTGGCGTCTTTGTTGAGTAGGGAGTCTCTGAAACGGTCGCAGTGTCGGTTGAAGTGGGTGTACTAGTAACAGTAGGCGTGTGGGTAAGCACAACCTCGGTTGATGTGGAAGTAGGGGTATTGGACACCTGTGTTGTTGGGGTGGATGTGGCGCAGTATGAGCCGCCCAATAAGTCATCTTTGAGGCGTGGGCCGTATCGAACGCCACCATGGAAGCTGTTGATTACTTCACCGCAGAAGGCATCGGTTTGCCACCTGCAGGGTGGTAATTCTGCTGAAAGCTCTACTGTTTCACCTGGGGCGATAGTGTACTGTTGATAGTCGAACAGCACCTGGTCTTCGATATTTCCGTCCACATCATCGTAACTGGCGACTCCGATCAAATAGGAGCATTCAGTTGAGTTGTTGTGGAAGGTGGCCTTGATGGAATTGCCGACTATGTGCAAGCCCTGGGTAACGACTACGTCATCGTTGCAGTTACACGGCACAGGGGTGTCTGTGGCAGGCACGGAAGTGCTCGTGGGTGTGCCATCGCACGGCCCCTCGCTCAAGTAAAATCTACCGGCCCACCCCTGGTAAATATCCGCGTAGGCGTGGACTACGGTTCCGTCAAGGTGAACATCAGTAGTGTAAGTTGCTGTGTGCCCTGCAAAGGAAGCGAGTTGGGCGCTGTGTTCGGAGCCATCTGCCCAGCGCACCCACACAAATGATGGGGCACTTGTCCGGTCACGTATACCGGTTATGGTGAACTCCCAGAAGTTAGAATTGCAGCCGTAGGCGCCTATTTCGGCCTCAATCTTAACTGAGGGTGTAGGCGTGGGCTCAGGGGTATTGGTTGCGTGGTGCTCAGGGGCGCCTTTGTTGCCTGTGGTATCGCCCCGGCCTGTGCCCGCTGAAGGAGGTTGACTCGTGCCCGCACCTGGTGCCTGATCTACGGTGCCTGCCACGCTTTTGCCTGCACCCTGGTTGGTGCCGGACTGTGAGCCGACGTTGGGCACGCCTGCGCTCTTATCGCCGCTCGGCGACTGGGCGTAGGTTGAGGGCTGCTCGGCTGTAATGCGCACCTGCACGCTGCTGACAATCCCGGTGGTTATCAGAAGGGCCAGTAGAGTGGTTAGGACAATTGCCCAATTACGGTGCTTACCCGTGAATGCCTTTATTAGAATGGTTTTGACGTCGTGCTTCATGATCTCGTGCTCCTAAATCTATTAGTATCGGCATGCGCGGTGGCACGCGCATAGACACCTGAGCGTACAAGCCACTAAATTGGCCCGACACGCTAACTAGCGCGGACAATTATTAAATTCGTCAAACTTGAGTTGCCGGTTGCGCTTTTGCCCTTTGCGGAAAGGCTAAGCGATCCCCGCGCCGAACTTCCATTGCGGAAGTGGCCTTGAAGAGCGGAGATATTCGGTAAGAGTGCGGGAATGTGTAATCTGAGAGATAAAGTAAGGGCCGCTCGACCTGGCCGGATATTCGATTGTACAGTGATGAACCGTAAGCACAATTCGCGCTCGCCCCAACTGCCGGGGCATCTTTGCGTCTTGTGCATTCACGCTAGTGTAACTTATTATAGCCCGACGCGCCAATCCAGCACAATACCTCTATAGGATTATATTAGTCTAACTCCGATGACACGCAAACGGAGGCATCAAAGTCTGGACGACAGGGGAGCAATACCCGTCGAGATTGGCCGCCGGCAGCGAGGCTTGTTTAGCACTCTTTTGAAATAGTGCTAAAATCGGGGCGGAAAAGTCTTGTCAAGCAAGATGAAACCATGTATAATTAGCAGTCGAAGAGGTAGTTTGCTAATAAGAAATTACCGCAACGAGAGAATACCCGGAAGAAAATAATGATAGGAGGAATATTGAGCATGGCTAAATCAGCAACGCTGCCTACCACAAATATCCGCCCGCTGGGGGATCGTGTTGTGATCAAGGCTACAGAACGCGAAGAGCAAACCAAGAGTGGCCTCTTCCTGCCCGATACATCACAGGAAAAGCCGCAGGAAGGGATCGTGCTGGCAGTAGGGAGTGGAAAATTGCTTGACAACGGTACACGCCAGCCGGTGGACCTGAAGCCCGGCGACCACGTACTTTATTCCAAGTATGCAGGCACCGAAATCAAGCAGGGCAACGAGGAATACCTTGTTCTGCGCGAGAGCGATGTTCTCGCCGTTATCGAAGGCTAATAGTGAGAGACAGACGCGGGGGTTAATTCGCGAGGCTTCTGTCTCCCGCTGAGAAACTGAAGACCAAAACTTATATTGGAGGAACTATACCAATGGCAAAGCAGATAGAATTCGGTGATGATGCTCGCGCCTCGATCAAGGCAGGCGTAGATGCGGTCGCTAACGCAGTCAAGACAACCCTGGGCCCCAAAGGCCGCAACGTGGCTCTCGACAGGAAGTTCGGCGCCCCCACAGTCACACACGACGGCGTGACGGTCGCCAAAGACATTGAGTTGAAGGACCCATTCGAGAACATGGGCGCTCAGATGTTGAAGGAAGCCGCCAGCAAGACTAACGACGTCGCAGGCGACGGCACAACCACGTCGACCGTGTTGGCCCAGTCGATGGTACACGAAGGCCTGAAGAACCTGGCCGCAGGCGCCAACCCCATGCTCATCAAGAAGGGCATCCAGGCCGCCACCACAGCCGCAGTAGAGTATATCGGCAAGCTGTCGAAGCCCGTACAGGGCCGAGAAGATATTGCTGCTATTGCTACTATTTCAGCTGCAGACGCCGAGATCGGCAACCTGATCGCCGACGTTATGGATAAAGTAGGCAAAGACGGCGTTATCACGGTTGAGGAAAGCCGCGGCCTACGCTTCGAGACCGACTATGTAGAAGGCATGGAGTTCGATAGGGGCTATATTTCCTCCTACTTCGTCACCAACACCGAGCGCATGATCGCCGAGGTTGACTCGCCTTACGTGCTCATCACCGACAAGAAGATCTCGAGCGTACAGGACATTCTGCCCGTACTTGAGAAGATGATCCAGACCGGGCGCAAAGAACTGGTAATTATCGCTGAGGATGTTGAGGGCGAGGCCCTTGCGACCCTGGTGGTGAACCGCCTGCGCGGCACGATCAACGTGCTGGCAGTGAAGGCTCCAGGCTTCGGCGACCGCCGCAAGGAAATGCTCCGCGACATCGCTATCCTGACGGGTGGACAGGTGATCTCGGAAGACATCGGGCGCAAGCTGGACAGCGTAACGCTGACCGATCTGGGCCAGGCCCGCAGAGTGCGCTCTGACAAGGACAGCACCACGATCATCGAAGGCATGGGCGACGAGAAGGCCATCCGCGCTCGCGTGGACCAGATCAAGTCCCTCATCGAGAGCACCACTTCCGACTATGACCGCGAGAAGCTCCAGGAGCGACTGGCGAAGTTGGCAGGCGGTGTGGCGGTTATCAAGGTGGGAGCAGCGACAGAGACGGAACTGAAAGAGAAGAAGCACCGCGTAGAAGACGCCCTGAGCGCAGCCCGAGCCTCAATCGAGGAAGGCATCGTACCAGGCGGCGGCGTGGCTCTGATGTCAGCCGTATCTGCACTGGAGGGCCTCATCGAGGAGCGGGGAGATATCTATACAGGCGTGCAGATTGTACGCCGCGCCCTGGAAGAGCCTCTGCGCCAGCTCGCGATCAACGCGGGCGAAGACGGTTCAGTGGTTGTACAGAATGTACGCCGCATGCAGAAGGAAAAAGATAGCACCAACTTCGGCTTCGAAGTGCTCTCAGGCGACTATGTAGACCTTATCAAGACCGGCATCACCGACCCCGCAAAGGTTGTGCGCTCGGCTCTTGAGAACGCATCTTCTATCGCCGCTATGATCCTGACGACCGAAGCCCTCATCACCGACATTCCTGAGAAGGAGTCTGGGATGCCGGGCGGCGCCGGCGGCATGGGCGGCATGGGCGGCATGGACTACTAATCCGGGCTGCTGACCAACCCGAATAAGGCTTGCGAAGAAGGGTCGGCAAATATGCCGGCCCTTCTTTATTTGCAGAAGCTTACGCCTACGGTTAGGGTCCGTTTATAGGTGTTGGAGTGAGAGTAGAGGTGGCAGTCGCCGTGACGCTGCCCGTGACCGTGGCCGTAGCGCTGGCGGTAGCTGTCGCCGTGGCGGTGGGAACACCGGGCGGTTGTGTCGAGCCGGGCGGGGGAACCACAGGAGTAAAGGTGGCGCCGGGAGTTCCCTTGGTGGGGGTTGTGGGGGTAGCAGTAGAGTCGCCTGAGCTCTGGGTTGGTGTGGAACCTGAAGGGGGAGGGGTAGGAGGCGTGCCAACGTCGCCTGCAGGGAAGAAGTCAGATACCTGCCTGCCGTATTGATCATACAGAACAGCATAATCGTAGGGTTGGCCATCCCACATTACTGTTGTTCTGAACATGTAAATATCTGTTGCTGAATTCAAGCCGGGGCCGGAATGGATCCTGATACTGGCGTCCGGCTGTATAACCACGTCTGCCGGAAATCTGAAGGTGTCCACGATCGCCCACTTGGGGCTGTCAAGCCGCCAGCCGTCGAGCGATATGGGCTGCTTGCTCCTGTTAGTAATGGTGCAGTAGGTGCCGTTGAGGTCGACAACGGACGCCCTGTAGTTGATGCTATCAATGGTCACGCTGGCCTTTTCGGGCAAGCCGAGAGCGGTGGGAGTGGGTTGAACGGGGCCGGGCGTGCCGCTCTGGCCCTTGCCGTAGCGCCAATCATAATAGTGCTGGCCGATGTTGCCCATCTGCACCTTGAAGGGCGACGGCAGGTGGGGTATGAAAGTCAATACCCTGCGCTCATACACCTGTATCAAGACATCAGTATAGGTTCCCTCTACCTTTACGTATGACCAGAACGGCTCGGATACGGGGTAGCCCGTGACGGCGAACCAGGGGTAGAAAAGGGGCCCCTGCACGGTTTGACCATCCTGCACTATGCTTGTTTGCTGGTTGAGGTATGTCCAGAACACATCGGGGATGTTGTGGCCGGTAGCCTTCTCATAATAGGCGAGCTTGACCCCGTAGTCGGGGTGATCGGTGGGCCAGGGTTGGGTGATGCCCTGCCGGTCAATAGCAGTGCGCACTATTGTGCCCGTTTGGTCGGGCGCGTAGCGGGTCTCACCCGTGCCGGGGAGATTCACCACGCCGTTGAACGAGCCATAGGTGGGGGCCGAGGGGTCATCGACGTCAGAGGCGAGGTCTATCTGGGCAGAACCATGGTTGTCGAAGGTGGTCAGGCCGGTTTGTATTTGCCCGGAAACAAGTTCTATGGCGAGGCGGCCGTTGGTGACGTAGAATGGATCGGATTTATCTGCACCAGGGTCGTTGATCTCCATGCGCCCTTTGTCGAAGAACTGGACAAGATGGGTATTCTTAGGGAGACCGGTAAAGGACTCTTTCACTGTAATGCCCGCCACAGGACCCCATACCCAGGGGCGGAGGATGCCACCCGAGGCAACCACACCGTCGGACCTGTCCCACAGCGACTTAAACGCAGGGTCAGCGAAGCCCTTGGTGCTCTGTGCATCTGCGCTCGTAAATAAGCTCCAGCCGACCATCAACGCCCCAACAGCACAGAAGATAGTAAGGAATAGGGTGCTCGGGGTGAAACGCCGCGCCGTTCTCTTGGAGTGCAATTCGGAATGAGCCATCAGGGTAACCTCGCATTGTGTATTGTCTGAACAGGAGAGGTCGGTAGTGTTTTATAGCACACAGACAGGGATACGCTCAAGGCGGGAGCGTGAGTCGTAGATCGTAAGTCGTGGGTTTGAGACGTGATGCAGGGGCTCACACCTCGCTGCCGGGCATCCATCGCCGTTACCCTGTGGTATAATGATTGTGAGGGCCGCCAGCCTGAATCCCCGCTCGACCTTCATAATTACAGGTATATAAATCCCAAAACAACCGCATATCATGATCAGGAGTCCCAAATCAGCCAAAATTGATTGGGGATAACCAATTGTACTACGTTATGTCATGCAGTATAATAAGCCCACAAGGCAGGAGAAATAAAGAAATGAACCAGAACCCGGACCTTTGGACGCCTAAGCCTCAGGCTCAAACCTCACCTGTTATGCCGCAGGGAGTGATACCCTACGTGGTAGAAAGCAGCAACCGAGGCGAGCGTGTATACGACATCTATTCGCGCCTTTTGCGCGACCGCATCATCTTCCTCGGCACGCCCATTGACGACCAGGTAGCGAACGCCGTAGTCGCCCAGCTCCTCTTCCTCGACCATGAGGACCCGGAGCGCGATATACAGCTCTACATTCACTCACCCGGTGGCTCGGTAACGGCTGGGCTCGCAATCTACGACACGATGCAGTTCGTGCGCCCCGACGTGATCACACTGTGCGTGGGCCTGGCGGCATCAATGGCAACTGTCTTGTTGTGCGCCGGTGCCAAGGGCAAGCGCTACTCGCTTCCTAACTCCACGATACACCAGCACCCGGCGGGCGTTGGCGGAATCGGTGGATACGCTCCTGACGTAGAAATACAGGCTCGCGAACTGATACGCCAGCAGTCGAAGGTGCGCCAGATCATGGCTACCCACACAGGGCAAACCGTAGAGAAGATATCGCACGACTTCGACCGCGACATGTACATGGACGCGGAGCAGGCCAAAGCCTACGGCATCATAGATGAGATAATGCCGACCGCGGGTGCGCTCCCGGGGGCCGAGACCAGCAGCGTTGATAACCTGATCGCAGGTGGAATAAAGCTCTAAGAGAAGCCAATAACGTGGGGTGGGTGGCCAAAGCAAAAGTAACCATTCACCCCGAGTTATTACGTAGTTGCAACCAATTTCGAGGAGTAGACCAGCATGGCTAGCACACGAGGTGGGGGGAAACCCCAATATCGCTGCTCGTTTTGCGGCAAGAGCCAGGACGAAGTCATTCGCCTTATAGCAGGGCCGGGAGCCGTGTATATATGCGATGAATGCGTCGAGCTTTGCAGAGAGATCATTGATGAGGACAACCATACTGCCCATAAGCCTGAGTTCAGGCTGGGTAAAGAAGTCCCCAAGCCACACCGCATAGCTGAGCTACTCGACGCCTATGTGATAGGTCAGGACCGTGCCAAGAAAGTGCTGTCAGTGGCGGTCTACAACCATTACAAGCGCATCCTGGTGACCACTAAAGGGGACGATGTTGAGCTGCAAAAGAGCAATATCCTTTTGCTTGGGCCCACGGGCTGTGGGAAGACTTTGCTGGCACAAACCCTCGCCAAGATCCTCGACGTACCCTTCTCTATAGCTGATGCCACGGCTCTGACCGAGGCAGGCTATGTGGGAGAGGACGTAGAAAACATACTGCTGCGGCTATTGCAGGCGGCAGACCTGGATATACAGAGGGCCGAGAAGGGCATAGTCTACGTAGATGAAATAGACAAGATCGCCCGCAAGAGCGATAACCCCTCCATTACTCGCGACGTGTCGGGTGAAGGTGTGCAACAGGCACTGCTCAAGATCGTCGAAGGAACAGTGGCGAATGTGCCTCCACAGTCGGGCAGGAAGCACCCGCACCAGGACTTTATACAGGTTGACACAAGCAATATCCTCTTTATCTGCGGCGGGGCGTTCGAAGGCCTGGAAGAGATCATCGCCAAGCGCGTGGGCGGGGGCGACGGTATAGGGTTCACCACCCATCTTACCGGTGAAGAGCGGCTGCGCCAATCGGCCAACCTGCTCTCGAAAGTTATCCCTGAGGACCTGCTGAAGTACGGTCTGATACCTGAATTTGTGGGCAGACTGCCGATCATTGTGGCGCTCGACCCGCTGGACGAGTCGGCGCTGGTGCGTATCCTTGTCGAGCCGAAGAACGCGATCATCAAGCAGTACGAGAAACTATTCTCGCAGGATAAAGTAGAGCTGGTGTTCACGCAGGACGCACTAGCAGCCGTAGCAAGCAAAGCGCTGAAGCAGAAGACGGGGGCACGCGGGCTGCGCACTATCATCGAGGAAAATCTACTCGACGTGATGTTCGATATTCCGTCGCAGGATACCGTTCGACAGGTGACTATTAACCGTGAGGTGATAGAAGGCACTCGTCCGCCGGTGCTCGCCACGCGTAACGAGCGGCAACGTCCGCTTGAACGCAGCGGGACGAAAGAACTTGAAGAGAGCGCATAAGCTGGAATTAAAAGAAGGGGTGGACTTAGTGTCCACCCCTTCTTTTAGCAGGAACGGATAGGTGGGGGTATAATCCCTAGTCGCTGGTTGGTTAGGTTGGGGCACGGAAAATGCTGCACCTATGCCTAACCTATTCTCATAGGAAGAAGTTATCAATAGAGATGTATCTCATCCTTGGGAGGTGCACAATGGCCACACCTCGTAAACCTACTCAGCCCACTACTGAGGCTATCGACCTGTTCTGCGCCTACTTCGATGATCTGTTCTGCCGCCGCACCGAGCGGCAGTGCTTGAGAGAGTATCTCATTGCTTTGCTCCTACCTCGTGAGCACAACAAAACCCTCACCGTCCTGGCCTCTCTCATCTCCCCTTCCCATGCTGTTTCTGCTAATCGGCAGCGTTTACACCATTTCCTACACGATCACGATGCCCCCTGGGATGAGCAAGCTCTGAACCGCAGGAGGCTGGCCTTGTGGCAGGCTGATAAAATGCTCGCTCCTCATGACCAGGGGGTGCTAATCATTGATGAGATCGGCGACCCCAAACGAGGACACGGTATTCCTTTGGCCGCCCAACAATACATCGGCAAGCTCGGCCATACTGCTAATGGCGTAGTCTCGGTGACAAGTCAGTGGGCTGATGGCAAATGGCACCTACCTCTTGGGGTAAAACCATATCGCCCAGCTAAGCTATTACCCCTCGGCAAGGCTGATGGTGCGTTTCGTACCAAGCCGGAACTGGCCTGGGAACTGATACAGGAGGCCCAAGCGCAGGGCATACCTTTCCGACTGGTGGTTGCCGATTGTGTTTATGGGGAGAACTCCAAGCTCGAAGCACGCTTGTTCAAAGCACGTATTCGGTACATTCTCGCGTTGAGGCCGAACCGTGGCACATGGCAATTTGTAGAAGACCCGGATAACCCTCCGGCCTTCACACCTGCCGAGGCGGCAGCACGGGTGGCTCTTTCCCAATGGCAGCCAAGTGCACGTATCGATAGCCATGGGAAAGAGCTAGTTCGCTATGTGGCAGAGTTACAACTCGGCACAGCATATGGTCCGGACCAGGGGGTGCGGCTAATCGCTGCCACAGATGACCCGACCAAGCTGAAGGCAGAAGCCACCTGGTACATGGCCACGAACCTAACCACGGAGCAAGCCAGTGCCGCGCAAGTATACCAGGTGTACTCCTTGCGAGATTGGATCGAGCACTACTACAAACCGGCCAAGCATGAGTTGGGTTGGGCCGATTTCCAGATGCGCAAAGAACAGGCTATTGTGAGGCATTGGCAGTTGGTGATGCTGGCATACACTTTCAGTCTGCTGGTTGGAACACAAACAGAAGGAACCAAAAGAGTAGAAGCGAGCTGTATGGGCTTAGATCCAGGTACAGACCCAAGTGCACATGAAGGAACTGGCAGTATTGCCGGTCCGGGGAAAAAAAGGAGAGGAAGGCAAGAAGAGGATCGTATGGAACGAGACGCTGAGGGAGGTGAGGAAGTGGTTGTGTCCATGGGTGAGGATACGAGTCTACTGGTAGAGTTGGTCGACAGAGCCTCCACCCCCCGAGTTAGCGGCGTTGCTTGATCATGTGGCTCACTCTAGACCACTCTCCGCCCCAACCTAACCAACCAGCGACTAGGCTGGTGAGGAGGCCGAGAGTCCCGCACCTTCGTGCTTCAGTCAGCTGGAAAGGTGAAGATGTTATGGACCATAGGGTGCGTAAGATGCTCGTGCGTATGCTTGGGTGTTTGCTTGCTTTGGGAGCGATCTTTGGGGCGCTTCCTGCGGGAGCCGCTCCTGTTACGCAGGCCGGGACAGGAAACAAGCTAGTGCTGGCTTTTTACTATATGTGGTACAGCCCGGCAGACTTTATCAATGGGCAGATGCTCGACAACCCGACGGCGCCATACGATTCCAGCCAGGCCGACACGATAGAGCGGCAGGTGAAAGAGGCGTCGAAAGCGGGCATTGACGGTTTTATCGCTTCGTGGTCGGGCCTTGATACGCCGAGCGATGCGAGTTTCGCTCAGCTACTCGATATTGCGGCTAAGAATAACTTCAAAGTCACTGTGTACGTTGAGACGGGCGCTGTTATGCAGAGGGGCGATCTTACGGCGCAACTTCAGGGTATGCTTGGCAAGTATGCTAATAATCCCGCCTTCCTGAAGTGGGAAGGCAAGCCTGTAGTCTTTTTCTGGTCGCCGCAGAGCTTCGGGGGCGTTGCACAGTGGCAGGCTGTCAGGCAGGCGGTCGACCCTTCCAACGCGCAGCTATGGTCAGTGGACACGACCGATATATCTTACCTGGACGTATTCGATACGATTCACATGTACAGCGCGGGCAAGTGGGAAGGCAATACGGACGTGACGCAGGTGGATGCGCAGTGGCGCGCACAGGTAGACGCCTATAACAAGCAGCACGGGACCCAGCGACTGTGGACGGCAGGAGTAATCCCAGGTTGGGACGAAAGCCGAGTGCAGCCGCTGCGACCCAGCCCCAAGATATTCCCTAGGCGTGACGGAGCCCTGTATAAAGAAGAGTGGCAGGCTGCTATCGCCAGCAACCCAGAATGGGTGACTATCACCAGCTACAACGAATGGTATGAAGGAACGCAGATAGAGCCTGCGGTGTCGTACGGCACAACATATCTCGACATAACTGCTGACTTTGCAAACCAGTTTAAAGGCAATCCGCCGCCCGCGCCAAATCCGGCTGCAGGGTCATGCGCCGGGGGCACGCTGTTCCCCGAAACGGGCTTCGCGATTTGCGCTCCTATGGAGAGCTACTGGCAACAGTACGGTGGGCTACAACAGTTCGGCTTCCCGATCTCTGACGCATTCAGCGAGAAGAGCGCATTGGACGGCAACACTTACACAGTGCAGTATTTCGAGCGGGCAGTGTTCGAGCTACACCCGGAGAACCCGCCGCCATATGATGTGCTGTTGTCGCAGTTAGGGACATTCCAGTACAAAAAGACCTATCCTGAGGGTGCTCCTGACCAGAAACAGAACCAGGAGGCGGGCCAGATATTTCCGGAAACGGGCAAGTGGGTGGGCGGCGCGTTCCTGCAAAGGTGGCAGAACAACGGCGGGCTGTTCGTGAATGGCTACCCGATCAGCGACGAGTTCCAGGAGAAGCTAGCCGACGGGAACACGTATACCGTGCAATACTTCGAGAGAGCGCGGTTCGAGTTCCACCCGGAGAATGCAGCGCCATATAATGTGCTACTGGGGGCGCTGGGGCGGCTGGACTGGGAGCAGAAGTGAGTCGTAGATCGTAAGTCGCTGATCGTAAGTGGCGCGTCAGCGACAAGAGTGGCGTACCCTGATAGATGTGTCATTCGGAGCGGAATCACTTGGGTAGCCCTTCGGTCCCTGGTCGCGCTGCACGTTTGCTTGTAAACAAAGAGGCGCGGAGGATGATTCTTCGCTACGCTCAGAATGACAATTGGAAGAAAGTGGCAAACCGGCATAGGTTCGCCGCCGCTGTGACCAGTGCCACGATCTGTGACTTACTATGAGCGATTTACGATCTACGAATCCGTCTCCTTGGCCTTCCTGTTTAGCTCGTACAGCACGCCCAGGGCTTCCAGGGGAGACATCTCTTCGGGGCGGAGGCGCTTTAGTTCTTCGCGGACGGGGTCGGGGCCGGAGGAGAAGGACATCTGTACCTGCTCGACCGGGATTGCGGAGGACTGCATCGCTTTGCGCCGGGTCTCCTTGTCGCCGCCACGCTCCAGGTCGCTGAGAATGTCTTCGGCGCGACGGAGGATCGCCCTGGGGAGACCGGCCAGACGAGCGACATGTATGCCGTAAGACCTGTCCGCGCCGCCTTGCACGATCTTGTGCAGGAAGACCACGCGCTCACCGTCCTCAGCCACAGCCACGTTATGGTTGCGCACTCTCGGCAGGATCTTCTCCAGCTCGGTCAGCTCATGGTAGTGGGTTGCGAAGAGGGTTTTCGCGCCCAGCCGGGGCGAGTTGTGAATGTACTCCACTACGGCACGCGCAATCGCCAGGCCGTCGTAGGTTGACGTGCCGCGCCCGATCTCGTCAAGGATGATCAGCGAGCGGTGGGTGGCGTGGTTCAGGATGTTGGCGGTTTCTTCCATCTCGACCATGAAGGTTGAGCGCCCGGTAGCGATATCGTCTTGGGCGCCCACGCGGGTGAAGATCCTGTCTACGAGACCGATGTGCGCTTCCTCGGCGGGCACGAATGAGCCTACCTGCGCCATAAGCACTATGAGGGCTACCTGCTTTATGTAAACGCTTTTGCCAGCCATGTTTGGACCTGTTAGCAGGCTGATGGCAGGACCGGCCGTGCCGCTGTCCAGATGGACGTCGTTGGGCACGAATTGATCATCGATTAGCATACGCTCGACGACGGGGTGGCGTCCTTCGCGTATTATGATGGCCGAGCTATCGTTCAGCACGGGGCGCGTGTAGTCGTTGCGCACGGCCACCTCGGCCAGCCCGGAGAAGATGTCCAATAGCGATAGCGACTCGGACACCTGCATCAAGCGCGGGGCACAGGCGGCTACTTCTCGCAGCACCTGGCCGAAGGCTGCACGCTCAAGTTCTACCAGGCGCTCTTGCGCGTTGAGGATCAGGTTCTCGTACTCTTTTAGCTCAGGGGTGACGTAGCGCTCTGCTCCTACCAGGGTCTGCTTCCTTATGTAGTCGCTCGGGACGGCTTCGGCGTTGGCGTGCGAGACCTCGATGTAGTAGCCGAACACCTTGTTGTAGCCCACTTTGAGGCTCTTGATGCCGGTGCGCTCTTTCTCGCCCGCTTCGAGGCCGGCGATCCAGCCCTTTGCATCACGCGAGGCTGAGCGGAGGGTGTCCAACTCGGGACTGAAGCCGGCACGGATAGCGTCGCCTGTGCCCAGCAGGGCGGGAGGATCGTCAGCGATTGCCCTGCCGATAAGGTCACTGATGTCGTCGCAGACCTGTATACGGTTCACGAGGGAGGCCAACACCTTGCGGGGGCCTTCGCTCTCGGTCACGTTTGCGAGCAGTTTCCTGATGCCGGGCAAGCGGTCAACGGCGGTCTTCAGCGCTACAATCTCTTTTGGCCCGGAGGTGCCCTGTACGGCACGGGCAACCAACCTCTCCAGGTCGGGCAGATCTTTCAGGAGGGTGCGCAGTTCTACGCGAAGGACGGTATCGAGGACGAAGGCTTCCACGGCATCGAGGCGAGCATTGAGCCTGCCCAGGTCGAGGAGAGGCTGGCCGAGCCACCTGCCGAGCAGGCGGGAGCCCATTGGAGTGCGCGTTTCGTCGAGGACCCAGGTAAGGGAATTGCGCCTCTTTTCGCCGCCTGGGCCTTCAGCTATCTCAAGGTTGCGACGAGTGTGCGGGTCGAGCGTCATATATTGCTCGGTGGAATAGGTCACCAGGCGGGTTAGCTGGTTCAGGGCGGACCTGTTGTTTACTCCCACATAGGCCAGCAGAGCGCCCGAGGCCCTGATCGCGAGGGGCATGCGCGCACAGCCGTAGGCCTCCAGGGAAGAAGCGGCGAAGTGCTTGAGCAAGCGAGCGCGGGCAGTATCAAGGACCCAGTCGTGGGCGGGCGTGGTTGTGATGGGGTATTTCGCGTTGCCGTTGGAGGCAAGCTGGTGGTACCGGGCAGAGGGGAGTACACTTTCCGCATGCCCCGAGCCGTTTGTGGCCCATTGGTCGTCATCCTCGCCGGGCAGCAGCAACTCAGCAGGGTGCAATCTATCCATCTCTTCCTGGAGCGCTTGCTCGAGCTCGCCCGCGGGCTTCTTTATTTCGGTGGTGGCGAACTCGCCCGTTGTTATGTCAACGTAAGCGATGCCTGCCCCACCTGCTTCTACTACCAGGGCTGCAAGGTAGTTGTTCCTGTGGGCATCCAGCAGGCCGGGCTCGGTGACGGTGCCTGGGGTGATAACGCGCACGACATCGCGCTCGACCAGCTCCTTGCGGGCACCGGCAGCCTGGTTTGGCGTGGCGGCTTCGAGGCTGTTGGATGTGAGGGTAGACTCTTTCTTGCCGAGGCGGATGCGGCGGGCGGCGGTTTCGTCGTCCACATTGGGCATGCTTAGCTGCTCGGCGACGGCCACCTTGTAGCCGGCCTGCACGAGGCGCGAAATATAGCCTTCGGCAGAATGATAAGGCACGCCGGCCATGGGGATGCGCTGGTCTTTGGAGGTGGGGCGAGCGGTGAGCACAACGTCGCACACGCGGGCCACTATTGCCGCGTCGTCATCGAAGGTTTCGTAGAAGTCGCCCAGGCGGAAGAAAACGATCGTGTCGGGGTACTGACTTTTGATGTTGAGATACTGTCGCCTAAGTGGAGTATCAGACAAAGGGCTACCGTCTCTTTCGGACGACGAACGACAGCCGATAGACGACGGTAAGGTTGAGTGTCGTCAGCGCCGGTCGTCCTGCAAATATGAGCTAAGGGATTATAACACAGAGAAATAGAACAGATCAGCTAAGAGAAAGCTCGTCCCAGAGGGCCTTGAGATTGCGCAGGTGGGCATCAACGAAGGGGTAATCGCTGTAGACTTCGCGGGCCACGTTCAAGACGCGCTCGCGTGGGAGGCGGGACGCGATGGAGGTGAGGACGTGACGAATGAGGTTCTGAGTATAGTCGCGGTCGGCGGCGATGCGCTCTCTGATGGCTTTCTTGCCCTTCGCGATAGGGCCGCGCCTCGGGACCACAAGAACAGTATCCGGCGTCTCAAGCTGTTCGAGGGCCTGGAGGTAGGTGTCCGCTCCTGTGCTCAGATCGGGGACAGTGGAAGTGGAGGCGCCCAGCATATCGCCGCAAAAGAGGAGGCGGCCTTTCCTGTTGTAGATGGCCAGCCTGCCGGGAGACAGCGATAGTAGCTCCCAGCCTGAGAACGGTACAGGGAGGTCTCCTGTAGTTTGAGGAGCAATAACAACGGCTTCGGGAAAGCGTTCGAGCGCGAGGTGGGAGCCGGGGTCGCTCGTGAAGATGAGGGCGGCAAGCTGACCATCCATATCGGCGGTGAAGCGCGAAAGGGCGTCCAACTCAACAGGCGAGTCGCTGGGATCGATGGCGGCTATAGAGAGAAGCGCGCTCGTACCCGTAGTAGAGGACAGATCAGGGTCGAGGATAACGGAGGTGTTGCGTTCCGTCTCGTCGTTTTGAAGCACCCACGCGCCGGGCGATAGCTCTAGCCCTTGTATCATGGGGCCGGGGTGCTATCCTGCGGGACGGGGGTGTCGACCGGTACCGGAGTTAGAGTCGGTATGCTGCCCTGTATAGTCTGTTTTGATTGGAGCACGATGTCAACCGCACTGAACTTCTTAGCGAGAGTGCCCGACGGGGGATTCTGGCGCAAGACAGCACCGGGCGGGACGCTTTCTGCCGGGTCGGCTTCTTCGGTGACGCTGCCCAGGTGCAGGTTCACCGCCTCGAGACGCTGCCTGGCGATGTCAATATTCTCTATGCCGACCAGGTTGGGGACCTGTACGACCACTCCCATGCTCACAAATATTGTAACAGGATCTCCCGGGAATATCGGTTCGCCGGCAGCGGGCAGGGTCCTGATCACGATGCCTTCGTGCACGGTGTCGCTACCTTCCTGGGTAACGGCAACCTTGAGGCCTGCGCCTTCGAGCAAAGTGCGTGCTGCAACAGGGTCGGTGTTAGAGAGGTCGGGGAGGACGAAAGACGGAGGGCCTGTGCTGATGCGCACGGCGATCTGCTTGGTCTGCTGGAGGATGGCGTCGGGGGGAGGGTCCTGCTGGGCCACGAGGCCCTTGGCGAACTCTATGCTCTCGACATCACCCACATTGAGCAATACAAAGCCCTTTTGCTTGGCAAGAACTGTGGCGTCGTTCAAGCTCAAGCCTATCAGCTTGGGTACCGCTACCGAGATGGGAGTGGAGGTGGCGGTGGGAGTAGAGGTAGATGTGGACGTGGGTGTAGACGTGAAGGTGGACGTAGGGGTGGAGGTAGGTACGGTAGGAGTGGGGGTGGGGCTCGGGATCACCACTTCGCTGGGAGTGATAAGGCCCCACACCTGGGGGAAGAACGTGAAGCCCAGAACACTGATGAGGGCGAGGCCGGCAAGAAGAAACAGCGCGATGACGGCAGGGCTGCAGCCCATGCCCGAACCCTGGACGCGCACGGCGGAAGGGCGGATCGCCATCGAGGTGGGGCCGCCGAGAGGGCTGTTGAGGTTGCGAGCCGACACGCCGGCGCCGCTATTATCGCCGCCCGCCGGTACGGGGTATACGGCAGCACCCGAGCGCAGCTGGCCGGTGTTACTCCTGAGAGAGCCGGTCGCGCCGCGCAGGCCTACGGTTGAGGCACCCTGGCCACCGGCAACAAGATGGCCCCGAGTGATGCGCGTGCCGGGGGAGGTAACGTTCGTTTTGGCCCTGGGCACGTTGATTTCGGCGGTGGCCTGCTGGCCCGCGAGTTGGAGGCTGCGCAGCGAGCGCTCCATCTCGGCCGCGCTGGAGAAACGCTGGGAGGGGTCTTTGGCCATGGACTTGAGCACGATAGCCTCAAGCCGGAGGGGTATACTCGGGTTCAGGGCACGAGGGGAAGGGGGAGGCTCGCTGATGTGCTTGTAGGCGAGGCCGACCGAGTTCTCGCTCTCGAAAGGCAGTTTGCCCGTGAGCATTTCGTAGAGGGTGACGCCGAGTGAATAGATATCGGACTGAGTGCCCACGCGCTCGCCCTTGGCCTGTTCGGGCGAGAAATAGTGGGCGGTGCCGAGAGCCATGCCTGCATCGGTGAGGCTGAGGTCGGAGACGCTTTTGGCAATGCCGAAGTCTGTTACTTTGACTGTGCCGTCGCCGGTGATGAGGACGTTCTGGGGCTTGATATCGCGGTGGATAAGGCCGCTGCGGTGGGCGTATTCCAGGCCCGCGAGGATTTGCGCGGCGATGTTGACGGCGCGGTCGACGGTGAGGGGGCCACCCCCCGCCTTGTTGATCAGCTCTTTCAGGCTTTGCCCGGCGACGAACTCCATCACGATATAGTGGATGTCGGCGTCCTGGCCGACGTCGTAGACCGAGACGATGTTGGGGTGGGTGAGGTTGGCGGCGGCCTGGGCCTCGCGACGGAAGCGCGTTACGAACGGTCCATCGCCCGCGTACTGCTCGCGAAGGATCTTGACAGCAACTATGCGCCCGAGGATGTTGTCGCGAGCCTTGTAGACGGTCGCCATGCCGCCGCCACCGACGGGAGCAATGAGGGAATAGCGGCCATTGAGGACGCGTCCGATACCGGCCCCACCACTGCTGCCGGGGCTGTTTATGCCATTGCCACCTTTGCCATCTTTGTCTGTACTCGCCAAAGAATCACCTTTTGTCCGGAACTGCCATGATCGCGCCTGGTCAGACCGGAGCCATGCGCCTGCTTACGCGCTGTAGTCTCGCTTAGAGGTCTATTATCCAATAAAAACGCAGGCAAATAACATTATCCACAACGTCGAGGAGAAAGCGCCTGGCGAGGTTAATTGTACGGCACGGCGGATCGGGTGTCAAACGAGTCGTAGATCATAAGTCGAAGATCGTAAGTCCGACGGCCGACGACTGACGACTGACGACGGAATACGAACAGCGAAGAACCACAAAGATCCGTTAAGGGAAAGTTGCCGGCCCATCAATATCGCCGGATATGTGCGGTTGCAGCAAAAGGCGGGGCGTGAGCCGCTATGATACGGAGGCCAAATTTGGCACAGAAGTTCTGTTTTTCATGTATAATAGAGAAGTATTATAGTTGGTCTTACTTGGGAGATCATGAGACATATTTAGCGAACCATTGCGTCAGGGACACGAGAAGCGACACGATGTTTCAGAATAGCAGGAGGAGGAGAACAAAATGGGAACAGTAACTTCAAAAGATGGGACCCGTATCGCCTTTGACCGGTCAGGCGAGGGTCCGGCAGTCCTACTGGTGGTTGGCGCATTCAACGAACGGCCGACAGGGGCGCCGCTGGCTCGAGCCCTCGAACAGCATTTCACAGTGTTCAACTATGACCGCCGGGGGCGAGGCGAGAGTGGAGATGCGGCACCTTATGCTGTCGAGCGCGAGATCGAAGACCTTGACGCGCTGATCACCGAGGCCGGCGG
>JBBRDO010000054.1:0-30753 GCA_038203825.1 Chloroflexia bacterium | reverse complement strand
TCCTCTTGCATGGTCTTGATTACTGTATACCCGTTCTCTTTGGCGAAGTCCTGGCATAACGCCACCTGGCCATCCAAGGATGTGCCCTTGATCTGGTCGGCTGTGCTTACCCTTGCATAAATCGCTGCTGTCTTCATAATGCTTACCCCTTGTATGAATTTTCATGACGTCGTGAACTTTCAACCTCGTCTCCCTATATATTATAGCACAGGTTAGCACATGTTACAATATCAAAGGCGTATTAACCCGTTGTATTGTGTAACGATGTGTGTTACCATTAGCATAGGAGGTGCACGCGTGGAACTGTATACAGTAGATGAGGCGGCAGGCATACTTCGCCTAAATTCTTACACGATAAGACGGTTGCTAAGGGAAGGGCGCTTGCCTGGTATCAAGGTTGGCGCCGGCCAACAGTGGCGCGTGCGCAAGGATGACCTAGATGAATATATAGCGCGGCGCGTTGTGCCGCAAAGGCACAAGCTACAGGCCAGTGAGGAGTAGGTAAAAGATGGAGGCCTCGAGGCACAGGCGCTGGATTATGCAAGCATCTGCACAGGCGCGCATACTCGGAACCAAAGTAGGTTATCGAGCGAGGGAGGGAATTAAGAATGTCGAAACGAAGCATTTCAAGTATGGCACTTCTATTGATCGGTGTACTGACGGGGATGGCAATAGGCCCACTCAATATCATGGCTAGCTTTGCGCAGGGCGATTGTAGGACGTTTCCTGAAACAGGCAAGCAGGTGTGTGGGCGCTTTCTGCAATATTGGACGACAAACGGCGGGCTAGCACAACAAGGCCTCCCATTGACCAATGAGTTCCCTGAAGTTTCAGACCTGAACGGCCAATCCTACACGGTGCAGTACTTCGAGCGCGCCGTTTTTGAGAAGCACCCCGAAAATGCCGCGCCTTATGATGTGCTACTGAGCCAACTTGGTACATTCCGGTTACAGGCAAAGTATCCCGGCGGCGATCCGTCCGGTGCAGCACCACCAGCAGGGCCCACCTCAACGTCCCAACCGCCTGCCGCAGGTGTAAGCGACCAGAGCCTGTTGGATGCCTTCCAGTCTGCCGGACTGCCTATGGATGACATCGTCATTTACACAGCCGCTACTGATCCCAACCATCTACTGGGACGGCCCGACCAATACACTGCAAAAGCGAGTTGGCATGACACCCGCCTTCCTTCGCCAGCAAACCCAGCGGCACCCGAAGTGTCAGATGGCGGCGGCATCGAGATATTTGCAGACCACGCTGCCGCTCAGGCTCGTGCAGATTACATTCAAAATATCGGCAAGAACATCCCTTTCTTAGCGGAATACGACTATGTTCATGGGCAGGTTGTCCTTCGTCTGAGCAAATCGCTCACACCCGATCAAGCCGCCGCATATGACCAGGTGTTTGAAGCTATCCCAGTGCCCTAATCTAAAGGGAATCTCGCGCAATGATTACAGAGTTCGCACAGTCCAAGGGATGAAGTTGCCGCTATTACTTGGCCAGACATGCCCTACCTGCGGCACCCCTGTCCTACGCAAGGGCGGCACCTATTGCAGCTACGCCTGCTGGCAGCAAGACCACCAGGTCACGCGCACCTGCCCTAATTGCGGGCGTATCTTCACTACAGCTCGCTGCAACGTGAAGCGTGGTCGCATGATCGCATGCTCAAGAAGTTGCCGCGACCTCTTGAGCCGCACCGTCCCTGCAATCGAGCACAACGGCATTGCATACTACCGGGGCGACAACGGTCACTACCGCTCGAACCGACACAAAACCTTGCACCGAGTTACGTGGGAAGAGCACCACGGCTCCATCCCCAAAGGCTTCATCGTCCGCCACCTGGACGGCAACCGCGACAACAACGACATCTCAAACCTCGAGCTCGTATCCCATCGCGAGGCCTATGCTCCCTCCTCAAGCAAAACCCAACCCTCTTGCCTCGAGTGCGACCGTCCGGCCAGAACTCGCGGCCTCTGCCACCGCCACTACCAACAGCTTCGGGCACGGGAGAAAGGCGGCTGGCAAGAGGTCAAGCGCGGACGTGCCAAAACAGGCTAAAAATACTAATCCACTGCAGCAGGACAAATGGGTATCCGGTTTCTACACCGAAATAAGTACCCATCCTATTGTATACCCATACTATTTGATCTATAATGACCCCGTCCTGCACCCGCTATTTAGCGGTGTGTTTCCTGCGTTTCCAATTTTCGACGATGATAGAAGGAGCTCGACGGATGTCTTACGACCAACAACCTCAACAACCCCAACAGCCCCAACAGCCGCAATACCAGCCACCCTATCCCCCCAACAACCGCAATACCAACAGCCCTACCCGCAGCAGTCCTACGATGGACAGCAGCCGGTACAGCAAGTACCTCTCATGCCTCTTAAACCCAAGCGACCGCGCTGGATGCTTTACGCAGGATTGGCTTTTCTCGCCCTCTGCGGCGTCTGCGGGCTGATCGGCACGATAGGTGCCTTGGTTAAGCCAACGACGAATACCAATAGCACGACGCGCTCTGGCACAGTTGGAACGGTCCCTACGGTTCAGGTGGTAGACAACGTCAAGCCGACCGCCATGCCAACCGAGCGCATCATCCCCGCTACCGCCGCAGCCAGTGCCATAAAACAGCCTACGCAGGTGCCAACGCCCGTAATTGACAAGTCTGCTACCCAGGCTGCAGCGACCAATGCAACGTCCACAGCCGTGCAAATCGCACAACCGGCCCCACCAACTACCGAGCCTGCAACTCCAAGTCAAGGTACGACAGTCGAGATCACAAGCCCACCTGGCACGGTCAACGCCGGGTCAAACGCGAGCGTGTCAATCCACACGTCACCTAATGCCGCTTGCTCGATTGACGTTGAATACAAGAACGGTCCGAGTAAAGCACAAGGACTGGATCCTAAGTCGGCGGATGCCAAAGGCAACGCATCATGGACATGGAAAGTAGCCAGCACGACCACTCTAGGGAGTTGGCCCGTCTACATCACCTGCAATCGCGTTACAGTTACCACTCACGTAATTGTGCGCTAAAGTGACGTGCGCGTCGGGACCTTCGCCCGCCCACTCACGTGCAGAGGGTTAGATGCTTACCAGGACAGCCGGCAGACTGGGGCATTCCTGTTCAACGATCTCATACCACCTTTGCCGGCGGGCTAGCACAACAAGGCCCCCCACTGACGAACGAGTTCACAGAAGTCTCCGATCTGAACGGCCAGTCCTACACTGTCCAGTATTTTGAGCGTGCCGTCTTCGAGAAGCACCCAGTACACCCGACTCGACCATATTCCGCAAATTGCGGTATTTGCCCCATCTGCACTCTACCTTCTCTCAGCACCCAGCACCCTTGAAAGCGCGAAAACTACCACTAATTAAGAGTTATCCGGCTCTACTCTATGGCTCTTCTGGTGGGCCAGGGCTCAGATTTATTTGTTGTTGTGCTATGTTCACCTGGCCGGCGGCTTGAATTGTCACAGTTGGCACGTAGCGCCTCAGGTCGCACAGGTGGCGCAAGTTGCGTACCACAAGTCGGTTGAAGCGGTCGGCCATTTCTGCCTCTTGTTGCATTGCCTCAAAGTCGGTCACACGTGGTGGTTGCCAGTACCCATCCTTGTCATACTCGGCCCGCTGGCGTTTAGTCTCATTTCCCTCCAATGTGGCAAGCTGCAATATACACCTTTGGTAAAGGGTCTGTGCCTGCGCTATGTTGTCTATCAACATTTGTTCGACGCCTGCCTTTGGCTGCCAGTCCACCATCAGGGCCTCGCGCAACATCAGGAATTGCGCCCTCTCTTGTGGGCTATTCAATCCGGGCGTCCCCTCGACAATGCGGGCGGCCAGGTGGCCGCTCTGTAAATCGTCCCTGGCTGCCTGCCTCATTCTCTCCCACTGTGCCTCAAAAGCCGCCGGGTTAGCATGGGCTAGCTTCTCAAGTTCCCACCATGAGCCGGTGGGCGCGAAGCCGTTATCGTATCGCCACGCCTGAAGCTCATTAGGCTTGAGATACTCTAGGGCTTTGGTAAGGGCTTCGCTCGGCTCTACGTTGTACGCCATGCGGATGTCCTCTATCATGGCGTGTAGCGCGCCCCCCATCTCGTGGGCCAAAGCGTTAGCCTCTCGAGCGGGCCCTGGCGCTGTAGTTTGTCTAGTTGCAAGCTCACCCATTGTTCTGTGTCCCCCCGCATTTCTCTAGCTCTTTAAGCAGGGTAGCCGCATCCCTGTAAAGCTGCTTGCCCTGCTTCTCTCTTGCTTGTAGTTGTGCTCTGTGTACTCGGCGCTGTAATCGGTGGCCCTCGCATAGAGTGCGCGTCTGGTCCGCCTCTGCCTGCTTGACGTATACCTTACGCAACCGCCCGCGTTCCCGGTAGAAGCGGTAGTAATAAGGGCCGTGTAGCTGGCCGCGGGCACACCGGCAATTGTCGCGCCCACATCGTACCATTTGAGCGTGTACCGTGCCGGCGGGCATCTTAGGTAACGTTTTAGGTAGTTTTCTTGTCATCAAAGCCCGGCCTCCGATTGCCCTACATGACACCCATTGTTAATCATAGAAAAGGCCCGGCCATTCTGTGCTGCTCTGGCGGCCAGTGTCACTATCAGCGTTCATTGAAGTATTTCCAGTGCATCTCGTAATCTGCCTATCTCTTCGTCCTGAGTGCGGACAGTGCCGCCAAGAATCGACAGGTCCATCCGTTGCTCTACTGCGCTCGTGATCCGCGTGCGAAGCACCGGTGACGACAGTGCGTCAAGTTCAACCGATACATCACCGTACTTCGCCACGAACGCCGCGCTGCGCGTGTCCGTACGCTTGGTGAAATCCGTCGGCAGATTGTACAGATCTATGTCGTCGCGCGTGAGTGCGCACTTAATAATCTCAGGAGCACAATCGAAGGACGCTAAGCGTTCTCTTAGTGAGCGCACCATGTCTTCGCCACTGGGGTCGAAGTCACCCCAGTAGAGCACGGTTACCGGTACTCCAGCTTCTTCCTTGGGTGAATACCGCCTGGCAGCATTGTGAATTGAGTCCCACCCGTCGAAGCCTCGCCCCGCGTTCAACGTTACGCCATACTTCTCTAGCACATCCTCGAATATGCCGGACAGTGCGTCTTTCTCCAGCCAGCACTCAACATACGTAGGTTGCTTTACCCACACGTCACGCCGGTAGGAGCGCTTGACAACGCTAATAAAGTCCGCCAGGGCAGGCCACATTTGAACCTCGCGCGGTCGCCGCAGTCGGTCTTCAACCCACTCCCACGGCACATCACCGCGCCTTCGCATCTCTACGAGCAGGTTAGAGATCGCTTGATACTGTGACCGGTTGTTTTCTATCAGTTGCGCTGCCACAAGTTGGTAGTAGACCTGGCGCACAGTCATCGGGTTGTCGGCGGAGAGTACATCACGGATCGCTTTGCGAAGGATGTTACTCTGCGCTTTTGTGCGCCGATCCTGTTTTACTGGACTTGTCATACTAAGATGCCCCCCCTTGTGTCTGTGTATTCATTTCTTGGCCTCATCCTTGGCGCTTGTGCCGCGCCTTTTGGACTGGGTGCCTCAGCTGTCCTACCCACGAATTCCCAAGGTGTTCCATAGGCCACCGGCTTCTTTGCAGTGCGCCCTGGCTGTTCGATTGTTGTTGCCTTTGAGGCGACCGAGAGAAGTGCACGTAGCGCGTCGTCTGACATCTCGCCCACCTGGCGCTCCATCACGAATAGGTCCTGTATCTTGCCGGTTGTAGCCATGTTCTCACCTTCCTTTTGTTTCTCTACACTTTCGGTAATCATGGTAATCATGGTAATCATGGTAATTCAGTAAGCGCCTGGCTTGATTTCCGAAGTTACCGCGATTACCGCGATTACCGCGATTACTGCTATTGGCGGATTGCATACTTTCCGTCCGCCGACGTAAGCTCGCCGGCCTTGCTCATTTCCCACATTAGCTTGGTAACCGTGCCACGTTCCTTGCCGAGTTGCTGGGCAACGTCCTTCGGGGCCATAGGTCCGAAAGCACTGCGCAGCACATCCATGATTTCCTTACGGGCCTCACTCAGGCGGTACTCTTCGGCGTTGCCTATAACCGACCAGGCCGCTATGTCAGCGTCCCACTTGAGTGCGAGGTCCTGCTCTTCCACATCCCGCCCTGATACAAACAGGTTGGCATCATGCCGCCCACGCTCGCGTTTCAGGATGAGTATGCTGTCAGCACCCCCCGAGAAGCCCAGCGTGGCGTTCAGAGTGTCCAGGGGGTCATCCGCGTCCATCTTGCGAAGGTGAGTGATTATAAGAATGGCTACTCCGAGTTCGCTCGCCAGCTGCTGCAGGCCTTCCACGGACGCGTAGTCTTCGTCATAGGCGCTGCCGCTGGTACGTACCCTGGGCTTGATACGCGCCCAGGTGTCGATCACCACAAGCCGCGCCAAAGGATGTGTTTCAAGCCAGCCACGAATCAGTGTTAGCCCGGTCTTATCAAGGCGCGGCCACTCAGTGACAAGAGTCAGGTGGTCGAGTACCACAGGTGCGCCGACGCCTAGCACCTTCTTGAGGCGGCTCTGCAAACGGCGTGGGTTGTCTTCGAGTGCCAGGTACAGCACATCGCCGCCCTCGACCGGGATGCTCCCTAGCACGGCGCCACCGGTCGCCACAGCCACAGACAGCCCGAGAGCCATCCACGACTTGCCCATCTTCGGCTTGCTGCCCAATATGCTGAGGCCCTCGGGCAATAGGCCCGGAACCGCCATTTTCGGTTCTCGCAGCTCCATTGTGAGCAGGTCAGAGGCTATAAAGAGGGTTTGCCGTGCGCTGGGGTTCGTGTGCGCCTCCTTCGTGCTGCCGGCGTCCTGTGTATGGATGGGACGAGCATTTTTGATTGCTGTGCGCACATTGTCTGCAGAAAACAGGGCGAGGTAGTCGAAGGCGTCATCCTTCTCCTGGATGTCTGCATGGTATAAGTCGATATTGTATATTTTTGCGGCAATACCATGTAACGCAGCCGCTACAGAGGCCATGAACTTGCGGCCCGGCTCGTCATTATCTGGCCACAAATAGACTTCCCTGCCCCTGAGTACCTCGAGCGACGTGCCGAACTTCTTCGTGTGGGCACCCCCCGCATGGCAAACAGCTAGGAAGCCATGATCCACCAGGGCACCCCACGCCTTCTCACCTTCAGCGAATATAATCACTTCGTCTTCAGGCGCTGACAGAACGTCCTTGTGGCCGTAAAGTTCCAGATCGGCCAGCTGGGCACCGCCGAGGCCCACCAGGGGAGGCTTAGCTTTATAGCCCGCCTCGGTATACCACACGAAATCCTTGTCGCCGTCTTGATAGTCCAAGCGTACCTTCACGAAGGTCGCGCCATCAGCACTTGAATACATGTAGGACGTCTGCTCAATGATGGGGCCATGATCCTTACTCTTCGTGCCGCTGCCGTTCGTATGGCCGTTTCCGTTTCCGTTTCCGTTCGTGCTGCTGGCGTGTGTCTGGGGCCTGTAGGGCACACTGTCGGGGATTATGCGCGCATCGCGCGCCAGTTCGTCCAGCGCATCCTTGAATGTGCGCCCTTCCTTCTTCATCACGAAATCAAACACATCGCCGTGCTCCCCGCAGCCGAAGCAGTGGTAGTGCGGATCACCCGCCGTGTACACTTTGAATGAAGGCGACGATTCGTCGTGAAACGGGCAGAGGCCCACGTACAGATCGCCGTCACGCTTTAGCTGAACAGTCCGCTCAATTACCTTTAGGATGTCTGTGGCGGCCTTTACCTCGGCGGCATCAATTGCGCTCATAGCACCTCCGCCAATAGTTCTCGCAAGAAGTCGGCGACCTGGTTGATTACCTGCATATCCGCGGTCTTGCCGCCTTTGTCGGGGTGTGCCGTTTTGGCGGCTGCCCTGCGCCCGCTTTCAATAACCTTCAGGGCGGCCTCTATTGTTACCCCCGCCGGCAACTGCTTGCTTCGCGTTGTGGGCGGTGCCTCGTACTTGCGCTCAGAGCCCCTGTTACGCGCATCGAGTTCACGTTCAATCGCTTGGCGCAAGTCATAGTCGGGGCTTGTCGTGCTAACGAACCAAACGAGGTAGGGGCTGGGCACATCCGCTATTCGGGCCCCAGCGTGCTTACCGAAGGGCATCCGCGGGCTAGTATAGCCACTGCCCGAGGTGTTATAATGTCTTTGTCCAGAGTTCATATGGTTCTCCTAGCGAAGCCCCGTACGCATTGCCTGTCCAGCATGTACGGGGCTTCTCGCTCGTCTAGGCCGCCTTTGTGCGGCTCTTGGCTTGCCCATTGCCCGCACCTGTAGGGGCATCCTCTTGTTCGGTTGCTGATTCGGCCTCGAGCGCTTCGACCCTCTCCGCGGCTGCGATGGCCGCTCTAAACAGGCGTATACAAGCGGCATCGTAGCGGGCCAGTTCGTCTGCGTGGGTGTTATCGGGCTGTGGCATTTGCGGCCTCACGTATCGTTCCTGGCTGGGGAGCCGCTGCGCGTTCATTGGTAGCGGCAACCCTAATGAGCCGCCTTACAACGCTGCTCAGTGTCGCCCCACGCTCATCCGCTATCTGTTCCAATATTTCTCGATCGCTGGCAGTTAGGCTGACATACACAAAGTGTGTTAGCGGTTCACGTTCCATGATCCCTTACCTCCTGGCTGGCTATCAAATAAGAAAAGCTCAAGCAGTTCGCACTGCTTGAGCTAACCATAAATGTACCTGAATGTGATTACAATAATGTACCTAAATGTACCTAAATGTTCTAATGTACCATTTTACGGCCCGTACGGTTGGGGCTGTATCCGGGTTTGTAGGCTGGTTCAATACCATGAGTTTGCCTGAACTTCACTACTGTCTTGCGGGTGTAACCTGTTTCTCTTGCTATATCATCGTCTATCCACTTGGCTGCAACTCGTGCACGCACAAGCTCTTCGGTAAGGGGCTCGAACTGAGGCTTAGACGTCTCCCGCTCTTTGCCGGCGGCAAGCGTGGCATCAGATGTTGCATTTGCAACATCCGCCTGCCCGTCGTCGTCAGCAACCAACACGGCGCCCATAGTTCGCACTAGTTTCGCTAGAAGATGGTCGAAGTAAGCCCGCACTGCCGGCGGCAGCCATCGCCAATTGTGGGCAATGGCTACCACCTCAAGCACCTCAGGAGGGCCCGACTTTACTGTGCTCACCAGGAACCTGATATATGGCCCCAAAGTCGACGAATCAGAAGTAAAGCCCGCAGCCTTTGGATCATCCAATATGAGGTGGGCCTCCATCGCTATTTCAGTACGTCGAGGGTGAAACGGATCGGCTTCCTGTGGTACGCGCACGGCGGGCAGCAGCCGCCAATAGCCTCCATCCACCTGAAAATGACGCTTTTGATTAAGCCCAGAGACGTCCCATGTTATGCTCTCAAGACGGCTGGCAACATCGTCTACCGTCGCGCCCTCTATGTGGTAGGTCACTTTCTTATCTATCTGTGCCATGTCTCTCACCTATAACGGCGAAGGCCCGCACCCGACTATGGTAGAAGTCAGATACGAGCCTCGCTCGAAGTTAGTATACGGTTATTAGCAGATCGGATGCGCTACCATACACCGCCGATCAACCTTCCCTAACATTATATCAAGCTGCATCTTTTGCAGCTTGCAAATGCACACCGCTGAGGGGTATGACGAATGAGAACGGTATCAGCAGGCCGGCGGCGGGATTAGGATGTGCTACTGAGGGCCTGGCCCCTTGCTTTGAGTAAATAGCACGTTTGCATCATCTCGGGTTGTTAGATATTCTTGACGCCATCAGTGCCACCGGTAGCGACACTGTCGGAGGTCTTGCCGCGTTTCCTGGCTAGTGAAGCCACCTTTTCGTAGCGATCCCGGATCTTATCCAACTCCTTCTCATCTATCTCTTCCAGGTCGAGCAAGGAGTTGTTGGCCTTGGCCGTCACGAATATCAGTTCGTCGAGTTTGAGTTGCAGGGCTTTGGTATCGCGGTTCTGGGTATTTTGGATGAGAAAGACCATTAGAAAGGTAATAATGGTTGTCCCTGTATTGATTACCAACTGCCAAGTATCTGAGAAGCCAAAGATAGGACCGGAGAGGATCCACACGAGGATCACACCGGCAGCAAGGAGAAAGGCGATCGGCTGGCCTGTCCAGTGCGATGCCCACTTGGCAAACTTGGTGAACATTATTTGCATACTATCCCTCCACATTGGTTAGGAGCCTGGCATGATTATGCCAGACAATACCAAAGAGTGCCATGCCGCTCCTGACTGTGGTAGAAGTCATTTGCGAGCCCCGCTTGAGGAGAGTATACACTTGTTTGGTTGCCCAGCTTTGCTACCACACGCCGCCGTGGAACCTTCCTTATACAATATCAGGTCACGGCGTGGCGCGCGCGCGATTATGCACAGCACCGAGGGGTATGCTGAATGAGAACGGTATCAGCAGGCCGGCGGCGGGATTAGGATGTGCTACTGAGGGCCTGGCCCCGCACATAATCGCGACAGGCGGCCTCACAGGGCCACCACCCACGGAGGCTCAGGCTATGAGTGGCGTATTGCAGGCCAAGGGCGTGCCCGTATCAGCGATTGTATTGGAAGAACAAGCACACGATACCGTGCAGAACATCCACTATAGCCGCGCCATCATGAGCGCATACGGATGGCATACAGCTATACTCGTGTCGGAGCCTAATCACATAAAGCGCGCGGCCCTTATCGCACGAGACGCAGGTCTCGACTTTACTATCTCCCCGGCCACCGACAGCCCCGGTTGGCACACGCCTTCTGCTCGCTGGCAGAACCTGTGGAGCGATGCACGTACGTTAATGGGCTATCAGATCAGGCGTGTTAGCAGCGGCCCACCATGATGCATTATGGTACAAGTAACTGCTGCCCGACCTCGAGCAACTAGACGCCGAGAAGGGGGTCGCCCGCGGCAAGACGCTCGCCATGGAGCACGGTATCAGCCGCTTCACACTGAGCGCCGGGGCAGACGGTTGAGCTCACAGATGCACTTCGTTGCCGAGGAAGTAGCGCCTGCGTTGAGAGAGCAGGTGGAGCAGGCACGAAGGGGATAGACGACGAACGGTCAAGAAGTGCCATCCGTCGTCGCACAGGAAGCCTAGAACAACCCAACCGTGTTACCGTTCTCGTCTATGTCTATGTGGTTGGCGGCGGGGTCAGAACCCAGGCCCGGCATCGTTAGCATGTCGCCCGCGAGGGGATAGATGAAGCCCGCACCGACGCTGGCGCGCACCTCGCGTATCGTGAAGGTGTAGCCTGTGGGCACGTTCTTTAGCTTGACATCGTGGCTGAGACTGAGGGGCGTCTTCGCCATACAAATGGGCAAGTTGCCAAAGCCATTGGCCTCGAAGTCCGCTATCTGCGCGTCTGCGTTCTCGCTGTAGCTAACGTCGGCTGCGCCGTACATCTTCGTGGCGATAATGCTTATCTTCTCCTTGATAGGCAGCTCAAGAGGGTATAGGAACTGCGATTTGGACTGTGAGCGCTCGGCTGCGGCCACCACTTTCTGCGCGAGGTCGACGCCGCCTGCGCTGCCTTCAGCAAAGGTGGTGCTGATAGCCATGTCCTCTGCTCCAGCCTCCAGCGCGATGCGGCGCACAGCCTCAATCTCAGAGGGGAAATCATCCGGGAAGGCGTTCAGGGCGACGACAACGGGCACGCCGAACATCAGCGCGTTCTCGATGTGCTTGCGAAGGTTCGCGCCGCCCACGTACACGTCGTCCGGGTTCTCGGCCAGCATCTCAGGGGGCAAGGGCTTGCCCGCGGTGATCTTGTATTTGCCGGTCTGGCTCTTCAAAGCGCGTATCGTGGCGACCACGACGGTGGCAGAGGGCCACAGGCCGGACGCGCGGCACTTGATGTCGAAGAACTTCTCGCCGCCCATATCCATGCCGAAGCCCGCCTCGGTAATCACGTAATCAGACACGCGCAGGCCAATCTGATCGGCCAGGATAGAGGAGTTGCCGTGAGCGATGTTTGCGAAGGGCCCCGCATGGATGAAGACAGGGGTGTTCTCGATTGTCTGCATCAGGTTCGGCTTGAGGGTCTCTCGCATGAGTACGGTGGCAGCACCTGCGGCCTGCACGTCATCGGCGGTGACGGGCTTGCCGTCTTTGGTGAAGGCCACGACCATCTTGCCAATATGCGCCCGCAGGCTCTTGATAGCGGCCACGTCTGTCGTGCCTGTCGCGAGAGCCAGGATCGCCATTAGCTCGCTGGCGACGGAAATATCGAATCCGGTCTGGCGGGGGCTACCGTTCTTCTCGCCGCCCTGCCCTATCGTGATATTGCGCAGGAAGCGATCATTGACATCAACCACGCGGCGGATAACGATGCGGTCGGGGTCGATATTGAGGGGGTTGCCGTGATACCAGCTGTTGTCCACTAGGGCGGCCATCTGATTGTGGGCCTGGGTGATGGCGTGGAAATCGCCGTTGAGATGGATGATGCTTTCCTCGAGGGGTATAACCTGCGAATAGCCGCCGCCCGCGCCTCCGCCTTTAATCCCGAAGGAAGGGCCAAGCGAGCTTTGTCGCAGGCATACTACGGCGTTCTTACCCATGCGCTCCAGAGCCATGCCCAGTCCGATGGCAGTGGTGGTTTTGCCCTCACCAAGAGGGGTGGGGGTGATCGCAGTCACGAGGATGTATTTGCCCTGCGGCCTGCCGGCGAACTCTTCCTGCACGTTCAGGTTGATTTTGGCTTTTGAGTTGCCATAATATTCGACGAAGCGCGACGGTATGCCCATTTTTTCAGCGACCACACCAATATGGTCAAGGTGGGCTTCGCCGGCGATCTCAAGGCTGGTTTTCATATTATTCCTTTGTCCTGTTTAATTTCGCCCATTAAGAAACCAAATGGTGCGATAGTACATTATATGACTCTTGAGGCAAGTTGATCGAGGGGAACCTGAGTAAGATTGGACTGTGGCTATATGCTCGTTTGGCGCAATCGCCGTCAGGTGGTATAATTAGTTCGATGGATATCGAAGTATCAAAGGAAATAGTGGACGAAAAGACGCTTGCCGGGATATATAAAGCACTCGGCGAGCCGAACCGCGTGCGCGTGGTACGGGCCTTGCTTCAAGAGGAAGAGATGACGTGCGGACAGTTGACGAGTCTACTCGGCGTGAGCGCGTCCACGTTTTCACACCATATCGCCGAGCTTATAGAATGCGGGCTGGTCAGCAAGAGGAAAGAGGGCCGGCACCATATACTATCGGTTCGCCGTGACATTCTCACGAAATACGCACCCGCCATAATGTAACCCGCCGGACAAACATTATCCTGGTTGGGCAACAGTTTCATATATAAGAATAAAGAAGGAAATAAGAATAGATGAACTCTGATAACAAAAACAAGTTTGGAAACGCGACACCGGAGAAGAGACCGGTAAAAGTAGGGATCATAATTGCCAGCACCCGCCCGGGGCGAGTGGGCCTATCTGTTGGACAGTGGGTACGCGACCGCGCCGCTGAGCATGCGGGCTTTGAAGTAAAGGTACTCGATCTGGCCGAGATCAATCTGCCGTTCATGGACGAGCCTAATCACCCGCGCCTGCGCCAGTACATTCACCAGCACACCAAAGATTGGAGCGCGGCGGTTGAGGACGTTGATGCGTTTGTGTTCGTACTCCCGGAATATAACTTTGGCATGACGGCACCTCTAAAGAACGCGCTCGACTACCTGAGTCAGGAATGGCAGTACAAGCCTGTGGGCCTGGTGAGCTATGGCGGCCTATCGGGGGGCACGCGCGCTGCGCAGATGATCAAGCAGGTAGTGACGACCTTGAAAATGATGCCTTTGCCCGAAGCGGTAGCGATCCCGTTTGTGAACCAATATTTGGATGACGAGCAGAGATTTCAGCCTACGGAGTCAATGGAGAACTCGCTGGAGATGATGTTCAAGGAACTGGAACGCTGGGCCATCGCGCTAGAGTCTTTGCGAGCCCCTGCCAAGCAAGCCGTAGCGGTCTAGACCAAAAGCCGTCACACGGCGCCTGTGCGCCCGAAGACAATATCCATCAGCTTCAGGGCATTGGTCGACGTGGCGATGCCGGGGAGTAGCTTGTAGTCGAAAGTCATCCTGGCGCCTTCAGACGAGCCGTTGCCGGAGAGCACAAGCTCAGTGAAGTGAACAGGTCGTGCGGCTGCGGCCAGCTCGGGTGCTTCGGCCAACCCAAGGTCATGCGTGGACACCGCGCCCAGTGCACCCATCTCCAGTAGATAGTGGATCACGCGGCGAGCAGCTATCTGGCGTTCGGCTGTATTGGTGCCCTGCAGGATCTCGTCCAGCAGGTAGAAGAGCCGCTCGCCCCTGCCGTGAGCCTCCTCAGCGGCCTGCACAACCTGCTTCAGGCGCTGTAGCTCGGCCATGAAGTAGGACACGCCCTGTTCAAGGGAGTCCTCCACGCGCATACAGGTCCACAGCACGACGGGGGGCATGCTTAGCTGTTCAGCGCAGACGGGCCCCCCTGCCTGGGCGAGCACGATGTTTGCGCCGATTGCCCTCAGGAGGGTGCTCTTGCCCGACATGTTCGAGCCTGTGACAAGCAGGAAAGTATCCGCGGGACCGACCTCCACGCTGTTGGGCACGCGCCCATTGTCGGGCAAGAGCGGGTGACCCAGTTGGACAGCAGCCAGACGGTCAGCCTTCGGGGCTACAGTGGGGAATACCCAGGTAGGATTGGCATGGCTGAGCGCGGCAAGCGAAGCGAGAGCCTCGGCCTCGCCCAGTGCTGTAATCCAGCCCCTGGCGTGTGTGCCGAACTGTGCCTGCCAATGCTCGAGCCCGCCCAGCAGATGCACGTCCCAAAGAGTCACTGCCTGCAGCGGGAAGTAGAGTTGCGCCGAAGGCGGGATTATGAAGTTCACACGCTTCTGCAAGCGTCGCAGAGCAGTGTGGGCTGGTGCAGACTCGGCGCCCAACTCGCTTTGCAGCCGCTTCAAAGACGCAGTTTCAAAGTGGGCTTCAGACAGAAGTTGGAATGCCTCGGCGTACTGCTTGAAACCGCGCTCGCCGGCGTTGACCTGCGAAATGGTGCGGTAAATCTCGCGACCGAGGGTCAGCGAGAAGACAAAGTTGATGATAGCGAAAACAGCCCAGAATGGGTAGTTCACGAGGCCGAAGATCTGGGCGAACACTAACGCCCACAGCAGCACTACGCTTACTAGGGCAGCGGGTCGTAGCCACTTGCGCATCACCAGGGTGGGCGCGCTTTCTGCCCATCTCAGGAAGGGGTCAGGGTCGGGCTTCTCGTCGCTTGCGCTCATGAGCCTGCCGCGCAGAGATAGCTCGTCGCGCAGGTCTATCTCGGGCGCAAGCTCGGCGACCGCAGCCTGCCGCTCGGTTATCGTCGCGGGCGGAGCCGCGTTGGCAAGCCAGGACGCGAAGGTGCGCTCACCAATGAGCGTTCCGGCGGTATCGGCCAGTTGAAAGAGCGAAGCGTGGCCGAACACGTTGAGGTCGCGGGCATAGGGGTCGTCGGGGCGCACCTCGGGGTTGTAGCGCACAGGAAGCTGCTCCCAGAGCCGCTTTGACCTGAGGGTCGCTTCCTCGTTTATGAGGCGCAGTTCTGCGGCTCGCCTGCGCGTGCGTCCCACACGGTTGTGCCACCACACCAGCACAAAGAAGGCAACCAACAGCGCAATGCCCGCTACCCACACGACCGTGATCCCGGCCCAGAGTCCCCAGATCAGGCCCACTACAGACAACAAGAAGACGAACAGCCGCAGATTCCCGATCTGGTTCCACTTTGCATCGAGGGTGGCCCATTCACGTCCAAACCGTTCGGCCCTCTCCTCGTATACATCTCGCGGAGCCTGGGCCGGGGCAGGCGAATTACTACTCATAAGAATAAGTATATCATTTTGGAGGAGTCGTAGATCGTAAGTCTCAGATCGTAAGTCGTCGGCTGGCGATGCGTTAAGCTGATTGTGGATGGAGGGTCCCGCGTTAGGAACTGCTGAGTGAGGGGTCGTATGAGCGGAGACGCGTCTATAAGATACCAGATACTTGATCAATGTGTTTATATCATAGGACTTACGATCAGCGACTTACGATCTACGACTCGGCAGCCTCCTGCGTTATAATGCTTTCATGCGTATCGCTTTGCTTGCGCCTTTTGGGCTACAGCCGAAGGGAACCGTGCAGGCCCGTATTTTGCCGCTGGCACACGCGCTTGGCATGCGAGGCCACCAGGTGCGCGTGGTTATCCCGCCGTGGGATGATCCGGAGGCCAGCATGAGCAGGCACGATCGGGTCAAGCTTGCTACAGGGGCGCCGGAGGGCCAGCCTGCGGGAGTGCATATTGTCACCCTGCCATTGCCGAAGCGTATGCCGGGCGGCGTGGCATTTACGTATGGCTTGGTAAAAGAGGCGTTGAACCCTTCGTGCAGGCGATTTGCAGGCATAACTCCGGCGGCAGAAGTAGCGCAGGAAGAAGCGGCACGCGCCCTTACCACGTTCCACGCCGAGGTAGTGCATGTCTTCAAGCCTGTGGGCTACACAGGGCTGGCGGGCTTCGGGCTTGGCGCACTACGCGTGCCGTGGGTGCTGGACGTGGACGACTGGGAGGGGAGAGGCGGCTGGGCCGACGTGAACGCATACACGCCTGCTCAAAGAGCCAGCATAACTCTCATGGAAGCGTTGTTACCGCGCATGGCACGCGGAGTTACAGCAGCGAGCCGCACGTTAGAGGCGAGAGCTTGGGACATGGGGCTGGCACGTAATCGTGTCGACTATTTGCCGAACGGCGTATGGCGCGACAAGTACGGCGCCTGGGCATCAAGCGACGACACAGAGCTACGCGCAAAGCTGGGACTGACGGACAGGCCAACCTTGCTGCTCTACACGCGGTTCGATGTGTTCCCCGTCGCGTGGCCGCTCACTGTGCTGCGACACATAGTAACAGAGCACCCTGATGCCCGCCTGCTCGTAGTAGGCCAGGGTTTGCAGGGCGAGGAAAATGCATTTCTGGCGCAAGCGGAACGGATGGGCCTGCGCGAGCATGTGGTCATGGCGGGCTATGTGCAGGGCGATGATCTGCCTGCCAGCCTGTCACTCGCCGAGGTGTGCATCTACCCCATGCAAGACACCCTCCTCAACCGCGCCAAAAGCCCTATGAAGGTGCTCGAACCGATGCTGCTGGGGGTACCCATAGTGGCGCACAAGGTGGGACAGGCAGCGGAGTTCGTTGGAGATGGTGGGGTGCTTGTGCGGCCCGGTGACCTGCCCGGCATGGCCTCTGCCGTGTCTACGCTCTTGGGCGATCCTGCACTTCGCGCCCGACTGGGGCAGAGGGCACAAGCGCGTGTGTGGGAGCGATTCAACTGGGAGCATTTGAGCGGGGTGGCTGAGGCAGCTTATGAGCGAGCGCTGGGCAAAATGGTATAATTAACGGTCAGACATTACACTCATGCTTCGCCTAGAAAGTTACCTGCTTTATGCGTCTTTTTCCAAAGTTTGGACTCAGCGCCATAGTTCTGCTGAGCACTCTCCTTCTTGCACAGCCTCACTCCGTACCCGCCCAGACAACGGGCGATTTCGTAACGGTCCGCGCCAACCAACTCGTTTTCCAGGGTCAGCCTATTAAGCTCAAGGGCGTCAATTTCTACCCCAAAGACCAACCATGGGCCTACATGTGGAACCAGTGGGACGGCGCAGCGGCACAGCGTGACCTTGCACTCGTTAGCGAACTGGGCGCGAATACCGTGCGTATTCTGGTGCCTTATGCCCCGACCACGGGCTGGACCAATAAGGACACAGGCCAGGTGGACCCCGTTTATCTCAACGAGCTGCGCCAGATGGTGCAGATGATAGGCGACCTGAAGATGAAGGCGACAGTCGCGCTGTTCGACTTCTACGACCCACTGGTTGATACTCTGCCACAAGCCGAAGTGCTGAGGCGCAACAAGCTGTACGTTGATACAGTGGTGAGTGCGTTCGCGAACGATGACCGCGTGCTGGCGTGGGACCTGCACAATGAGCCCGACCAGTACGGGAGCTGGCGAGACGACAACAGGCAGCGCGAGTTTATCGCATGGATGGCGGCAGAGCGCGACGAGATAAAGAGGATCGACAGCAACCACCTGATAACAGTGGGGATGTCGCAGTACAACAGCCCCTTTATAGCAGATGACACAGGGCAGCCTTACCCGGATGAGCCTGCACGCGGCCTCGCACCTGCCGACTTGAGCGACTTTATCAGCTTTCACAGCTACAACGCGGGCAACATTGACTGGCAGATCAGCTACATCGAAATGCACTCCAAGAAGCCGATTGTGCTTGAGGAAACGGGTTGGCCGACGGGGCCTGCCTGCACCGACCCGGTGTATGTACAGAGTCAGCAAAACCTGCTTTATACCCTCATGATCGAGGGCGCAGTGAAGCATGATATTGCGGGCATGCTCAACTGGCAGTTGTGGGACTTGCAGCCGGGTATATCGATGGGTTCCGGGCGCGAATCGAACGAGGACTACTATGGCCTTTTGCGCCGCGACGGCACCTGGAAACCCGCTATGCAGCTGTTTCGGGATGGCTGGCCGGGGGCGAGCACAACAGTACCAGCGCCCGCGCTCCCCAGCCACACCACAAGCAATTTGCCTTTCACCAAGCAGCCTCCGCCCCCGACGCCCACCGACCCTCTGTGGATACCGCCGCTCTACTTCCCCGAGACCGGACACTACGCTAACGGCTACTTCCGCGATTACTGGAACAGCTTCGGCGGGCTGCAAATCTTCGGCTACCCGATTACCGAGCAGCGGATGGAAGGCGGCTACTGGGTGCAGTATTTCGAGCGTGCGCGCTTCGAGTATCACCCGGAGTACGCCAAGACGACACCCAACTGGGACAGCCTGAGCATACAGGACAAACTCAAATTGCAGATTCAGCTAACGCGGTTGGGGGTCGACCTCGTGACGCAGCGAACAGGAGGCAAAGGCTACGCGCCCCTGGACCGGACGAATGTGCCGAAGGACGCGCTTTACTTCCCTGAGACGCAACAGGCGATCTCAGGCACGATAGGGCAGTACTGGCAGTCGCACAACGGCCTGATCAACTTCGGCTACCCGCTCTCACCGCCGATAGCAGAGGTGAGCCCAACCGACGGCAAGACCTACACGGTGCAGTACTTCGAGCGCACGCGCCTGGAGCTTCACCCCGAGAACGCGGGTACCCCGTACGAAGTACTCCTGGGCCTCATGGGCAAGGAGTTGCTGGCAAGCAAAGGCTGCCCGTAGGACTGTGTAATTCTCAATTTTGAATTCTTAATTGAGAAGGATAGATAGGGGCGAGGGGACGGTCCTTTATCTATCCTTCTATTGGTGTCTAGCCCGTATGATGCAAAGGCTGTATACTCTAGAACAGCAATGCAACACACGACAAGCGAACCGCGGGCCGGAAGCCGAAATTATCAGAATGCTCTGCTTCTGCTGGTGCTGGGTCTATACCTGCTTACCATGTCCGGGCATACTTATGCTACCGACGAAGAGACCATGCTCGAAACTTCGAGGGTGCTCGTCACGAAGGGAACATGGGCAATGTCGCCCAACCGCTCACTTGTGCAAGTTCCGGGCGTAGATGGTAACACTTACAGCCAGTACGGGCCGGCACAGTCGCTAGCGGCCATACCCTGGGCGGCAGCAGGCTTGTTAGTGGGCGACCTGTTCCCTAAAGACCAGGCGGGATTTCCGCTGCGGCTCATACTAAGCATGTACAACGCTTTGATCGCGGCGAGCCTGGTGGCACTCTTTTCCGCGCTGGGTGCTGCGCTTGGATATAGCCGCAAGTCAACTGTAGTGGGAGCGCTGGCGCTCGGCTTCTGCACCTTCCTCTGGCCACACAGCCGCACATTCTTCTCCGAGCCTCTTACAGCGCTCGCTCTATTCGCGTCATTCTATCTGGCGCTGATTGGTGCGTCGCCTAATTCCTCAGCGAACGCGCAGGTAAACCTCAAGCTTGTGGCGTCGGGGGCATTGTTCGCGCTGGCGCTCGCTACGAAGGTGCAGTACGTGGTCGCGCTTCCCGCTTTCATCATCTATGTGGCGTGGCGTGGCGGGCAGGCACAACTCCCCAACAAGTTGCGGGTTATAATACGCAGTTTGCTGACATGGCTGCTGGGACTCGCGCTTGGGGCGCTTCCACTTCTTTATTACGACTGGCGCCTGTTTGGGAGTCCCTTTTCGACGGGCTACGGCGCAAGCCCCACAAGCTTCCTGACCAACCCGTTACTGAACGGCCTGCTTGGTTTACTCCTGTCGCCGGGCAAGGGGCTGTTGTGGTACGCCTTCCCGGTAGTGTTGACCGTATGGGGCTGGCCGCGCTTTGCCCGTGCGCACAGGGCGGAAGGGGTACTTATAATAGCGCTTGCTTTGCCCATAATCGTGTTGTTCAGCCTCTATTCTTTCTGGCACGGCGATGGCTCGTGGGGGCCGCGTTACCTTATTCCCGCCTTACCCTTCTTGCTCTTGCCCATACTGCCTGTTATCGAAAGAGCGATAGGTGCAAGGTTGGGGGCAGATAAAGCGGTCAGCGAGACACCGACGCCACCTCGCCGTATGTTTAGCGTTGCAAGGCTAGCGGTGTCGATAGCGTTGGCTGTGGGATTGCTGGTGAACCTGCTGGGGGTCGTGGTGAACTTCGACACGTACATAAACGTGGAGAGCGACCTCGATGCTCGGCACTGGGTCGTTGAGTCATCGCCTATCAACGGTCACCTGACGCTGTTCGAGGAGCGCGTTCGGGAGTGGACTGCACGCCTTATGCCTCGGGCAGGCACTACCACTACGTTCAGGTCCGGCTTCTCTTACAGCGAGGGAGACAAGGCAACGGGCGAATTACTGCCCCGGTGGACGACAGGCTCGGGAGTGTTGGAGATACGCCCGGCAGACACAACAGGGGCAGCCGTCCTTGTGACCCTGCGCCTCAGTGATAACCGCCCGCCCGAACTGCCACGCAGCCATGTGACTATACTGGCGGATGGCGCACCGCTTGCCGCACAGGTGGCGCCCGTAGAAGGTCAACCCGCCAGCTCCGACTACACAGTTGCCATAGCTCCCCACCCGACGAACCTGACGATAGAATCCGACACTTGGAACCCTGCTGCACTGAAAATCAACAGCCGTAACGAAGACCTGGGCCTGAGGCTGGAAAGCGTCACTGTAGCGCAGGACAGCACGATCCTGCCGAACCAGCTTGTTGAAGGGACAGCGCCGGCGCCTCCTTATTACCCGCAGCCGCGCTGGTATTACAACCCCGACACCCACCACCCGGCCGATCTGTGGTTCCTGTATATGCTGGAGACGGACATGGGCCGCAAAGCCATGCTGATCCTTGGATTGCCGGTATTGGTGGTCGCACTCTTGCTGATCGTAATCGGTGGACATGGCCTGAGGTGGGTAGAGCGCAAGGCAAAGGGGAAGATCCATCTTCCCAGTTGAGATCTAAGGGATACCCGTCCAACGTAGATATACATTGAGGTTTATAAGATAAGGAGCAAATAAGATGTTACTCATAATAGGAGGCACGGGATATGTTGGCGGCTATATCCTGGAAGCCCTCGATGGAAAGACGCCGAACAAGCAGGTGCGCGTTATGTCGCGGGACAAAGCGAGCCTGGAGAAGCTAGCCTCGCAGGGATACGACACGGTGGAAGGCAACGTCACGAGCCTGGACGAGACGCGCAAGGCCATGCAAGGGGTGGACACCGTAATCCACCTGACAGCGATCATTCGCGAAGTGCCGAGCAAAGGGCAGACCTACGATGCCGTAATGGGCAAGGGCACCGAGAATATGGTGGAAGCCGCGAAGGACGCGGGCGTAAAGCGCATAATCTTCATGAGCGCCCTCGGGGCCGAAAACATGTCCACAGGGTACTACAAGAACAAGATAAGGGGAGAGAAGGCCGTCAAAGCGTCGGGCATACCGTACGTGATATTCCGTCCTTCGTTCCAGATAGGGCCGGGCGGCGAGTTCGTGGGGCTCCTCAAACAGCTTACCATGCTGCCCGTTGTGCCGGTGCTGGGGCCGGGCAATTACCCTGTGCAGCCGGTGTATGTGCGTGACCTGGCTCGCTATGTAGTGCAGGCACTGGACGACCCGCGCTACACGAACGAGACATTCGAGGTGGGCGGGCCTGAAACGTTCGAGTACAACAAGATGCTCGAGCAAACCCTATCGGCGCGGAGCAAGAAGGGCCTGCTGTTTCACGCGCCGCTGTTCCTGGTGCGCCCGATGATCCCGCTGATAAGCAAGGTCATGCCCACATTGATCACCGAGGACCAGTTCATAATGCTGCTTGAGGGCAGCGCCACCAAAGAGAACCGGATCGCCGAACTTGGTGGGTTCGAACAAACCCCATTCCGCAAGGCCATCCAGATAGCGCTCAAGACACCACCGCCCGCTACTTACGCCAAAGCGAAGAAGTAAAAGGCGAGCGAAAGGCAAAAGGAGACCCCTGCCCGAGTTGGCAGGGGTCTCCTATGAGCGCGAAGTTAATTAGGCGGACAGCGAACGGTCAATCTGGCGCTTGAGTTGCTCTTTGGGAGCAAAGCCCACCAGACGGTTTACTTCTTCGCCGTCTTTGAAGATGATCAGTGTAGGTATGCTGGTGATACCGTACTGGATCATTGTGTTTTCGTTTTCATCGGTATTCATTTTGGCGAAGCGCACGGCCTCACCGTATTCTGTGCTAAGCTCTTCTACAATGGGGCTAACCATGCGGCAAGGCCCACACCAGGGTGCCCAGAAATCTACCACGACCGGCCTATCTGAATCTAATACAACCTGTTCAAAATCTGTATCTTCCACGCTCGGTACCGTATGTACATCTGCCATCTTATATGTTCTCCTTATATTATATGTTGCGAAGCGGCACTGCTTCTGTGGCAAGCCCGACACCCCACTCGATGTAAGTTTTGCACAAGATAATTATAACCCAGCAGATGGGGTCAGTCAAGCGAAGCGAGTCGTAGATCGTAAGTCGCTGATCGTAAGTCATACGTCATGAGCCAAACTTCGAATCCTTCGCCCGGCGTCCCGACTTACGATCAGTGACTTACGATCTACGACTCAAAGTCTGCGACTCGTGAAGATCGGTTGGAGTTGCGCCACAGTCCTCCCAGCGTGCCGCAACTCCAACCGAGCCTGTAAATAGGTACGCCGGAGGTTACAGATGGAGCAAGTCCCATAGTTTGGGGAGGAAGAGGAAGGTGCCTACAACGACCGCGCCCACAGCAGTGAGCAGCACAACTCCGGCAGCAATGTCCTTCGCTATCGCCGCCAGCGGATGGTAGTCCTGTGTCACGAGGTCTACCAGCGACTCTATCATTGTGTTTACCATCTCGGCGGCCATAACAAGAGTGATCATGGTGGCCAGGAGCGCCCATTCTACCCAGGACAGGCCAAGCAAGGCGCCCGTGATAATGGCGAGGATGGTGATGATTATATGGACACGAAAATTGATTTGAGTCCTGAAGCAATAACTGAGGCCGGCAAAGGCGAAGGCAAACCCGCCCACAAACTTGGCCCTGGCGCTTTTGTCCGCTGCGTTTTGTACTTTGGGCGAAACGGGCGCCTCGGTTTGCTTTGCTTCCACTAGTCAGATACCTCGGTATAGTTAGCCTTCAAAGGCTGCGCTCCTCAGCAGATCTTCCTGTCGGGCCTGCATCTTCCGACGCAACTCATCTGTGGAATCGTCCCAGCCGAGCAGATGCAAGATGCCGTGGATCAAGAGGTTCGCGACTTCCTGGAGCGTTGTGTAGCCGTAGTCGGGAGCTTGCTCGAACGCTCTCTCATAGGAGATCACTACATCGCCCAGGTAAGGTGGGCGGTCCGTGGGAGTGAGAAACCCGTCAGCGGCATCCTCGTCGGCCATGCTGAACGATATCACATCGGTGTTATAGTCGTGTCCGAGATACTGGACGTTGAGCGCCCTGACTTCCTCATCGGTGGTAACAACCACGCCTAGCTCAAGGGGCCCTTTTCTACCCTCGGCCTGCAACACATGAACTGCGAGGTGGTCAAGCGCGCCAGCATCAACTCTGTCCTCAAACTGCTGCTCTATCTGGACGGTGATCAGGAAGTCGGAGCCCGGGTCGGTGCTTACGACGCTGCCTTCGGGGGGCTGTATAGTGCTATCTTGTTTGGGCTCAGGAGAATTGCTCATATTCGCGCCTATCATGTTTTAGCTGACTTTCTGTGCGTCTTCCGGCATGGCCAGGGGGCCTGTAGAACCCAAGCCCTCAGTACCATGACCGTTACCATGGCCATTATGGCGGCCGTTGCCTGCATCAGCAGGGCTTTGTGCAAGCACAGGTTCCTCGACAGGGGTGGGGGCAGCGTCTGCGGGAGACGGCGTCCGGTCGCTGCTCGGCGCGCCCGGGTACTGGATCCTGGGGTGATAGATACCCTTTAGCATGCTGACAAACGCTTCCTGGATGCGGGCGATGTCGCGCACTGTCAGGTCGCACTCGTCCAACTGCCCGTCCTCTATGCGGTCGCTGATGATCTTGTGCACTGTGTTCACCACTACGTCGTCGGGAAGGGAGGCTGCATCTTTATAGAGGCCAGGGCTCTCGCTGATGTCGCTGTTGCGCACCTGCGGCTTATCGAGGGCGCCCGCTTGCGCCATTGCGCGCACCGTGGCTTCGACACCATCGGCGAGCATCAGGATGGCGTTTTCTTTGGTTTGCGGCTTGGGGCCGGGATACCTGAAGTCGTCGGGATTGGTATTGGGGTCGCTTTGCAGCGCCTTGTAGTAGAAGTACTGGATCAGCATCGTGCCATGATGCTGAGGGATGGCGTCGAGCACTCTGCGGGGCAGGTGGCTCTTCTTGCCCATCTCGACGCCGTCGATAACATGGCCCGCAATGATGCGCGCGCTTTCGTGTGGGTCCAGTTCGTCATGTATGTTCTTCATGCCGGACTGGTTGTCGATGAAGTAGTAGGGGCGCATCACTTTGCCTATATCATGGTAGTAGGCGGACACGCGCGTGAGTAGAGCGTCGGCCCCGATCATCTCCGCCGCACGTTCGGCGAGGTTGCTGACCACGAGCGAGTGGTGGTAGGTGCCGGGCGCTTCCTGCATTAGCTTGCGCAGCACAGGCTGGTCGGGGTGTGCCAATTCCATTAACTGCACGGGAGTGGTGATGCCGAAGAGTGTGCCCAGCAAAGAGAAGGCGGCATAAGTGATAGAGGCCGACACAAAGCCGTTGAACGCGACGGCCAGAGCCAGGTTTTGCAAGGTAGGCCAGTCAAGGGGCGTGCCCGTAATCGCTTTCAGGGTAAGGATAGTGAGGAACGATGCCAAAGCGACAAAGATGCCGGCGCGAGCGAAGGTGCTCACGCGCTCGACGCGCGTAAGGCTGAAGCTGCCCACCAGGCCGCCGACAGCATAGTAGAGCACAAGGTCCATAGAAAGGTTAGTGCTTGCCGCGATCAATCCGGTCAAAACGGCGAGAACGACCGTCAGCACGACCGCCACGTTGGTGTCAACGAGGGCAGCGACCAGCATGGACACAGCAGCGAGGGGCAGCAGGTAGGGCAGATAGGTGTGGCCGGGCAGGAAGAGCCGGGCAACGGTTATCGTGACCACAACGAGCAGGCCTATCAGCATTAGCTGGCGCTGGCGATGCCAGACGTGAGGCGCGTACCTGTAGATGTAAAGGTGCAGGATCAGCATGAACATGCCCACGAGCGCACCCATGCTCACGATACCGAGCAAAGAGAGATCGCGCCGGAGGAGGCCTGCCTCTTGCATCTTTTCTATAGCCTCAGGCGTGGCAAGCTCGCCCTGGCGCATGATCGCTTCACCCTTTTGCACAATCTGCACAACGGGCTTGACGTCGGCCGCAGCCTGATTTCGACGCTGCGCTGTCTGCGCGTCGTCCAGCTTCATATTGACCACAAGCATGGGAGATACAAAAGCTACGGCGGCTTCTCGCTGCAGAGGCGATAGTTCAGAAGGGAGCCTGTCGGCAAGGGCCGCACGTACGCCAGCCACATCAGCCTCACTTGCCAGGCGTCTGCCACGCATGTTGGCATCGTACGAGGCCAGCACGGCATTATCGCGCCACGACTGGTAGGATTCGAGCGGCAGAACCGCCAGCATATTCAGCATCTGCTCAGTAACGGTGATGCCCTGAAAGGTAACGGCAGGGCGAGGCTGGTTGGGGGTGTCGACGTTCGCGTTTTCCCGTGCTTTCGCTACGGCCGCCAGGTTGGAGTCGAGGATCGTGCGATTCTGCTGGATGAGGTCTGTGTTTTGCACCCACACTTCGTTGGACTGGTCTTCGGCGGCTTTTGCACGCGCCTGATCGGTCAACAGTTTCGAGTCGTACCGCAGGTAGGTGGGGGAATAGATGTCCTGGGCAGCAGGCATGCCCGGCTGTATATCAACCTGGCCGGGCAGGATAGGGGCGCTAATGATAGCAGTGACCAGAACCGTGAGCACAATGGCAGATATTACCAGGTGGAAAGGCTTGCCCTGAAACAAGGTATTGTGCTGTTGGGCTGTGGTGCTGGAGCGAGAGCGGAACGTGGGAATAGCGCCCCGTAAGGGACGAAGAGCACGCAGCGGCCCGGGTGACTGCGCACCTGGGCGCGGCTTTCGGGATTGCGCCTCCGCGGTTGAAGGCACGAGTACAGAAGCCGTATCGCTCGGAGGTAGGGGGAGAGTATCGGGGGCGGTTGGGCCGACGTCCGCTGCTGCTCCCTTATCGAATTGATCGTCTTTATTCATAGATACGTGACCTGACAGCCCGATAGGCTAGTGGGTCACTCTGCCCAGTGTCCGAGGAAGCACTACGTAATAGGTAAACATGAATGACAGATCGCTCGAGAGAAGGTCTGTGGAGAGGCTGCGCCGCCGATTTGTAGCAGTTCATCTTTTTGCAGCACTATGTTCGTTCTATTATACCAGCATTCGGCACACACGACCTGCGATAACACGCAAAGGCGCGTTTAGCCCTCGGCGAGCACCCGCGTTACGGCCTGATTCACCATGCGCCCCTCGGCTTTGCCTTTGAGGCGAGACATGGCTGCAGGCATGATCTTGCTGAGCTCACGCGAGCCTACTTCAGAGATGATGGCGCGTACCGCAGTCTCTACCTCGCTCTCGGTCATTTGCTGAGGCAGATAGGCTTCGAGGATGGCGGCTTCGGCGCGCTCTTTGGCGGCCAGGTCGTGGCGATTGGCCTTTTCGTAGGCGTCAATGGATTCGCGGCGCTGCTTGATCTCTTTGCGAATGACATCCTGGATGCCTGCGTCGTCAAGCTGGGCGTAGCGCTCCACGAGCGCGCCCACTTCGTCGCGCTCTTTAGCGGCCATATCGAGGTTATCGGCCTTTTCGTATTGGAGAGCAAATGCCCTTCGCTTTCGCACTTCGTCGTAGACTGCGCGGTCGGCTTGTCCGAGCTTTTGCGCCTCGGGGCCGGGGTGCTCAAGCGCCGCCAAATCCAGCATATGGCTGCTGCGCGCCATCTCAGCATTACGCACGGCGGTGCGGGTCATGCGCAGAGTCTCCTTGCGCGTTTCGTCCTTGCTGCGCATGGCGTCCTGCAAGTCTTTCATTATTTGCTCTTTTAGGGCCATCTGGTACTCCTCTTTATGGAATAAACCTCAATCCCGGCAAGCGAGATTGAGGTTTATTCAACGGAAACCTTACGTTAGTCCGGAGAAAGTCCGGACAGGAAATTACCGGGGGGTCTTGAGCATAGCCTTGCGGCGGCGCGCAGCTTCTTTTCGCTTGCGAAGCACGCTCGGCTTCTCGTAGAATTCGCGGCGGCGCGCTTCAGCCAGGATGCCGTCTTGCTGCACCTTTTTGTTGAAGCGACGCAATGCGCTCTCGAAGCTTTCGTTGTCGCCAACTGTCACTTCTGACACTAATAATCCCCCCCTTCGGTTTACCAAGAATATAAATAGTACCTCTTATTATATGCCACGAACGTGCGAGAGTCAAGCACGATTCCAGCTTGATGCGGGGAAGGGAGAAGTTAAATAGAAAGGGAAGTTGGGGGACACCACCAAACCCCCGGCAGGGGACTGCACCCCCTACACCTCCTCTGTTAGTGGAAAGAAAGAGACCAGGGGACACCCTTGGAACCCAGACAGGGGACTGCGCCCATGCAGTTACCCCTTAGCCAGGGATGGTTGATGCTGCTGGTACGCTGGGAGGAGGGGAAAGTGCTCTGTGTTTCGGGGCGCGCTGCGGCGTCACTTGAGTGCTGGACAATTGGGGGCAGCAAATGTAGGATAGTGGTATAAATAAGTGTATCGTTGTGCCCACTTACAGCGTATACTCAGTGTAGGAATCGAACGCGGCTCACCCATAGCAGATTTTACCCGAACGATAATACCAATTATTCGCTCATCACGAGGTCCTCGTCGCAAATTGGAGAAGGAGAACAGAATGAAAAAGGCACGTATGCTAGTGTTGCCTATCCTCGCCTTAGCGCTGTCGCCGCTGCTCGCGGCTTGCTCGGGTCTGGGAGGCCAGCAGGTAACGGCTGCTGAGGTCGTGCAGAAGGTGCGCGACACTATGAAGACGACCACGAGCGAGCAGGGTACTGTCGACCTGTCCGTCAACATAAACAAAGACGGCATCAAGACTTTGCTTGCGGGCTTCATGCAGTCGGTCAAGCCCACCACAAACAGTGCAGACAGCCCCATGGGCAACGCCAAGGGTATGATGGGCAGTGGCGCGTTGGATAACAGCATGATGGGTAACGGCAAGGGCCTGGATCAACTGCCCGATACCGTGTCTGCTTCGATCAAGTACTGGCAGCAGACGCCCGATAAGGCTCGCGTAGAAGTGGTTAGCTCGTCCATCCCTAACGTGAATGGCGACATACTCGTGTATGACGGGCAGAAGGTGTACGCACTGGACGCGGCCAAGAACACGGTCTACATAGCTACCCCCAGCAAGCTCGCCGACAAAATGCCGGCCGAGCTAAAAGCTCTCATGGGGAACACGACGCCCGACCAAACCGTTGACAAGATCATTTCGGCCTCGGATATCACGCTTGTGGGCACGGAGCAGGTAGGCGGCGTCGACGCATACAAGCTCACTGCCACCCCCAAAGCCGATGCTGCTTCCCTGCTGGGGCTGCCGCAGATGTACCAGGCCCAGGCCGGGCTTCTGATCAAGGACCTGAAAGCGACCCTGTGGGTGGGGAAAGACACCAACGTGCCGGTCAAGTTCACCCTGGAGCACCCGAATATCGGCAGCATCACATACGCGGTCAGCAATCTGCAGCTAAACAAGGCGATAGACGCCGCAACGTTCGTGCTGCAAGCACCGGCCGGAGCCAAGACAGTTGATCTGGACCAGCAGGCCGAAGCAACACAACCCAAGCAGACCACTCTCCCAGACGCGGTTGACTACGCCAAGAGCCAGGGCTGGACACTATTGCAGCCATCCTACCTGCCCACGGGTGCTACGCTGGTGGGAGTAACTCAGATGCAGAAAGCGATGGGGGGCGGTGTCATGCTCAGCTACTCGTCGGCCAATACTGATCTCATCATCACGGAAGCCAACCTCAGCAGCGACTCTGCCCTGACCGGAAAAATGATGCAGGGGCTGGGTGACAACTTCAGCGGCGTAAGCGACCCAAGTGCAACCACCACAGTGACTGTTCGCGGAGTGGAGGCCAAGGCGTTCTCTCCCTCGGCATCAGGCTGGACGTCCCTAATGTGGCAGGAGAAAGACTCGCACCTATGGATAGCCATCCGAGGTAAGATCAGCGTGGACGAAGCCGTCAAGATAGCCGAAGGGCTGAAGTAACAGCTAGCCCATGCTTTCGACACAAGGAGCGTTGATTCGTTTAGTGGGCCTCACCCGACAATACAAGGTGGGGCCCACTATTGTAGCCGCCGTCGCGGGCGTGGATCTGGACATCGCGGACGGCGAAGCTGTCGCGCTGGTAGGTCCGTCGGGTTCGGGCAAATCCACGCTGCTCAATCTGTTGGGGGGCCTCGATAGCCCCAGTTCGGGCGAGATATGGGTGGACGGAGAGAACATAGCCAAGGCATCACCCAAGCGGCTGGTTGCCCACCGACGTGAGCGGATCGGGTTTATCTTCCAGAGTTTCAATCTGCTGCAGCACCGCACCGCCATCGAGAACGTCGAAGTTCCCCTTATGATAGCGGGTATCGACCACGCAGAACGGCGCAAACAAGCGCTCGCGCTGTTGGAGCGAGTGGGTTTGGGCGCGCGCACAGACCACCGGCCCAACCAGCTTTCGGGAGGCGAACAACAGCGAGTGGCTATCGCCAGGTCGCTTGCCAACCACCCCAAGATCCTCCTTGCCGACGAGCCGACGGGCAACCTTGACAGCGCCACAGGCTCCGAAGTGATGGCACTCCTCCGCGAGCTAAACGCCGACGGCCTTACGATGATCCTTGTGACCCACGACATGGCGGTTGCTTCCTATGCTGACCGCATGGTCCGCCTGCGCGACGGCAAGATCGTGGCTATCGAGACGGTCAAGGCCGGGGAGCGGGAAGAAAGCGTCATATGAGACTATCAGACACATTTCTAACGGCAACACAGAACCTGGGACGGCGCAAAGTGCGCACCATCCTCACGTCGATAGGCGTGTTCGTGGGCATCCTGACCGTGGTAACCATGGTGTCGCTGGGCGTGGGCATACAGCAGCAGGTGACCGACACCATCAAGCAGCTGGGGCTGCAAACCGTGTTTGTCACTCCACGCCTCCCCAGGACCACGGGCGACACGTCCAATGTCACGGGGACAGGG
>JBBRDO010000053.1:0-31335 GCA_038203825.1 Chloroflexia bacterium | reverse complement strand
CAACCCCGGCAGGCACGCCAACAAATAGATGCCGTAGCCGCAGCAGTCATCCTGCAAAGCTACCTCAACACGAAAAAGCCCCCACGCCTTGAATCAGATCCCCTGGAAGATAGATACTGGTAACATACCATTATTGCAACCAGAGGTACCCAGGATGGCAAACTACCCCGTATTTGACGGCCACAACGACTCGCTCTTCGAGGTCCACTACAAGGAAATATCGGGTGGGCGCGACTTCTTCCGCCGTAACGTCGAGGGCCATATCGACCTTCCACGCGCCCGCGAGGGCGGCCTGGTAGGCGGCTTTTTCGCCGTGTACGTGCCTGCCGAGCCTCAGTTTCGCAAACCCAAAGGCACGACCGACACCGTCTACACCGATGAGGGCTACACTGCCCCCATGGCTCGCGAATTCAGCCACGCCTACGCCAAAGTCGAGGCCGCAGCCCTGATATCTACTCTCGCTCATTTGGTGCGAGACTCACAGGGCGCCATGCAGATCGCCCGCACCGCCTCTGAGATAGAGGACTGCATGAACCGCGGCATTTTCGCTATACTGCTCCACTTCGAGGGAGCTGAGCCTATCGACCCCGACCTTGAGCTACTGCCCTTGTATTACGAGCAGGGCCTGCGCTCGATTGGCCTCGTATGGAGCCGCCCCAACGCCTTCGCGTCCGGCGTGCCGTTCCGCTTCCCCCACAGCCCCGACACAGGGCCGGGTCTCACCCAGGTAGGCAAGAGTCTGGTGCGCGCCTGCAACAAGCTCCGAATAATGATCGATCTCTCCCACCTCAACGAAGCAGGCTTCTGGGACGTGTCGCGCCTGTCAACTGCGCCCCTGGTTGCCACCCACACCGCAGCCCATGCAATCAGCCCTTCTACCCGCAACCTTACCGGCAAGCAACTGGACGCCATCCGCGAGAGTGATGGGCTGGTCGGCCTCAACTTCAACGTGCGCGACATCCGCGCCGATGGCCGTGCCGACCTCGACACGCCCCTGACCGACTATATCCGCCAGATTGATTATCTCGTAGACAGGATAGGCATTGACCGCGTGGGCTTCGGCTCAGACTTCGACGGCGCCAACATCTCCTCTCACATAGGCGACGTCACAGGCCTCCCCAAACTGACAGCCGCCCTGGAATCCCACGGCTACGACCCAGCCTCCCTCAACAAGCTAACGCACGAAAACTGGCTCCGCGTCCTCCGCAAGACCTGGGGCGCATAGATTTAACGACACAAGGAGCAATCTATGGATCGCTCCTTGTGTCGTTACTAATTAACAATTGTGCGTTCAGCCAGCCTGTACTACCCTCTGCTGAGCTTCTTAATCAGCGCGTCGGCCACATCGGATGTGCTCTTGGCCGTCGGGTCATCTCGGCGCTGCTTCAGGTCATAGGTAACGTCGACCCCCTCGGCTATCGTCTCGTCCAATGCGCGCTCCAGCTTATTCGCCGCATCGCGCTCGCCGATCCAGTTGAGCATCATTACCCCAGAATACATCATAGCCATCGGATTGACCTTGTTTTGCCCGGCGTGCTTCGGCGCGCTGCCGTGTATAGGCTCAAACAAAGCCACGCCCTCACCGATGTTCGCGCCCGGCGCAACTCCCAGTCCGCCCACCAGCCCGGCGCACAGATCCGACACTATATCCCCGTAGAGATTAGGCAGCACCAGCACATCGTACAGGTCGGGCTTTTGCACCAGCTGCATGCACATGTTGTCCACGATCACGTTCTCGAACTGGATAGATGGGTGCTCCGTCGCCACTTCCTCGGCCACGTGCAGGTACAGCCCGTCCGTAGCCTTCATAATGTTGGCTTTGTGTACAGCGCTCACCTTCTTGCGTCCGTTCTCCTCCGCATAGCGGAAAGCGAACTCAACAATGCGCCTGCTGCCGCTGATCGAGATCGGCTTGATGGAGATGGCCGAGTCGGCCCTTATCGTTGCTCCATTAGTCTTCGCTATCCACTGGATAAGCTCCGCCACCTCGGGCGTGCCTTCCGCAAACTCGATGCCCGCGTACAGGTCCTCGGTGTTCTCTCGCACCACCACCAGGTCAATGTTGTCGTAGCGTGAGCGCACCCCTTTGCGTGTCTTGCACGGGCGCAGGTTGGCGTACAAATCGAGCGCCTTCCGAAGCTGCACGTTCACCGACCGGAACCCCTTGCCCACGGGCGTGGTGATGGGCCCCTTGATAGCCACCTTGTTCCGCCTTATCGACTCTATCACTTCCAGCGGCAGGGGCTGGCCGGTTCGCGCTATCGCCGCCTCGCCCGCATCCATTACATCCCATTCTATGCCCACTCTCAGGGCATCAATCACCCTTTGTGTGGCCTGCGATATCTCCGGGCCAATACCGTCGCCCGGAATAAGCGTTATCCTGTAAGTCATCCGTGACCCTCCGTGGCAGTCGCTGATCATAAGTCGTGAATGCTGAGTCAGGCGCCGCCAGCCGTATGACTTACGATCAGTGACTTACGATCTACGACTCGTAGTACGCAATTCGCATTAAGAGCATGCCTATTGTACCATAAGTTAGGGTTGACACCCCCGAATCGCGGGTGCTATACTCCGAAATGTGGGGGTACTACGCCTTTAATACACCTACCCACTTTCTAATGTTATGTTAACTACTTTGCGAATACTACATCTGGCTGATATTCATCTGGGCATGGAAAACTATGGCCGCATTGACCCGACCACAGGTCTCTCCTCACGCCTGGGGGATTTCCTCAAAACACTCAACCTGGCGCTCGATTGGGCGTTAGAAAACGATATCCACCTCGTCCTTATCGCTGGCGATATATTCAAGAACCGCGACCCAACTCCCACCGTTCAGCGCGAATTCGCAAAGTGCATACGTAAGCTCTCAGCCGGCGGTCTGCCAACCTTCATATTGACAGGCAATCACGACGTGCCCAACGCCTTGCAGCGTGCCAACACCGTAGAAATCTACTCTACCCTCGCTATTCCTAACGTCACCGTCGCCCAGAAGCCCGGCGTACACGTTATACCCACCAAAGCAGGCGACGTTCAGATAGTCGCCCTGCCCTGGCTGTCCCGCTCCTACCTGATGAGCAGGGGCGACTTCCGTAATCTCAGCCCCGACGAGCTAAACAGAGAGCTGCTTGATCTCATAGAGGGCTTTATTGACACCTCGGCGGCCGCCATCGACCCCTCGATGCCCGCTATCCTCACGGCTCACGCCTCGGTGCAGGGCGCCGTCTTCTCTACCGAGCGCGACATTATGCTGGGGCAGGACGTGGTTTTGCCGCGCTCCACAGTTGCCAATCCAGCGTTCGACTACGTGGCCATGGGCCACATTCACAAATATCAGGTCGTATCCGCCGGCAGACCGCCCATCGTCTACCCAGGCTCGCTTGAGCGCATCGACTTCGGCGAACAGAACGACAAGAAAGGCTTCGTATCAGTCGAAATTGGCCCGCCCGATTCAAAAGGCGTGCGCCCTGTGAACCACGAATTCCACGAGGTCCCCGCACGTAGCTTCGTTACTATCAAGGTAAATGCGGACACCGATTTCCCCACGGAAGCAGCGTTGCGCCGCATCGATGAAAACGAAGACAGCATCAAAGATGCAGTTGTCCGCCTCATTATCGAGACCACGCCTGAGCACTTGCGCGATCTGCGCCAGGACGAGATCAGGCGCTCCCTCAACTCAAAGGAACCCTCCTTCGGTTCGGTAATCACCAATTCCGCTCGCGCCCACCGTATGCGGCTAGGCGACCATGTGGTAGAGCAGATGAACCCACGCCAGGCATTGCAAATATACCTGGAAGATAAGAGCACACCACCCGACAGAATAGCGACGCTACTCAAGTATTACGACAAACTCAACGCATCAATGAGCGAAACTCACGCAGGAGTGGGAGACTGAGAATTATAGATTCGAGCCTGGTGCCATGTTGTCACCAACGCCCGAAACTCGTAATTCAGGTAATTGGAGGAAAGAATGGCACGAAAAACTAACAAGACGACAGATGCAGAACAATGGCAAGGCGCTCCCTTCAGCGAAGAAGAGATCGAGTTCTCGCCCTTCATGTTCGATAAGGGTCAGGACGACGCAGCCCAACAGGGCGATTCTCCTTCCGCCGCATCAGGCGTACCATCTGTGAACGGCGGGCAGTTCAGTGACGCCGATATGGAGTTCGAGCCTTTCATGTTCGACCAGGGCGCCGGTACCACCTCTTCCGGTCCGCTTTCTCCTGTGCCTGCATCCACAGGTGATTTCGCGCATTTCAGTACCAGCCCGTTTGCGGATCCTGCCGGTAACGTCGCGAGCCCCACGTCCGAAACAGCCGGCAGCACAGACCAACAGACGGCTTCCGGCCCTATCACCGGCAGTGATCTGCCTCTTCCCTCCTATCTTGCCTCCGACCCGACCGCCGCCCCCTCCGATTCCGCACCCGTGACGCCCGAAATGGCAGCCGACACACCTTCGGTCCATGTTGAAACGCAAGACGCCCCGGCGCCCTCTACCCCTGATCTCACCCTACCCGCAGAACCCGTCATCGCACTACCGGAAGACGCCGAACCCGAGGTGGTCACCGGCTCGGATGAGCAGCTAACAGGCCGCGGTCCCTCCGGCCCCCTCCCCGAACTCCCGACGCCTTCCACGTCTACTTCTCCGTCGCTCACCGGCACTTCTCCTAACCTGGGTCGGGTGCGTGGCAATACCGGCCCTCTGGGACCCCTTCCCCCTGATAGAACGAGCTCCTCGAATACCTCGTGGAGTGACAGCTCTCTTGCCTCAATCGAGGACTTCAGTTCGATCCTGATCGCCCTACACGCAGGCAAAAAACTCAGACAGTCCGGCTCTCTGACCGAGGGCATGGTGGCCCACGCCTCCCCTTCGGCTACTACCGCAGTCCACGACGCCGCCACGGGCGAAACCTCCGCCTCGGCCATGCCCATGTCGACCCCCGAGCATATGGGAATAGCAACCCAGGTCCAAGATATGCCCGAATGGGCAGTGCAGGCTACGCAATCCTCTTCCCTGACGCCCGAAATGGCTGCCCCTCCTGCGCAAACCGATGCCGCAGCCCAATCTGCTGTTGCTGAGCCTTCAGCCACGCCCCAGGCGGCTCCCGCAGAGCAGGACCCATATGTGGACCCGATCCACTACCGCCAGGTACCGTCTGACAGCGTTTTGAACCAACTCGAGCCCAACATCGCGCAGGCCCTGAAGAGCATGGACTCATCGGTTGCTCACTCCGCCATTTCGGGCGATGAGCTTGAATTCGAAGGCTTTATGTTCGATACGGGGGCCTCTACCCCGATGGCCTCCCTTTCTACCTCTAGCCCTGAGGAACTGGCATCTCTCTCCAGCGAACTTGGCCCTGCATTCGATCCTGCCCAGTACGCTAGAACCGACACCACCGACACCGATAATGAAGAAGCCTCTAGATATGCCGATATAGATCCTGCCTTATTTGCGGGCCTAACCGGTAGGGACCAGCCTGATGTCGCGGGCGAGGCAGGCACAGAATCTAAGGGTGGTCTTCCCTTCTGGCTCCAATTCGAGGACTCCCCTCCGGCCTCAGGTCCTCTTGCCGAAGAAGACCTTTCTGCACAGTTGATCTCCCCAGCACAAGCCGTCAACGCGGCCCAGGACGCCGCTTCCGAGGACTCCGCCGCTTTCGCTGATCTGCCCCCTATCGAGCCGTTCGACTTCTCTCTTATGCCCACCTCCAATACCAGCGAATCTCTCGGCTTCAACACAGAAGAGCTGACAGGTAGGGCTGCCGACCTAAATGACCCCATGACCGCTACCATAAACCTGGCAGCAGTAGCCGCACTGTTAGGCACTAACTCCTCCGGCCCACTGGATAACGCACCTGCCTCCGGTTCATATGACGAGTACAATGTCGATGCTCAGCCCGATGCTGAGACGTCCCTGTCACTTGGCACGCCCGAATCCTGGACGCCGTCCGCGTCTGATGAACAGGGCGCCCAGTCCCAGGATGCTTCGGCAAGCAGCGATGCCTCCACTGATTATTCGTATCCCACGCCTTCCGAACCGCTAACTGAAGATGTGACCCCTCACCCCAGTTGGTCCCAGGATGTCGCACCTGATCTGGGTCTTGATGCCGCTGCCGGCTCCGAGACCCCAGACTATTCCATGTCAAACGAAGCACCCACCACACAAATGGGGGGCACTGCAACTGACCCTGACCTTTCACACGACTCTCTCCAGGCAGAACCTGGCGATAGTTCAACCGACGGGGGCGGCTGGATGGCCAGCGCCACCACAGGTCTTGCGGGGGACTCGATCACTACATCGGTTGAGGCTCCTGCCCACGGCACAGCCGATCAATCTGACCATGACTTGTCTGCGAAACATGCCCTTGCAGTTGAGGGCCTTGATGTGGCTCCCTTCGACCTCACCCAGATTGAAGTTGAAGAAGAACCCCCCACCGGCTATCTGGATGCCCAGGAGATGAAGAGCAAATACGGCACAGCCAATCTTGAAATGGCGGACGATGCTGCACACGCTCATAATACGAGCGCAGGTGGCTCCAACTGGAGCTCGGAAAACGATACTTCCTACTTTGCCTCATCTACACCCACCGAGGTCGAACTGGCTCAGGCAGGGAATACATCTTCCTTTACCTCGCCTCTGACCTCAGACCTGCCGATGGCTCGCAAAGCCGGTGCTACCGACTACCTGGGCGAAGAAGCAGTGGTAGAAGCCCCTGAGCCTGCACCCACCCCGGTCGAAGTAGACAGCACAACCTCATCTGTTGAACCTATTGAAGTAGCTATCCCCCTTGCTGCCGCTCCCGATGTGCCCACAGCACCCGACGCTTCACAAGACGCGCAAGACGCGCAAGAGGCACAAGACGCGCAAGAGGCACAACCTATCAAAGCCCGCGTGGCTCGTGGTCCGTGGACCTCCTACAGCGAAACCACCGACTTCACTATGCCTGCTCCCCAGGCTCACACTCAGGCCCAGGCAAAAGCCCAACCCGAGCCTGTTGCTTCAGCGCCTTCCGGCCCGCTGTTTGAACAGTCTGTGCGTTTACCCGCAGAGTCTGACCTCATGACCAGCGGTCCGCTTCCCTCAGTCGCGGGTTTCGAGGACCTCGTTGGCCTGGTTGCGGATAACCCGCAGGACATAGGCGCCCACATGGCCCTGGCCTCTGCCTACGCACAGGTTGACGATCTCGATAGTGCGCTTCGCGTTTATCGTCGCATCATCAAAAAGCCCACAACTTCCCACACGATGCTAACGATGATCCTGGACGACCTCTCTGACCTCAGCCCCCAGGCCCAGCATCTTCCACGCTTCTACCAGCTATCGGGCGATCTCCTTCTGCGCCTGGGCCGCCACCGCGAAGCCGTCGAAGCCTATAACAAGCTACAATCCACAGAGGGTTAATAGCGCCCCTAACCAACAGCATCTACAGGTAAAGGCGGGCCTCACCTCCCGCCTTTGCCCGTTAAAAGGGCGCTTCCTCGCTTGCCTTCATCATTAAACTCTTTACCCCTATTGCGCGCTGCCTGGCCTTCTTCATCAATACCTCCCCAAATCAAAGAGTACTTGGGTCGCTTGTTCCAGTGTACCTGACAACCTGCATTGCTATCTCCAGCTGCTCCGCACTCATTATGTGCTCGATAAGAAGCATCGTTTCTCGATACAGGTGAAGCGTTGCGAGAGCACGCACCGGCAGTGGCAAGGACGGAATTTCTATTCCATTGTCGCTGGCGCTAATGCCTGCCGCAATCTTATGGTAGCTCGTCCAAACAGAATCCACCCCCACCGATTGCTGTACCTGGTCGTAATAAGTATGGTCCGTTTCTATCAGCACCCCGCGCTGTACGGCGACAATACTGGTCAGCCATGAAAGCAGCTTGGCCCCTGCATAAGACACTGCGGCTTCATCTCGTTGCATCGCGCTGAGCACCTTAAAAGCAGACTCTACGGCGAGTACAAGGTCCTCGGCCGCGTACTGGTCTGCTCTACTCTGCAACTTCTCCCACCTGAACGTGCGCGCTTCCTCAATAACTTCGCCTAGACCACCATCCTTGTCCAGCAACACCTTGCACGATCTCGCACCCGGCACCACCCAGATCGCCTTCTCAGGTCTGCCCATTTGCTCCCGTATACTTGCTCCTGTCTTCGGCGACACACTTACCAGTTTGCCCTTATCCAACAAGAAACCCTTGCCAGGCACCTCTGCATCATCTCTCATAAGCAGCAGAATATCGACATCGCTGAAAATCCCCGCCTCCCCACGCGCGTAACGTCCGCCAAGCGCAATCCCCCTGATGTTGGGCGAATCCAGCTTCTTTACGATACGAGCAAGGAGCTTCTTGGGCAGGTCCATGCATGCTTTATACCCGACTCATAGCCTTTTGTCATCGACCTCGCGAAGCTCCTTCTGTCTCGGGTGCCTTTCTTTCTGGCCTTCTCCTGCCATCACTGATAAAATAAGGGAACACACAGCATATTATCCGCGGTAATCCCTTATTGTCTTTGAACCCAAACACAACCCCCAGACCACTCTATCCCCGCATCAACCGGAGCCTGCTCCTGCTTTGGCTGCTCGCGCTCCTGGCGTTGTCGGGCGCGCCCATCCTGGTCAGCCTCTTCTCGGGCGAAACCACTGTCACTGTCGGTCGGCAGAGCGACTCGGTGTGGGCCGAAATACACGGCACCTATCTCGAAATACGCAACGAACAGTGGGATCTGCATCAGGCCGCCGCCCTCTCCCTGCCGGGGTTCGAAGACCTTACCGTCGAGCCGCCGTCCAGTTCGCGCTACTGGCAGCCTACTCAGAACGGCATCTTCTCCTTTGTCGGTATCTTTGGCGAATGGCTGCAAAACATTCGCCCGCCTGTTCACTGGGTCTCAGCCCGCGTCGTCGATAGCGAACAGTCCATATACACCCTCCTTGGTGGGCGTGCTATATCCGAGGTGCCCCTCGACAATGGCAGCGGCACACATAGCGGGCTTGTCCTGCGAGTACAGCCCGAGGCCGCCAACTTCGAGTGGTGGACCCTGGTAAACGGCCACCCGGGCGAGATACTGGTCGGCGGCTCCTACCGGCCCTCAGGCACTACCACTGTGGGCGATATCCTGGCAGAGCTAGCCATGATAGCCTGGTCCGCCAGCTTCCTTTGTATCATCGCCTACCTTGCCGGGTTCGGCCTCTCACGCCTCTCCAGAAGCCGCCAGCCCGCTACTTCCACACTCACCGTCGAGCCAACCGATCCACTTGCCCCCCCTACCTCGTCCCGATGGCTAGATCACATCCGGCAGCCGCGCTATGTGGCTCTGGCGCTCTTTGTGGCCGGCACAGTGCTTTCTTCGATAATCGCGCTCGTCATTCTGGATGGTATACCCCACGTGGTGGACGAGGTGGCCTACATCTTCCAGGGCAAGATATTCGCCCACCTTCGCTCCACTGTCCCCCAGCCCCTCAAGCCCGAGTTCTTCCAGAGCAGCTTCGTCATGACCTATGATGGCCGCTGGTTCTCCAAGTATCCTCCCGGCTACCCCCTCATGCTTGTACCCGCCCTCTGGGCCGGGGTTCCCTGGTTGGTGAATGCTCTTAGTTGTGGCGTCTCGCTGGCCTTGATCTATATGTCGGGTCTGCGCATGTTTGGCAGGTCTGTCGCCCTGTGGGCCGGGCTGCTGGGCGTGACTTCCCCCTGGATCCTGTTCATGTCGGGCTCCTACATGTCGCACCCGACCACGATGATGTGGGCTGCCATCTTCCTCTATGCACTTGTCTGTCTGCGCCAGGCCGGCGAGCAAGACACTCCGCGTGAGGGCCTTTTCCCCACCCGCCGCGCCGCCCTCTGGGGCTTGGTCGCCGGGTTCGCCATCGGCATGGCCTTCATCACCCGCGAGTGGACCGCGCTCGGCATCGGGCTGGGTGCGGCTCTCTGGGCGGTCGGTGACATCCTCTCCACCCCCACGAAGTTGCGTAGGCTGCTATGCTACGCACTCGTCGTGGTTGGCTTCCTGCCTCCACTCCTCTTCTTGCTCTACCAGAACTTCCAACTCACAGGTGACCCTCTACGCCTGGCGCAAGACCTCGTTGGCTCCTACGACACCCCCGGCTTCGGCCCTGGCCACGGCAGCGAACTCGGACATACCCCAGCGATGGGCCTTCACAACGGCCTCGTATACTTGCGCGCCCTCGCCACCATCTTCGGGGGTTGGCCCGCGCCCTTCGCACTTGTGCCCATCGTCCTCGGTCTTGTAGCATGGATCGGCAACACCGCTCGCAGGTTTCTCGGCTGGGACGCGCTCCTGTGGCTCAGTCTGGGGGGCCTGCTGGTCGCCTACTTCTTCTGGTGGTCGTCCACCACCATCTACGGTCCGCGCTACTGGTACGAAGGCATGCCTTTCATGCTGCTCATGGCCGGGCGCGGCCTGGACCTGATCGGGCGTATAGTCTCACGCGCCCTGTCCGGCGTCTGGCCTACGCGTGTGCGCTGGTTCGCGCCGGGCCTCCTCTTCGTTCTATTCAGCCTTTACTCTCTAACCCAGACCCTTCCCGCGCTCGCAACCCAATATAACGACTACAACGACATCAGCGTTGAAGCCATAGACCAGGCAAACGCAGCCCACCTCAAGAACGCCTTGTTATTCGTAGCTCTCGAACCCACTCGAACCAACCGCGACTACGGCAAAGTCTTCTTCGCCAACGACCCCCTCATGGGTGGCGACGTAATCTACGTGCGTGATCTGGGCAAAGCCGCCAACACCGACCTCCTCAACAGCTACCCTGGCCGCGCCCCCTACTACCTACCCCTGCAAGGCCCTCCCATCCCAGGCGTGGGCCCCTAGCAAAATAGGAGGTGCAGGGGTCCTCCCCTGCCGGGCTACCAGGGATGTCCCCCGGCCCTCTCCTCTCTTTTCTTTCTCCCCTCACTTCAGGAGGGCCGGGGGTGGGTCTCCCCCCGCCGAGATCCACCCGGGGGCCGCAGGGGCACTCCCCAGCATCCCCTCGTTCGACAACCCATAAATCCCTGTGCTATAATCCGTACGATGGGCACAACTGTGTTTGTGCGCAAGAAGTTACCAACAACCCCTGATTCCTGACATCAGATTCCTTTTTACCCACCCTCGATGAGGAGGCTTTCTCTACATGGATTTCGAACTTTCTCCTGAACATAAGCTATTCCGCGAAACAGTACGCGATTTTACCGATAAAGAAGTGGCCCCTGGCGCTTTAGAGCGCGACAAAACCCACGAATTCCCCCACGATATCATCGAAAAGATGGCCGCTCTCGGCCTGATGGGCGTCCCCTTCTCCGAAGAATACGGCGGCTCAGGAGGCGACACCCTCTCCTATGCCATCGCCGTTGAAGAGATCTCTCGCGGCGATGGCTCGCTCGGCCTCACCCTCGCCGCTCACACTTCGCTCGGTGCCTCCCCCTTCTACCTGTACGGGACCCCTGAGCAGAAGCGCAAGTACCTAGTTCCCCTCGCTCAAGGCAAAATGATCGGCGCGTTCGGCCTCACTGAAGCCCACGCAGGCTCCGACGCGGGCGGCACCAAGACCGTCGGTGTACAGCAGGACGGCCATTGGGTGATCAACGGCTCCAAGCTCTACATGACCTCGGGCCGCATCGCAGGCGTTATGGTCATCACCGCCAAGACCGACCCCCACGCTACAGGCTCGCGCGGCATCACCAGCTTCATCGTAGAAAACCCCGCCGACGGCCTCTCGTTCGGCAAGGACGAAGACAAAATGGGCCTGCGCTCCTCCATCACCTCCCCCGTCTTCTTCGAGAACGTGAAGGTGGAAAATGACGCCATACTGGGCACGCCCCAGAACGGCTTCGGCCAGTTCCTTGCCATACTTGATGGTGGGCGCATCTCCATCGGCGCGATGGCTGTAGGTCTGGGTCAGGCCGCCTTTGAGGCTGCCCTGCGCTACTCCAAGGAGCGCCAGCAGTTCGGCCAGTCCATCTCCAACTTCCAGGCCGTCCAATTCATGCTGGCCGACATGGCAACCAAGCTCGATGCCGCACGCCTCATGGTCTATCAAGCAGCCTGGCTCAAGGATAACAACAAGCCCTTTACCAAAGAAGCCGCTATGGCCAAGCTCTTCGCGTCGGAGGTGGGCGAGGAATGCTGCCACAAAGCCATCCAGATCCATGGCGGCTTCGGCTACATCACCGAGGCCCACGTCGAGCGCTACTACCGCGACGTCCGCCTGACCGAAATCGGCGAAGGCACCTCCGAAATCCAGCGCCTGGTGATCGCCCGCGAAGTCCTCAAGGGTGCAAAGAAAGCCCAATCTAGTTAAGTATTCGTAGGGCAATCTATGAACCTCACCCTTACTCCCGAACAACAACTCATCCGCGACACTGCCCGCGACTTCGCACTGCGCGAGCTGGAGCCTCACGCCGAAGAGTGGGACGAGGGTCACATCTTCCCCCGCGAAGTCTTCAACAAAATGGCCCAGCTTGGCTTCGCGGGCATGCTCGTCCCTGAAGAATACGGCGGCGCGGAGGCGGGCGTCCTTCCCTACATCCTCATGCTTGAGGAGATAAACCGCGTCCTCCCCGCCATCGGCACTGTCGTCTCCGTCCACAACTCCCTCGTGTGCGGTGCCCTCCTCGCCTTTGGCACCCCCGAGCAAAAAGCCCAATACCTCCCCAAACTTACAAGCGGCGAATGGCTCGGCGCCTACGCCCTCTCCGAGGCTCACGCCGGTTCAGACCCCGCCGCCATGCGCACCACGGCCAAGCGCCGCGGCGACACTTACATAGTCAACGGCACGAAGACCTGGATCACCTCCGGCAAATCGTGCGAAGTCGCCATCCTCTTTGCAGTCACGGGCGATACTCCCAAAGCCTCCCGCAACATCTCCGCCTTTATCTGCCCCAAAGATATCCCCGGCCTCACCGTAGGCAAGCTCGAAAACAAGATGGGCATCCGCGCCTCCGAAACCACCCAGCTTATTTACCAGGACGCCGAGCTTCCCGCCGAGTGCCTCCTGGGCCAGGAAGGCGAAGGCTTCAAGATTGCCATGTCCCTCCTCGACGGTGGGCGCATCGGCATCGCTGCCCAGGCAGTCGGCATCGCCCAGCGCGCCTACGACGAAGCCCTCTCCTACAGCGCACAGCGCGAGCAATTCGGCATGCCCATATCAGAACACCAGGCCATCCAATTCATGCTGGCCGACATGGCAACCGGTCTCAGCGCAGCTCGCCTCCTCCTCTATCGTGCCGCCACCATGAAAGACAAAGGCCAAAAGGTCAGCAAAGAGGCCAGCATGGCAAAGCTCTTCGCCTCAGAACTCGCCATGAAAAGCGCCTGGGCCGCAGTGCAGATACACGGTGGGTACGGCTACGTCAAGGAATACCCCGTAGAACGCTTCTTCCGCGACGCCAAGATCACCGAAATCTACGAAGGCACCTCCCAGATCCAGCGCATCGTAATCGCCGCCAACCTGCTGAAAGCGTAGCTCTTACCACATAGGCGGCGCAACCATGCCAAACCTCTACACCATCGACCTCCACGGACACACCATCGCCGACGGCATGTCGCGCTTCGTCAACGACTACAATCGCATCCTCGCGGGCGGTAGGTTCGACGGCATGGAGGTCATCCACGGCAAGGGCCGCGGCGGCGCGGACACCATCCGCGAAACCCTGCGCGACTTCCTTCGCACCTGCGGCCCCCGCATCAAAGGCTTCGACGCTCAGCTCGTCATGCGCGGTGCCGAATATTTGCTTGACGTCCCCGGCAGCCTCGTCTACCTCCACGGCGAAGACGCCACCCACAACGGCGGCTGCACCATTGTCTTCCCCCGCCAACGCCTCCGCCTCCCACCAGAATACCGGTATTGAGTCGCAGATCGTAAGTCGCAGATCGTAAGTCGGGCCGCTCAGGCTCCATGACTTACGATCTGCGACTTACGATCTGCGACTCGTCCCCCATTGGCGTGCAACTTGCTTAACCTACCTTACCCTATGCGTGCTTCGCAAATACGTGTAAAATAGTACTGTACGTTCCCACATTGCGCATTTGAAACTCCGCATTTCAAAGTCAGGAGACAACATTGGCAATCCAAACAAAACCCACACAAACTTATTACGGTATGGACATATCCGAGCTGTGCATCAATACCATCCGCACTCTCTCCATGGACGGCGTTCAGAAAGCTAATTCCGGCCACCCCGGCACTCCCATGGCCAACGCCCCTCTCGCGTACCTTCTCTACACCGAAGCCCTGCGCCATAATCCCCGCGACCCCCAGTGGCAGAACCGTGACCGCTTCATCCTCTCCGCCGGCCACGCCTCCATGCTCCTCTATTCGTCGCTCTACCTCACAGGTTACGACGTCTCACTCGACGACCTCAAGAACTTCCGCCAGTGGGGCAGCAAGACCCCCGGCCACCCTGAATACCACGATACCCCCGGCGTCGAAACCACCACCGGCCCTCTCGGTCAGGGCTTCGGCAATGGTGTCGGCATGGCCCTCGCCGAGCGCTGGCTGGCCGAGCGCTTCAATAAGCCTGGCCTCCCCATCGTAGACCACTATACCTACGCCCTCTGCTCCGACGGCGACCTCATGGAAGGCATTAGCTCCGAAGCCGCCTCCCTCGCGGGCTTCCTCAAGCTGGGCAAGCTCATCTATTTCTACGACGACAACACCATCACCATCGACGGCCACACCGACCTCGCCTTCCGCGAAGACGTCGGCAAGCGCTTTGAATCCTATGGCTGGCACGTCCAGCGTGTTTCCGATATCAAGGACCTTGACGCCCTCCGCGCCTCCATCAAGCAGGCCAAGGCCGTCACCGACAAGCCTTCCCTCGTCATAGTCAACACCATCATAGGCTACGGCTCGCCGAACAAAGAGAACACCTCCGAGGCTCACGGCTCCCCTCTCGGCAAGGACGAGATCATTCTCACCAAGCAAAATCTCGGCTGGCCCTGGCAAGAACCCTTCTACGTGCCCGATGAAGCCCTACAGTATTGCCGCCAGGCCGTCGGTCGCGGCGCTGAGCTCCAATCAGAGTGGAAGGACCTGATGGCCCGCTACAAGGCCGAGTTCCCCGACGCGGCCCGGGAGTACGACCTCTTCATGTCCGGTGGCCTTCCCGCAGGCTGGGATGACGCTCTCCCCACCTTCGTCCCCTCCGACGGCCCCCTCGCCACCCGCACCTCTTCCGGCAAGACCGTGAACGCCATCGCCACCAAAGCCCTCAACATCGTGGCCGGCGCCGCCGACCTGTATCCCTCCACCGATGTATACATCAAAGACGGTGGCGACCTCAGCGGCGACAACTTCTACGCCCGTAACGTCCACTACGGCATTCGCGAGCACGCCATGGGCTCCATCCTCAACGGCATCGCCCTCCACAAAGGCATGATAGCCTTCGGCTCAACCTTCCTCATCTTCTACGACTACATGCGCCCGCCCCTTCGCCTCGCCGCCCTGATGAAGAACCCTCTCCTCATGGTCTACACCCACGACAGCATTGGCCTCGGTGAAGACGGTCCCACCCACCAGCCCGTCGAGCAGCTATCGGGTCTGCGCTCTGTCCCTAACATGTGGACCGTGCGCCCCGCCGACGCCAACGAAAGCGCCTACGCCTGGAAGATCGGCCTCACCCGCCGCGATGGCCCCACCTGCCTCATCATGTCGCGCCAGAAGCTGCCCATCGTCGACCGCACCAAATACGCCCCCGCCGAAAACACTATGCGGGGCGCATACATCCTCTCCGACACCAAAGGCGGCAACCCCGACCTTATCCTGATGGCAACAGGCTCCGAAGTCCAGTGGATTGTCGGCGCGCAGCCTATTCTCGAAGAGCAGGGCATCAAGACTCGCGTGGTATCCATGCCCTGCTGGGAGCTTTTCGAGGAGCAAGACCAGTCCTATCGTGATAAAGTCCTCCCTCCCTCCGTCAAGAAGCGCCTGGCTGTAGAAGCTGCCTCCCCCATGGGCTGGCACAAGTGGACAGGCGACGAAGGCGATATGATTGGCGTGGAAACCTACGGGGCCTCAGCCCCCGCGGAAGTCCTCTTCCAGAACTTCGGCTTCACGGTGGAGAACGTGGTTGCTCGCGCCTCTGCTCTCTTCGGCAAGAAAAGCGCGGCCAAAAAAGCCCAGCCCAACGAGCCCCGGCAGAAGGCAACTACCGCCAAAGGCAAAACCCAGACCAACTCCGAAACACCTGCCGAAAAGCAAAGCTAGCTTATACTAAACGTCTGCGTACTAAGTGACGACACATGACTTACGATCAGTGACTTACGATCAGTGACTTACGATCAGTGACTTACGATCAGTGACTTACGATCAGTGACTTACGATCTACGACTCGTCTCTAAAAGGAGTTCCTAATGGCAAAAACAACCCTACAGCGGTTGTTCGACCTGGGGCAAAGTCCCTGGCTCGACAACATCACGCGAGGCTTGATCACTTCTGGTGACCTGCAAGCCTTGATCGACAAGGGCATTGTCGGCGTTACCGCCAATCCCACCATCTTCGAGAAGGCCCTGGCAGGCTCCACCGACTATGATACGTCCATCTCGGAGCTTTTCCGCCAGAACAAGTCTCCCAAGGATATCTACCACGCTCTGCTGACCCAGGATATTGCCGACGCTGCCGACGTCCTTCGTCCCGTCTATGACCGCACTGACGGCGTAGACGGCTTTATCTCCATCGAGGTCGACCCTGGTCTTGCCGCTGACACTGCCGAGACTATTACACAGGCCGTCCTGTTCTCCACTACCGTCAACCGCCCCAACGTCTACGTCAAAATCCCCGCCACCCCAGAAGGTATCCCGGCCATCGAAGAATGCCTCTATCGCGGCATCAATATAAACGTTACCCTCATCTTTGCGGTTGACGTTCATAAGCAGGTCATGGAAGCCTACCTCAGCGCCCTCGAGCGCCGCGTCGAAGAAGGTAAGCCTATTGACCGCCTGCGCTCGGTCGCGTCGTTCTTCGTTAGTCGCGTAGACGGCAAGGTAGACAAGCTCCTCCAGGCCTTGATCGACAAAGAGACCGACCCCGACAAAAAGGCCGAGCTAACCTCTCTACTGGGCACCGCTGCTATCAATAACAGCAAAATGGCCTACCAGGAGTTCCTCAAGGTGTTCGAGACCGAACGCTTCGAGCGCCTGAAAGATCATGGTGCCCACGTCCAACGCCCCCTCTGGGCATCTACCTCCACCAAGAACCCTGCCTACAGCGACATACTCTACGTAGATGACCTGATAGGCCCTGACACTGTCAATACAATGCCTGATGCGACCATCAAGGCTTTCCTGGATCACGGCACAGTCGAGCGCACGATTGATCGCGACCTCGACCTGGCTCACAGGCAACTGGCCCGCCTGGAAGAATTGGGCATCTCTCTCAACCAGGTGACCGATGAGCTCACCGAAGAGGGTGTGGCCTCCTTCTCGACAAGCTTCGACTCTCTGGAAGCCGCCATCAACGGCAAACGCGAACAACTCGCGGCTGGTAACTCGGCAGGAGGTCAGTCTAGCCTGGGGGGGCTTGAGCCGCAGGTCCGCGAAGGCCTGCGGCGCGCCCAAACCGATAACGTCAGCACCCGCATCTGGCAGCGTGATCCCTCTCTCTGGAAACAGGACGAAGCCTCACAAAAGTCGATCAGCGGTAGCCTCGGCTGGCTTGACGCAGTCTACATTATGCGACAGCGCGCTTCCGAAATAACCGGTTTCGCTGAAAAAGTGCGCAACGATGGTTTCACAAGCGTGGTGCTCCTGGGCATGGGCGGTTCGTCCCTTGCCCCCGAAGTGATCAGCCGTCTCTTTGGTCCTCAGAGCGGCTGGCCACGCTTCTTCATGCTCGACTCGACTGAGCCCGGTACTATCCAGGCCATCGAGCGCCGCATCGACCCGACCAGAACCCTCTTTGTGGTCTCCTCTAAGTCGGGTACCACTGTCGAAACACTCAGCTTCTACAGCTACTTCCGCGCAAAAGTGGAGGCGGCGCGGGGTGATAATGCGGGTGATAGCTTTGTCGCTATCACTGACCCCGGCACCCCTCTCCAGGAGCTCGCCGCCCGCGAGGGCTTTCGGCACACCTTTCTCAATATGGCCGATATAGGCGGGCGTGACTCTGCTCTCTCCTACTTCGGGGTTGTCCCTGCTGCCCTCATAGGCCTCAATATTGCCGCCATCCTCTCCAACGCGGCCGACATGGCCGGCTCCTGCAGCCCCGATTCCACCCCCGGCAGTAACCCCGGCGTATGGCTTGGCGTCGTACTGGCCGAGGCCCGCAAAATGGGCCGCGACAAAGTCACCATCTTCACCTCGCCCGACCTCGACGCGTTCAGCCTCTGGATAGAGCAACTGATCGCCGAAAGCACCGGCAAAGAAGGCAAAGGCCTTGTGCCCGTCGCAGGCGAGCCCGTGGGCCGTCCTTCCGCCTATGGTAAAGACCGCCTCTTCGTCTATCTCTCCATTGAAGACAACACTGACATGCACCAGGAGCACTCCATCGAGAAGCTGGAGGCCGCCGGCCACCCCGTTGTGCGCCTGGTTCTCCCCTCCAAAGACGCCGTCGGGGCCGAGTTCTTCCGCTGGGAGCTTGCCACAGCCGTGGCCGACCACATCTTCGGCATCGACCCCTACGACGAGCCTAATATCTGGGAAGGCAAAGACAACACCCAGCGCCTGCTCGACACATACGCAAATGAGGGCAAACTCCCCGAGGTCGCGCCCATCCTCACCGACGGCATTTCGCTCTACGGCGACGACGAAGCCCTTGCCCGCGCAGGCTCCGAAGGCACCCTCAACAGCGCCCTGCACGCCTTCTTCAGCACCGTCAATCCGGGCGACTACGTGGCCTTCCTCGCCTACGTCCCCAGCATTGGAGAGCACGAAGAGCTTTTCCTAGACACCCGCCTTGCCGTTCGCGATACCCTGAGGGTCGCCACCACCTTTGGCTACGGTCCGCGCTACCTTCACTCCACAGGCCAGCTGCACAAAGGCGGCGCCAACAAGGGAGTCTTCATCCAGATAACCTGCGACCCACGCAGCGACCTCCCCATCCCCGGCCGAAATTTCACGTTCGGGACCCTCACCCGCGCCCAATCAATGGGCGATATGCAATCCCTCCAGAAGCATCACCGCCGCGCCATCCGCCTCCACATCAAAGGCGACCACTCGGTAGGCATCGAACAAGTCCGCCAGGCGATCCGCTCGTCCCTGGAAGGCCTCGGCATCTGAAGTGACCGGTGGCCGGTAAGACGACAGACCACACAACTCTTATCACTACTGGTCACTTATCACTTGTCACTTATCACTTATCACTTGTCACTGGTCACTGGTCACTGGTCACTGGTCACCAAAGGAGAATAACCACATGGAACTAGGCTTTATCGGACTCGGTCGCATGGGTGCGAATATGGTACATCGCCTCCTCCTTGGGGGCCATCGCGTCGTAGCATACAACCGCTCGCCCGACAAAACCCGTGAAGTGGCGGCACTCGGCGCCGTTGCAGCCTTCTCCATTGAGGAACTGATCGACAGCCTGGGAGACTCGCCCAAAGCCGTCTGGATCATGGTTCCCGCAGGCGACCCAACCACCAACCAGATCCAGACCCTGATCCCCCTGCTCAAGCCGGGAGACATGATCATCGATGGCGGCAACTCCAACTTCCGAGATTCCATAGCCCGCGCCGCCATGCTCGAGCCTCACGGCATCAACTTCATGGACGTAGGCACATCAGGCGGCATCTGGGGCCTCAAGAACGGCTACTGCATGATGATCGGTGGCAAGCGCGACGTCTTCGACCACCTCCGCCCCCTGTTCGCCACCCTTGCTCCCGGCGAAGACGGCTATGACTATTTCGGCACCCACGGCGCGGGCCACTTCACCAAAATGGTGCACAACGGCATCGAGTACGGCATGATGCAGGCCTACGGCGAAGGCTTTGAGATCATCAAGAACAGCGACTACAACGTAGATCTCGCCCGCCTCTCCACCGTCTGGAACCACGGCAGCGTTGTGCGCTCCTGGCTGCTCGAGCTCGCCGAGATCGCCTTCCAACATGAAGGCAGCGGTCTCAACGAAATCAGGGGCTACGTAGAAGACTCGGGCGAAGGCCGCTGGACAGTCATGGAGGCCATCAACCAGTCTGTCCCCGCCCCCGTGATCACCCTTTCCCTGATGGCTCGCTTCTACTCCCGCCAGCCCGAATCGTTCAGCGCCCAGGTAGCAGCCGCCCTTCGTAACCAGTTCGGCGGCCATGCTGTGCGCGTGTCCGACTCCATCGAATCACAGGTTGCCGCCGAGGACATGAAAACCGTCGCGCCTTCCCACCCCGGTGCTCCCGTTACCCCGCCCACCGTCAGCACCGGGCAGGCCGCCGGTAAAATTATGGACAGCGTACGCAACGCCGAGGATGCCGCCGCTAGTGCCACTGACCCGGGAGATGTAGTAAAATCTATTCAGGGTACCGCCCAGGAGATCTACGGCACTACTCCTGACAGCAAGGACGATGCCGCTAACAAGTAAGCGCGTGCCGCACCTTAAGTAAAGGCGACCCTAACACGATGACTGATACTGACCTGTTACAAACTACCAAGGCTATATTGGCACTGGCTCCGGCCCAGTGGACGGCTTTCGTGCAGGACACCCCAACCTCTCTACTCACCCTCCCTGCCGCTCCCGGCCAATGGTCCGCCTTCCAGTGCCTGTGCCACCTGCTGGACACCGAAAGCATACTCTTTTCCGTCCGCCTGCATACCTTCCTGGCCGGCGGAACATCCTTCCCGGGCTTCAACCCCGACGCCGAAAGCACCGACTACTCACAACAATCTCCATCTGAGGTGCTTCAGCTCTTCCTTCAAAATCGTCATGAGAACCTGCAACGTCTCTCCGAGGCTCGGCCCGAGTACCTGTCCCGGCAGGCCATCCATACCGCGCTAGGCCCTGTTACCTTCGCCCAGTTCCTCAACCAATGGGTAGCCCATGACTTCAACCACACCGTCCAGGCCCAGCGCGCCCTCATGCAGCCCTTTATCCCCGCTTCAGGCCCCTGGCGCCATTACTTCATAGACCACGATCTTTCCGCAAAAGCATAAACCGCCGTCCATCTGCGCTTAGCCCAACATGCAAGGAACCTCAAGGACAATATGGTATCCATACTAACCACCCCACTTGTAGAAAACCCCCTTCGCGTCGGCTTGCGTATGCGCCGCACCCCCAACCCCTGCATCCTGGTCCTTTTCGGCGTTACCGGCGACCTCGCCCATCGTAAGTTGCTGCCTGCTATCTACAACCTCTACGTCGAGCGTCGCCTGCCCGCCAACTTCAGCCTTGTGGGCTTCGCCCGCCGTGCCCTCTCCGACGAACAAATGCGCAACGACCTCAAGGCCTCCGTTGAGAAGTATGCGCGAAATAAGCCTTCCCAGCGCCCCGGCGTGTGGGACTCGTTCGCTGAGGGCCTCTTCTACGTGCAGTCGAACTTTGACGATCCCGAAGGCTACAAAAGGCTCGCCGCCCGCCTGAGCGAGATAGACCAGCAGCGAGCCACTCTAGGCAATCGCCTCTTCTATCTCTCCACGCCGCCCGAGTTCTATTCAATGATCGTCCAGCAAATGGGCGCGGCAGGCCTGGCAAACACTCGCCCAGTTCAAAGCCCCGATGTGCCTGTCAGTACCAATGGCACAGGTCCACTGAACAGCGCCTATGTACCGCTTCCCGAGACAGATATGTCCTGGCGGCGCATCGTAGTAGAAAAGCCCTTCGGCCACGACCTCGCTTCAGCCCAACAACTCAACCGCCAGATCAGCGAAGTCTTTACCGAGGAGCAGATCTACCGTATTGACCACTACCTGGGCAAAGAAACCGTCCAGAACATCCTGGTCTTCCGCTTTGCCAACGGCATCTGGGAGCCGATCTGGAGCCGCCGCTATGTTGACAGCGTCCAGATCATCGTCGCCGAGAGCCTTGGTGTAGAAGATCGCGCCTCTTATTACGACACCTCAGGCGCGCTTCGCGATATGCTCCAGAACCACATGATGCAGCTTCTTGCCCTCGTAGCTATGGAGCCACCATCCTCTTTCGACGCTCAATCCGTTCGCGATGAGAAGGCTAAAGTCCTCCGCTCCATCAAGCCTTTCACTCCCGTTGAGGTCGCCCAGAACGTCATACGAGGCCAGTACGGCCCCGGGGCTATCCTCGGCCAGCCCGTGCCAGGCTATCGCCACGAGCAAAACGTGCCGCCCGATTCCGACACCGAAACCTACGTGGCCGCGCGCTTCTTTATCGACAACTGGCGCTGGTCCGGCGTCCCATTCTACCTGCGGCACGGCAAGCGCTTGCCCAAGCGCGTCACCGAAATCGCCATCCAGTTCAGGCCCGCTCCCCTCGCCCTGTTCCAGCACACCGCCGCCGACGAGCTACAGCCCAACGTCCTCGTTCTCCATATCCAGCCTGACGAAGGCATCTCGATCAAGTTCGAGTCCAAACTCCCCGGTCAGGACATCCGCCTCCGCTCCGTCGATATGAACTTCAACTATGGCTCCTCTTTCGGTATCGAAACCTCCGACGCCTACGAACGCCTCCTGTGGGATGCTATGGTCGGCGACTCCACACTCTTCACCCGTCGCGACGAAGTAGAGCTAATGTGGATGATCACCACCTCCATACTCGAAGGCTGGCAGCGTGTCCCACCCCCAACCTTCCCCAACTATCGCGCCGGAAGCTGGGGTCCAAGCGTAGCCGACGAATTCATCGCCCGCGATGGTCGCCAGTGGCGGCGAGTATAAAGCCCGTATCTCCCCGGAGGCTCCAGCACCATGGCCGATACAACAGATAAAAACCCCTTCACCTTTCAAGATGACGACCCTTCTACCATAGACTCGGGCGCGCCCATCCCCGTTGCTGTCGAATATGTAGACTCGCAACTGAATGAGCTGTGGCGCGACGTTGCCGAGGCCGCCCAGGCCAAAGGTGGCGCTCAAGCTATCACTACCGCCCAGGTGCTCAACCTCGTTATTCGCGCTCGCTCCTACGAAGCCGCTAACACCTATGTTGAGTCTATCGAGCGCATCACGGGCCGCCACCCGTGCCGCGTCATCGTCGCCGCCACCGACCCGGTCGAGACCGACATGCCCGTCCAGGCCTGGGTTTCCATCCACTGCCAGCTTCCTCCCTCGGGCGGAAGACAGGTCTGTTGCGAGCAAGTAACGGTCGCCGCCGGTGGCGAATCCGTTCGGCGCCTCCCCGCTGCCATCATCCCTCTCCTCTTGCCCGACCTCCCAGTCTTCCTCTGGTGGCCCCAGGGCGACCCCTTTGATGAATACGTCTTCCGCAATCTCGCCGACTCCCTCAACCGTCTCATCGTCGACTCCGCCACCTTCGAGAACTCCGAGGGCACTCTCGCCAAAATGGCAGGCGGTATCAAGAGCCAGTGGCCCAAAGTTGCTGTCAGCGACGTGAACTGGGGTAGGCTCACCCCTTGGCGCGAAATGGTGGCCTCTTTCTTCGATCCGCCTGCCATGCACCCCTATCTTGAGCGCATTTCCCGAATCAAACTCGAGTTCGCCCAGCCCCCTGATCGCCGCGCCACCGTAAACCGAACCCAGGCACTCATGATGGCAGGTTGGCTGGCCAGCCGCCTCGATTGGGAAAGCGGCGAAAATGCCTACCAGCTGACTCACAGCGAAACCAGCCATGTGCCGGCTGCGCACATCAGCCTCAGGTCCGGCAAACGCCCCATTTCCATAGATATTCATGCGGCTCCCTGGGACGCCGCGTGTGACGGCGATCTTTGTTCCATCACTGTCGAGATAGGCGGCGAGCAGCCGGGCGATCCCGTTGCGGCCACTTTCTCCCTTGCCCTCACCGATGAACAAGAGCAGTGCGCCGTCTCGAAAGTGGGCATCGAAGGCTCCGAGGTCACCAGCCGCATTGTCCAAATGGCCAGCCTGGATCAAGCCGACCTGCTCGACGAAGAACTGGAGTTCTACAGCCGCGACACCGTTTACGAAGAATGCCTTACTATGGTTGGGGCCTTTATTCGCGGTACCAAACATGCCACGCGCTCTACCCCTATCAGCCACAAGGTCCCCAGTGGCGAGCCTATTAGCGCATCTCAGGCCCGGGAACAAAGGACCCGCCCCGCCCAGCGCCCCAGGAATTGACATGAGCACCCAGCCCGAGATCCGGATCGAAAAATCTCTCGCGGATATAGCCGCCGCCGCCGCCCGTCTTTTCGCTGCCCTCACCCGGCAGGCTAGCCCCACCCGCCCGTTCAACGTAGCCCTCTCAGGCGGCTCGACACCCAGGCTTCTCTACGACCTGCTGACCTCCGATCCCTTCCGCCACGAGATCCCCTGGCATTCCATCCACTTCTTCTTCGGCGACGAACGCTGGGTTCCGCACACCGATCCCGCCAGCAACTTCAAGCTGGCCAACGACTACCTCTTCCAGCCCCTCAATATAAACCACGCCCTCATCTACCCAGTACCCACCAGCGGCGACCCCCAGGACGCGGCCACTCACTACGAAGTCACTCTTCGCGGGGCTTTCAACCTGCAAGAAGGTGAGGTGCCCATCTTCGACCTCGTTTTCCTGGGCATGGGCGACGAAGGCCACACCGCTTCCCTCTTCCCACACACCGCCGTCCTCCACGAAAACGTCCGCCTGGTGGCTTCCACCTATGTTCCCAAGCTCTCCGCCGACCGCATTACCCTCACCCCCCTCACCCTCACTCACGCTGCCAACACCCTCTTCATGGTGGGAGGCGGAGCCAAGGCGGAGGCGCTCCAACAGGTGCTCGAAGGCGAGTACAACCCGGACGAATATCCCGCCCAACTCCTCCGCAACTCAACAGGAAACGTCACCTGGCTGATAGATCAGGATGCCGCGGCCCAACTGCAAGGAAATTATTCGCGCCTCTAACAAGGAGGGAACTCTTCCATGTCCAGCGACACAGATAGAACATCGTCGTACGTTGCCGCCGAGACGCCCCTCGGCCTCGACAAAGAGCTTGAGCGTCTGCGCAGCCAAACCCTCATCACCTGGGCTAAAGAAGCACGCAACCTCCAGTGGTTTGGTCTCCGCGACGATATGACCGTCCTTGAGCTTGGAAGCGGCCCCGGCTTCGTGTCCGAAGGCCTCCTCGACTTATTGCCCAACGGCAACCTGGTCTCGGTCGAGATCGACCCCGTGCTGATCGAGAAAGCCCGCTCTTACCTGCAGGACAAAGCCGGCAGCCGTTGGAAATTGATCGAAGGCAACGTCATGCAGATTGACCTGCCTGATAACACCTTCGACTTCGTCTATGGCCGCTATCTATTCCAGCACCTGCCCGACCCCATCGGCGCGGCAAAAGAGGCCTTTCGCTTGCTCAGGCCGGGTGGCAAACTCGTCATCACCGACGTAGACGATGAGCTGGTTGTTTTCGATCCTCCTCCCACAGGCGAATCCAAAGCCATTGAAGCACGCATAATGGAGTACCTCAAGGAGCACCAGGCCAGCCAGGGCGGCAACCGCTTGATCGGCAGAAGGCTCACGCACCTGCTAAGAGACGCAGGCTACCGGAACCTGGACCTGGAAGCCCTGACCATGCACAACGACCTGGACGACTTGAGCGATCTGGTGCCCTCACCGACCGTTGAAGGCCTGCAATACCTGGTAGACGCCGGTGTCATGACCCTGCAAGATGCCGAATCCTTTGTCAAAGATGTCGAGTTATTTGATGCTGCTGACCCCGTAATCCTGGTGTTGTTGCTAATGGCCAGCGGCCGGAAACCGGCCACGCCTTAGCAGTGAGCCCCGCTATTCCCAACCCCGAAGGGGGTGGAACAGGTGTAGCCCAAGGGCGTAAACCCTGTGGTTCCCGGCACAAAATAACCCTGAGCCCCGTAGGGGCGACACAACTCATTTAGGGAGCAAGTAACCCATCCCAATACTTGCACCCACCGCCTGTGCCCGATCACCCCGTCTCGTGTTATATTAACATCTATGCACTACACTAACCGTAAGATCGAGATAGTCCCATCTATCCTCTCCGCCGACTTCGCACGCCTCGGTGAACAGGTGCAGGAAGCCGCCCAATCGGGAGCAGGCCGCATTCAGGTAGACGTCATGGACGGACACTTCGTCCCCAACATCACGGTCGGCCCCCTCATCGTCGAGGCTATTCGCCCCTTCAGCACCGTGCCCATCGAGGCCCACCTGATGATCGAGCAACCGGAGCTGTACATCCCTCAGTTCGCCAAAGCCGGTGCCGACTACATAATCGTCCATGTCGAGGCTTGCGTCCACCTCCACCGCACCGTCCAGCAGATCCACGATGAAGGCAAGCTCGCGGGTGTAGCCCTCAACCCCGCGACTCCCATCATCACCCTCGAAGAAATCCTGCCCTACGCCGACATGATCCTCGTAATGACGGTCAACCCCGGCTTCGGCGGCCAGGAGTTCATCCCAACCATGCTAGCCAAGATCCGCCGCCTCAAAGCCATGATGGAAGAGCACCACGTCGACCTCGATATCGAAGTGGACGGCGGCATCCACGAAGCCACGATAGCCGACGCCGTGGCCGCGGGCGCGAACCTCCTCGTCGCGGGCTCTGCAGTCTACGGCACCCCCGGCGGCGTCCCTGCCGCCATCAAGCGCCTTCGCGCCGCTTTTGAATCATAGGAATTACCACCACAAGGACAAAATCACATGACCACCCCAACCGCAACACACGCCCTCCCACACTGGGACATGACCACCATATTCCCCTCCCTCTCCTCACCCGAATTTGAGGCCGCTTTCAGCGCCATAGTCGCTTCCATAGACGACCTCAACGCCCTTTTCGATCGCCACAACGTCGCCCAGCACGACGCCGCCCCTCTCGACAACGCCACCCTCGTGGCCTTCGACGACGTGCTGCAGCACTGGAACGCCTTCCTCGAGAACTTCCGCACCATCAGCGCCTACATCCACGCCTTCCTCGCCACCGACACCCGCGATAATCTCGCCCAGACCCGCGTCAGCGAGCTAGAGGGCCAGTCGGTGCGCGTAACCCTCCTCGCTAACCGCTTCACCGCCTGGATCGGCTCCCTCGATGTTGAGGCTCTTATCTCCCGCTCGAAACAGGCAACCGAACACGCTTACTTCCTGCACCGCACCCAGGAAAGTGCCCGCCACATGATGTCCCCCGCCGAAGAAACCCTCGCCGCCGAGCTTCATCCCAGTGGTGGCGGCGGCTGGGAGAAGCTCCATTCCAGCTACACCTCCCAGATCACTGTTCCAATCGAATCCCCCACCGGAACCACTATTCTGCCGATGAGCATGGTGCGCCACCTCGCCTTCGACCCCGATCGCGATGTTCGCAAAAGTGCCTACGAGGCCGAGCTTGCCGCGTGGAAACGCTCCGAAGTGCCCGTAGCTGCTGCCCTCAATGGTGTCAAGGGCGAAACCGTCACCCTCTCCGCCAAGCGCCGCTGGCCCTCCGTTCTCGACGAGACTCTCTTTGCCAGCAACATCGACCGCCAAACCCTCGACGCCATGATGGAGGCGGCGCGCGAGTCCTTCCCCGACTTCCGCCGCTACCTCAAGGCCAAAGCTCGCGCCCTCGGTCTGCCCAGGCTGGCCTGGTACGATGTCTCGGCCCCCGTCGGTGAGGGTGTCCAGGTCTGGGAGTACGACGACGCCACCCGCTTCATAGTCCAGCAGTTCGGCTCATATTCCCAGCGCATGAGTGACTTTGCAGCCCGCGCTTTCCGCGAAAACTGGATCGACGCCGAGCCACGCCCCGGCAAGCGCGACGGCGCCTTCTGCATGCCTGTGCGCCTCGATGAATCACGCGTCTTTACCAACTACAAGTCTACCTATGGCGGCATGAGCACCCTCGCCCACGAGCTTGGTCACGGCTACCATAACATGAACAAGGCCGATCGCACCCCGCTCCAAAAAGCCACCCCCATGACCCTTGCCGAGACCGCCAGCATCTTTTGCGAGACCATTGTGCGCCACGCCGCCCTCAAAGACGCCACCCCCGCCGAGCAGCTGTCCATCCTCGAAGCCTCGTTACAGGACTCCTTCCAGGTTGTAGTTGACATAACCAGCCGCTTCCTCTTCGAGAGTCGCATTATTGACAAGCGTCGCGAACGTGAGCTAACCGCCGACGAGTTCTGTGCCATCATGCTCGACGCCCAGCGCGAAACCTACGGTGATGGTCTCGACGACAACCTCCACCCCTTCATGTGGGCCGTCAAACCGCACTACTACCGCGTTGGCCTTGCCTTCTACAACTTCCCCTATATGTTCGGCCTTCTTTTCGGCCTCGGCCTCTACGCCCAGTACCTCCAGGACCGCGAGCCCTTCAAGCGCAACTACGACGACCTGCTTTCCTCCACAGGCCTCGACGACGCTGCCGGCCTGGCCTCGCGCTTCGGCATAGACATTCGCACCACAGCCTTCTGGCGCTCCAGCCTCGACGTCATCCGCGCCGACATCGACAAATTCGATGGCCTTGTAGGGTAGTGGAATTAAGGCCATGAGCCTAGATCAAGATAGATACTTCAAGCTAAGGCCGCCTCTACCTACTCCGCCGGAGGAGATATGCTCATGCCTGGGCTCTCCTCCCATCAAGCTGATGTACGCGCTTGGCGACAACCCCATACACTGTATGAAATGTAACCTGGAAGTTGATCCGACAATATTGGATTTGCCTACCGAACTGGTCGAGGAAATTGCTTACTGGCGGTCGATTTACGGTGCTATTGACGCTTTATGGTTAGCTTCCGGCGAGTATGAGGAGTGGGCACGAATGCAGTTATCCGACATTTCCAACCCACTTAACCAGCAGGGGCGAGAGATTCTGGCTAACCTGAATCCGATACGTCGTTGCTTTTACTGGTACTTTCAGGATCAATCCGCCGACGATTTTGAGCCACTTGAAGCATGTCCTTCCTGCGGTGCACGACTTAAGTTATACACTGCAGGTATCTTTGAGCAGCGTATTTGCGATGGATGCAGCATAGTCGTGCCCGGGGAGTTATGAACGATCCCAGGTTTGCTTGATAGCATCACTCGAGGAGATTAGAACGACCACCTTCATCCCCGGCCTCCAGCTCGGCCGCCTCTTCTACACCGAAGCGGTGCGCCCCATCCTCGACGCCCACTTCCCAGCCCTTGCGCACGATGCCGCCCTGATTGGCTCAGGCAGCGATAAGCTCGGCTTCGACACCGAAATGTCCACCGACCACGACTGGGGTCCCTCGGTGATCCTCTTCCTGCGCGAAGAAGACATATCCCTTGAGCCACAAATCCGTGAGCTCATGGCCTACAACCTGCCTCACACCTTCTACAACTATCCCACCAACTTCGCCGATTCGCCTCTTGAGCCGGGCACCCCTGTCGCTACACCCACCACCTCTGGCCCTATCAACCACCGTGTATTCGTTACGAACGTTCAAGCCTTCGTCCTCCAACACCTCGGCTTCGATCTGCATACTGCACCCACCCCTGCCGACTGGCTTACCTTCCCCTCCCAGGTTCTCCGCACCCTCACCTCGGGCGAGATCTATCACCACGGCACAGGCGAGCTACAGGCCATGCGCGATCTCTTCCACTGGTATCCCCACGACGTTTGGCTTTACATAATGGCGGCAGGCTGGCGGCGTATCGCCCAGGAAGAGCACTTGATGCCCCGCGCCGGCTATGCTGGGGACGAGCTCGGCTCCTCCATTATGGGCTCCCGGCTTGTGCGCGACATCATGTCCCTCTGCTTCCTTATCGAGCGCCACTATGCCCCCTATCCCAAGTGGTTCGGTACCGCGTTCTCCCTGCTTCGCTGCGCCCCCGCTCTCTCCCCCCTCCTTCTCCGCGCCCAGCACGCCCAAACCTGGAATGAGCGCGAAGCCGCTCTCGTCCACGCCTACTCCCATCTCGCCCGCGCCCACAATGCGCTCGCCCTCACCGATCCTTTGCCGGAAGACGCCACGCAATTCTTCAACCGTCCCTTCCAGGTAATCTGGGGCGACCGCTTCGCTGATGCCCTTCTAGCCCGAATAACCGATCCCGCCGTGCAACAAATCGCCGCCCTTCCCCTCATAGGCAGCATAGACCAATTCAGCGACAATACCGACCTCCGCTCCAATCCCTCCCTGAGATCTCGCGTGCGCGGCCTATACGGCGAATAGAGTGCTCGCGAAGCACATTATCCGTATCCACGTATCTCGCATGACCATCCTCTCAGGCCCTTTCCTCCTGCTCGTCCGGCCTCACCACCAATGTCTCATACGACGCACTGATCAGCGGCACAAGCACAATTGCCGAAATCGCGTTCGAGATAGTCACCGGATAGAACTCGTCCCACACTGCTTGTAGCCCTGATACATTGGGGTCTATCCAAATATCGGTAAATGAAGCGAAACCCATCCCCACTACGATCCCCAGCAGCGAAAACGCCACCGCGATCGTCAGATTGCGCCCGTTATCCAGCCTGCTTACAAAGTAGGTAGCCAGCCCCGCCACCAGTCCCATCAGCCCGTTTCCCACATCCCAGTTCCACACAAACCCGTTGCCCGACAGCAAATCCGCTATCAGGTTCCCTGCAAACCCCACCACAAACCCCACTACCGGCCCAAACGCCACGCCAAAGAACAGCGGGATCGCCACCCCCGGCCTGATAGAGCTTCTAAACGGCCCGGGTATTGACAACCCTGAGGTGGCCCACCCAAATAGCCCGTACAGCACTGACCCGATAGCGATATACATAAGATCACGCGTGTGTATCCGCCATGGGTTAGCACGGCCTTCCTTTCGTTGTTCATATGCACTCTTCATCTTCATTGCTGGCTGCTCCATTTGCCCTCTTGTCGCCTCCGTCGTGCGTAGCGTGCGGATCGGATTGTACCCCTACTTCACTTTACTGTCAATGTTCATCTAACCCCGCAAAGACCTCCTCCACCGCCTCCGTCGCCCATCTCATCCACTTCACCCGTTGCGCCCTCTCGCCCCTACCTCCCTCCACCCACAATGGCAGGTTCACAATCCTGTCGTACAGGCCTTTGGCGCCCTCGTATTCCTCGCCCTCCACACCTGGAAACCACCGCGTCAGCGGCGGATACAGGTTGCCGGCATCGATCTCTCTCTCCAACAGCCCTCTCGTCACACTGTCCTGCGCTTCCCGGTCCCTCACTAGTACGCTGTACTTCCACACCGGCAATACCTCGCCCACATGCGTTACGCCCTCCTGCCTCAGTCGTCGCCTGTACTCCCCGGCCATCCGCAATCTCCCCTCGACCTCGGCCTCCAGCCCATCCAGTGCGCCCAGCACCTTGACCGCCACCCCTGCCATCCTTGCCTCGTACTCATGACTTCCACCCAAAATAGACCTTACCCTTCC
>JBBRDO010000052.1:0-31574 GCA_038203825.1 Chloroflexia bacterium | reverse complement strand
GGCTCTGGTCAGCTTTTGGTGATGCTTTTCTCAGGAAATAAGAGAGTTCGGGTACAACATGAAGCATGGACAAACCATCTTCACCCAAACTGCGTCTCAAACTGTCTGTGCGTCAACTGGCAACGAAATTGTTGCCAAAACTCGATGGGCTCAAAGTCGACCACATTTCAATCGATAGCTCGTCTGCAGATTATCTTATCTCATTGAGCTTGAGAATGACCTCCAACAAGACAAAGTGCCCGTCCTGTCATATGCACTCTGCAAGAATACATAGTCGTTACACGCGGACCCTTATTGACTTACCCTCCAGCGGTTTCATTGTACGGTTGTCTCTTTGTGTTCGCAAATTCTTCTGCCCCTATCCTGATTGTTACCGACGTATCTTTACTGAGAGATTACCTGGACTGGCTGTTTCTTATGCTCGAAGGACAATCCGTCAAGCAGATATCCTAAGACTGATTGGATTAGCACTTGGAGGACGTGCTGGCAGCCGACTCCTGCACCGTTTGCAGATGCCAGTGAGCCGCAATACAATCCTTGGATCGATCAGATGTTCACAAGAACCGGAGCCAAGGATTATTTATTCAACGCCCCGCGTCCTCGGCGTCGACGATTTTGCGTTTCGCAAAGGTATCACCTATGGCACAATCCTTGTAGATTTAGAAAAGCACCGACCGGTGGAAGTATTGCCCAGTAGAAAGGCAGAACCCTTGGTGAAATGGTTGAAAGCACATCCGGGCATTGAGATTATCACGCGTGATCGTTCCGGCGAGTACGCACGAGCTATTGCAGAAGGAGCACCAAATGCTGTTCAGGTGGCTGACAGATTTCACCTTCTTTGCAATATACGCGATACTCTTGAGAGAGTGCTAGACTGCAATCGGTCCAAGCTGAAAGACATCAGTTTGCCCACAAAAGCCAGACAAGCACACGGGACACTTGGAACACATGGACTTAATTCTGTATCGGCTACACTTACTCAACGAGGCCCACAAGTTCATCAGCCTGAGAAGCTAACATCTACAGAAATAGTGCGCCAGCAGGAAAGTCGAGAACGGAAGCAACAACTCTACCAACAAGTACGGGAACTGTACTCACAGGGTGTACAGATAAAGGCAATCGCCCGCCAGTTGAAGGTGAGCCGTATGATGATATTCCGGTATGTACGTCTGGACGCATCTCCTACCGAGTTCCAAAGACGTCCCAGGCCCAGTATGATAGATCCATATGTTCCATATCTGCATCAAAGATGGGAAGATGGTTGCTGTAACGGTGGGCAACTGTGGCGAGAATTACAAGAACTTGGGTATCCAGGATCGCGCAAAATGCTAACAGTATGGGTCAGCCAACAACTAAAAGAAGCGCGAACACAGTCACCCTACACACCGAAGAAATATCGAAGACAAGGCAACCAGCAAGCCGAAGAAAACTTGTCAGCCATACCAAATGCACCAGGTGCAACGTGTACATCGGTCGAGTCACCAAAATCTCCGAAACCCACAACTTCTTCAACTTCTCCAACATCCAGCCGGCTTGCGTGGTTCCTGATACGCGATCCACAAAGCTTAGACATAGCGGAGCAAGAAGTCATGGCTAAGCTGGAGCAGACCTGCCACGAAGTTATTACGGCCTACCGATTAGTGCACGACTTCCACAGAATCGTGAAAGGTCGGCTTGCCGAGGAGTTGGATGGGTGGCTAAAGGCTGCGACAGAAAGTGGAATAAATGCAATGCGGAACTTCTCGCTTGGGATCGAGAAAGACAAGGCTGCAGTGTTAGGAGCCCTCACATATGAATGGAGTCAAGGGCAGGTAGAAGGCCAGGTGAACAAGCTCAAGTTGCGAAAGAGACAGCTATATGGACGAGCCAACTTTGACTTGCTCAGGCAGTTTGTGTTAAATCATGTGTGAGAACCAACACAAATTCGTGCCATCCAGTCACCAAAAGCTGACCAGAGCCTCTAAATCGGGGTAATCCCAGTTACAGGAGGTGAACCATGCGCGCACGTCTCATGCTTCTTGCCCTGATGTGTGGGCTACTGGTGGCTTGCTCTAATAGCGCACCCTCGTCTACCGCTACCTCTTCCATCACAACTCCAACCCCGGTTGTTTCTGCAGGCTCAACCTCAACTTCTACGGCGCCTGGTATCGCCACGCCTGAGAGCACTCCTCGCCCTACCCTCCAACCGGTGCCTACGCCCTCGCGAACTGCTGAATCCCTTGCGACCACGACCCCGGTTGCTCTTGCAGACTCAACTTCAACTCCCGGCGCGTTCGATAGCCCAACGCCTACCCTTCAGGTGACGTCTAAGCCTTCGCAGACCGTAGATTCCTTTGCAACCGCTGCGCTAATACCGCAAGGGCCGCTCACAATAGTTGCCCTGGGCGATAGCCTGACCGAGGGGGACGGTGACTACCCGGGAGACGGGGGCGGGTACCCGGCGCGCCTGCAGAAGTCTATCAATGAGACACGGCCCAACTCGCAAGTAATCAACCTTGGCAAGTCAGGTTGGGATTCTGAGCAGATGGTCGAGGGTCAGTTGCCTTCTGCTCTCCAGGCCAACCCCAACATTGCCCTCGTCTGGATCGGCAGTAACGACCTATGGTACAACACAGGTCCCGACCAGGAAACTTCAGACCTGGCCAGGTACACGAACAACATTGACAAAACCTTACGCGGCTTGACGGGAGGAGGAGCGCGGGTCTACATCGCCCTGTTGGACGACCAATCGAAACGCCCGTACGCTACGAGCCCTGATGGGGCCGGGCTCTCCCCTGAGGGTGCGGCGTACATGTCCCAACTCGGCGGCGCTTTCAATGATGCCATCAGAGCTGAGGCAGCGAAGTATGGTGCCACCATGGTTGACTTCTACAACACTACTATCTTCACCGACCTTTCTACCCTGGCCGATGACGGTATCCACCCCAATCCGAATGGCTACGATCTGGTGGCGCAAATATGGTTCGAGGCTATACGTCAGGCCCTGCAATAGCCCAGTGCCCAGCACCCCGGCATGAGCACGCCTTTTTCTACCCCGGCGGCATAACCACCGATAAACCCACCCAATCCCACAACCGCTTAGTTCTTGCACATGGCGCCCCAGACCCCTTAACATAGGGGCGACACTTCCGATCACTCCCCATCGAGCACATATGCGATAACCTGGGGCATCGTCATACCCTGCCCTTCGGTCCATGCGCTATCCCAGGTTGCTGCACCCGCTTGCGCGCGCAGGTTGGCGAACACACTATCATTTCCGGTATCCACTGCCAGTTGAGGCTCGCCAATAGCTGTGTAGAGTGCTAAATGCGCTCCAGCCAGTACCCCGGCGCGGCGGGCATCTCTTTGATCTGCAGCCACTTGAGCGAGATGGGCGATGCAATCGAGAGCCCCTGGTTGTAGTTCCAGGCTATTGAATCGCCTGAGGCTGTCGTTGAGGTAAGCTTGCGCTTCATCCAACCGGCCCTCTACCCGTGCAACAGCCCCCAGCGTACTGAGCGCATGTGCCTCCCCCTCCAGGTTGCCCAGGGTGCGGGCGATCTCCAGCATTTGCTCAGCATAACGGCTCGTGGCTGCGTAATCTCCCATCCACCGCGTAATTTCCGCCAGGCCGTAGAGCGAGCGGCCTACCCCTTCAGCTTCTCCCAGGCGGCGGTTGATCGCCAGGTTTTCCTCTTCGTAGGCAAGCGCATCGGCAAATCTGCCGCTGCCGGCGAGTGCCCACGAATATGCTGAGAGTGTGCCGGCTATATTTCGCTCGTCCCAACCCTCTATGCCCCGCTTGATCGCCAGCGCATCCTGGAGGTAGCGGATAGCCAAGTCGTAATCGCACAGCACATTTGAGAGGCTACCCAGTTGGTATAGCACGTGGGCTTCCTCGCTCCTGTCCCCAATGTGCCGGGTGAGGGCAAGGCCTACGCCCAGGTAGCGGCGGGCGTCGTCTACGTGCTGCAGGCGGCTAGATAGTACCTCCATACCTCTCAGCACCTGGGAAGCAGAGGAAACGAGGGGATGCAGGGTCAATGCCTGCACAACGGCTTCTTCGTCACCCACCGCTTGAGCGGCAGATTCCAAGCGTGGGTCAAGACGTACAAGGAGGCGGTTGAGCCAACGCTTTCCCTCGGTGACGAAACCCTGCCGCAGCCAGAAGTTCACTAGCGCCGCGCCTATACCGAGGCCAATCTCGAAAGCTGCATCGCTCCCTGTCGCCAGGCTCCAGCCTAGGGCTGCACGAAAATTGTCGTTTTCCAGGTTGAGCCTGTTCATCCACCATTTCTGGTTCACCTTATCGAGCTGCGGCTGCGCCTCGCGCGCCAGCGCCAGAAAGTAGCGGGCGTGGCGCTCCAACACCGCCTCGGCTTCTCCGCGCGCGGCAAGCCTCTCCAGGGCGTAATCGCGTATCGTCTCCAGCATGCCGAACTGGGCTTCTGCCGGCAAGACATCCACCCCTTCCACGCCCGATCTATTGATGGGCATTGGGTTCATGCCAGGAGCCTGTCGTCTCACGAGGCTTTTGTCTACTAAAGCCAGTACTATGTCCAGAGTTGGCGAAGAGGCGGAACCCGCAACTCCATTTCTGTCTCCATCTACGGTTTCGCTGACCGCTTGGATTGCAGATAGGGTGCAACCGCCTGCGAACACGCCGAGCCTGACGAATAAAGCCTGCTCGGATTCGTCCAACAGGTCGTAACTCCATTCAACCGCATTCTTCAGCGTCCGGTGCCTCGCGGGCAGGTCTTGCCCTCCTCCGGTCAACAGGTTGAGCCGGTTATCCAGTGCAGAGCGCATCTCGGCGATGGTGAGTTGGTTTGCCCGAGCGGCGGCAAGCTCGATTGCCAGCGGCAGTCCCTCGAGCCCTATACACAGCATGGCTACGTCTGAAGCATTGTCATGGGTCAACTCAAAGTCGGGGCTAACATCCTGGGCCCGCTCCACAAAGAGCTGTATCGAAGGATACCTCGCCAGTGACGCGATGGTGTGCTCCCTATCAGGAGCAATCTTTGATAAGAACGCCTGGTCGGGCATGCCGAGCGTATGCACGGGAAGCCGCTTCTCTCCGCGAACATGCAACGCCTCCCGGCTTGTTACAAGCATCTTCAGCCAGGGGCTTGCCTCCATCAGTTTCACTATCGAGGCGGCAGCGTCCAGTACCTGTTCAAAGTTGTCCAGTACGAGCAGCATCTTGCGATCACGCACGTAGTCCATGAGCACGCTTTGCACAGGCTCGTCTGCTATATCCTTGAGGCCGAGAGTTCGCGCCACAGCAAGCATCACCAGGTCAGGATCGGTAACGGTTGCTAACTCTACCAGATAAGCCCCATCTTCAAAGCGCTCTACCAGATCGGAAGCTACCTGCAAGGCCAGGCGGGTCTTGCCGATACCGGGCGCTCCGGTGAGCGTCAGCATACGCATTTTCGGGTTGAGGAGGTACCTAAGTGCTAATGCTTGTTCCTGCTCGCGCCCGATCAGGGGAGTGAGCACGGCAGGCAGATTGGTCTGGTGCAAGTAGACATTCCGCCAGGGTGCGCGCACGCTGATTTCGCCCGGCTCTGAAAGAGAGTGGATACGAGCGAGCCGCCCACTGCGGGCAAAGGTGATGAACGCCTCGTGTTCATCTGTGGCGATGTTCAGGTAGTCAGCCAGCAGCTGTGCTATCTGGACCGAAGGGCGGCGCCCCCCCCCTTCTATCTTTTGCAGAGTGGTAAGTGCGCAATCAATACTGTCGGCAAGCTCCTCCTGAGTGACACCCGACTCTCTGCGGCGCTGCTTGAGCCACCCGCCAAACGTGATCTCCTCGCTCATAACATCCCTCGCACCCTGCCGGCGGTACCGGCAATGCTCGTGGCACCCGGATTCAGTATAGCATTTTTTGTACGGGTTTTGTACAGCCCATTATGGAGTGATGAGATGGATAATTCATGTGAAGGCATACGAGATTTTTTGTTAGCGGCTTCTCACTCCGCAGGCGGGTAGAAGCACCCGGGGGTAAAGGAATGTCATTCCATCGAAGCCAGTATCTCAAGCAAACCGATCTATTTCTGGTGCGGGTCTGGGCCAAAGTAGATGGCGGCGATGATGGAAACGACAAGGGTGCCGTCAATGCAGGGTGGCATGGCAGAGTGCAGAGGGTGATAGATGGAGAGATGCACGAGTTCGACAGCTTGCAAAACCTCGCAAACTTACTCGCGGAGATGCTATCCGGACCAAAATAGACAGGTTGAAATGAAGGTTCAGGAGAAGCGTAAGGAAATCGGGATGCCAACAGGCTCTTCTCTGCTGGCTGTAGGACGTGCGACGTTCTGCACTGGGAATAGCTCGGAAGAATAGTACTGCTGTTAGCTCATCACGAAGAGGAGGAACAAATTGAGGAAGAACAATAAGCACAGATGGTTCTACATACTGGCTGCGGTAACCATTCTGCTGGGAGTGCTTCCCTTCCGAGGGAACCCAGATTCAGTTCACGCTAGCGAGCATCGTGCCTCCTTTGAGACACCTGAGAGCATCCAACCTCTGTCACCGTCACAGACCTCCGCTCCGCGCATCAGAAAACCTCTCGCTCCCTCTGTTTGCGGACAGCTTGGGTTCAGCAACAACACCTACTCAGTGGGCAATGGACCCTACTACATAGCGGTAGGCGACTTCAACGGGGATGGCAAACCCGACCTAGCGTCGGCGAACTATCACTCAAACGACGTATCGGTGCTTCTCGGCAACGGCAACGGTACTTTCTCGAACTCAGTCGCGTACCCTGCCGGTGTCAACCCTGTTTCCTTATCGGTTGCTGACATTTTTGGCGATCGGGTTGATGACCTTATGATCGCGAACTCTTTCACGACAGGGGTGTCATATTTGCAGGGCGCAGGCGACGGCACTTTTTTCGCACCCTTTGTTTTCACTATGGGCCATGAGCCATACTCAGAGACGGTTGGCGATCTCAACAACGATGGTTGGCCAGATCTAATAAGCGTGAGTGGTTCTGACAACAGGGTGTCGGTAAGATTGAATGATCAGATCGGTGATTTCGGGCCTGTGACCGACAACGACGTGAGCGTTACTCCATTTTCGGCGACTATTGGTGACTTCAACGGGGATGGGAATCCGGATCTTGTGACGCCGAACAATGGTTCAAATAACGTGTCGGTGCTGCTGGGGAATGGTGATGGTACTTTCCAGCTCCCAATCAACTTTATGGTGGGCAACGGGCCTATTGCCGTAGCAGTAGGCGACTTCAACGGGGATGGCAAGCTCGACCTGGCAGATGCGAATCGTACCGCTAATAACGTATCAGTGCTACTTGGCAATGGTGATGGCCTCTTCCAGGCCCCGCTTTACTTCGGGGCAGGCACGGATCCCCTGGATATTCAGGTAGGTGACTTCAACGGGGATGGCCTGCTCGACCTGGTAACGGCGAACAATAGCTCAAACAATGTGTCAGTGCTGCTGGGTTACGGCGACGGTACTTTCGCAGCCGGTCGCAATTTCAGTACAGGGACCAACACATACGCGGTGGAGGTGGGCGACTTCAACGGGGATGGCAAGCTCGATATGGCGAGCGTTAACTATGGTTCGAATAACGTGTCGGTATTGCTAAATACATGTGTGTCGCTCACTAACACTCCCACGCCTACATCATTGCCTGCCGACACAAATACGCCAACCTCTACCGCCACGCATACTGCTACTCCCCTGCCAACGCAGACACCGGGCGGCCCCACCGCTACACCTCCTCCAAATCCCACCGCGTGCGCTATCCAGTTCACGGATGTGCCACCTGACAACACGTTCTACCCTTCCGTGCGCTGTCTCGCCTGCCGGGGCATCATATCGGGCTACCCTTGCGGCGGCATTGGTGAGCCTTGTACCCCCAGTAACGACCCTTACTTCCGCCCGGGCAACCCGGTCAGCAGGGGCCAGCTTGCCAAGATTGTCTCTAACTCTGCCGGATTCTCCGAGCCTCCTGCCAGCCAGTCCTTCGAGGATGTGCTGCCTGGCTCTGCCTTCTACGACTTTGTCGAGCGCCTTGCCTCTCGTGGAGTCATGGCCGGTTACGCTTGTGGTGGGGCAGGGGAGCCTTGCGGCAATGGCAATCTGCCCTACTTCCGCCCTGCTTCCGGTGCCACAAGAGGACAGCTTACCAAGATCGTCAGCAATGCAGCAGGATTCTCCGATCCTGCACCCGCCACCTATACCTTTACAGACGTACCAGTTGGCTCAACATTCCACATTTATGTGGAGCGCCTGCTACTCAACAGGCCGGGCGTGATGGGAGGGTACGCTTGTGGTGGAGCAGGAGAACCTTGCGATCAGGAGAACCGCCCCTACTTCCGACCATCTAGCCCCCTCACAAGAGGCCAGACCTCCAAGATAGTAGGTAACACCTTCTATCCCAACTGCGATACACCCGCACGAGCGGACTCCAAATAGACAAGCGATTTCATCTTACGAAAGATTCAGGAGGACAACGCAAATGGCCAATAACAAAAGCAAATGGACCTTGTTCCTGGTGATATGGCTGGCACTCGCTAGCCTCATGTCAACTACCATCGCGGGTCGTGTCTCGTTCGCTGCTGACTCACGCAACTTTCCCGAGACCGGGCACACGGTTCAAGGGCGCTTCCTCAACTACTGGAATACTCGCGGCGGCCCGGCGCAGCAAGGCTACCCGATTTCAGAGGAGCTACAGGAACAGAACGGCACCGACGGCAAGACTTACGCGGTGCAGTACTTCCAGCGCGCGGTGTTCGAATACCACCCCGAAAACGCCGGCACGACGTTTGAGGTTGAGCTATCTTTACTGGGCGTCTTCTACTACAACGACAAATACAGCGGCAGCGCGCCCGCTCAGCGCACCAACACCGACAATCCGCGACTGTTCGACGAAACGGGCTTCACGATAGGCGGCGCATTCCGCCAGTACTGGGAAAGCCACGGAGGGCTGGCACAACAAGGTTATCCTATCTCCGAGGAGTTCACAGAGGTAGATAAAGACGGCATACCTCGCACAGTGCAGTACTTCCAGCGCGCGGTGTTCGAATTCCACCCTGAGTACGCAGGCACTCCCAGCCAGGTGCTGCTATCTTTACTGGGCGTCTTCTACTATGACAAGCAGCACGGTAGTGTGGGAACGCCATCTCCGTTGACGCCTACGATTACGCCCGGTGCCCCACCCAACCCCACACCTACTAATATGCCGGCGGCGGGCAATTCGGGCCAGGTCATCTTCTATGACAGCACGTTGGGCCACGCCGAAGTGGGCCATGTAGACGCAAGCGGCAACTACACAGACCTTAAGCCGGCGCTGACCAGTGGTTCTCCGGGCTGGACTCATATCGTGGCGCTTGGCGGCGGACGCCTGCTCTGGTACAACAAGACCACGGGCCGCGCTGTAATCGGGCGTGTGGCCAGCGACGGCACATACTCGGACATCGCCGTGAGCAATACCCTGGGAGGGGGTTGGGCACAGATCGTTTCGGCGAGCGACGGCATGATCTTCTTATATAACGGCTCGCACGCGGGTGGCACTGCACGGGTGAACGGCGACGGCACAATAGATGTCTTGAAGACATATACGACGTTCAGCAGCGGCTGGACCAACATAGTGGGGCTGACCAACGGGATTTACTTCTTCTATGAGTACGGCACCGGAAGGGCCGCCACCCTCCGTGTTGACAGCGATGGTGTTGTGGACAGTATGCAGGCGTTCAACACCAATTGGACTATTTGGACGACCGTTGCCGCGGGTAGTAACGGCACGATTCTATTCTACTACTACATAGATGGCAGGGCCGTGGCCGGCAAAGTCGACACGGACGGCAACTACACCGAAGTTCAGACATACCCTGATGCGCAAGGCAATCCTCCCCTACCGAACCCCTACCCTATCGTCGCAGGGCTGAGCAACGGCACGTTACTCTTCTACAACGATAGTGACAAGTCGGCTGTAACAGCACGCATGAGCGGTGATGGCAGCGTACTTATCTATGACAGGATACCGGCAGGCACCTTTCAGACCTGGTCACACATAGTGGGCATCCGCTAACAGGCAACCAGGGCATATTCAGCAACCTCTAGTTGTTGGCGGGTCGGAATAATCATAACCACTAACCACGGAGAACGCTCTCTGGCCTGTCGATTGGCTTATGCGCAAAATGACTAAAGGAGTCGAGTAATGAAGATAAGTTTACGGGGTAAAGGCAGGTCCTCTACAAAGTTGATGGTTGCCGCCATATCATTGGTGTGCCTCTCTGCGACGGGCAACTCAGTTCTGCTCCCGTCGCCGGCACAAGCAGCAGGTAGCTTTGCCGATCCTGCCTTCCAGACGCTTTGGGCGCGGACCGACTCGCTGGTGGCCAGCGGCCAGGTGAAGCGTAGCTGGCTCTGGGGGCCGCAAGCGAATAGTGGCGCACTCTATGAGGACTACGCAGAAGGGGCAAGTGGTAAGCGCCTGGTGCAATACTTGGACAAGAGCCGCATGGAGATCAACAATCCTAATGGTGACAAGAACGACCGCTTCTACGTCACCAATGGCCTGCTCACTGTGGAACTCATTACAGGATATATGCAGACGGGCAACAACAGCCGGGTGCTGCGCTGGCCCGCCCATATACCTTTAGCGGGCGACACCAACGTGGAAATCGGCCCAACCTACGCAAGTTTCGCAGGTGCAATAACGCGTAAGGACGAGACGAAGTCCGGCCAAATAGTCAATGCTGAAGTAATGGACGATGGCACGCTTGACTTTGTGCATGGTGGTCCCGACTACGCTAACTTCGACCAGTACAGCGTGCACTACACCTATTATGAGGCCGTCACAGGGCATAACATCCCCGACATCTTCTGGAGCTTCCTGAACGCCACAGGGCCTGTGCTCTCAGAAGGCAGACAGGTCACGGCTCGGCTGAGCGATCCCTACTTCTATGCTACGGGTTACCCGATTGCCGATGCTTACTGGGCCTTCTCCACAGTAAACGGGGAGAGCACGCCAGTCCTGATCCAGCCCTTCCAGAGGCGCGTTCTTACCTACGTACCATCGGCACCTGAGGGATTCAAGGTTCAGGTGGGCAACATAGGCCAGCACTACTATGACTGGCGCTACAACGATGCAGGAGAGCCTCCGGTGCTCACCGACTCGTGCGAGAATTCTCCGGCGGCAGGCTTCGGCAAGGTGTACAACGACAACCTCCCGGTCAAGCTTGTCCTGGGCTGCGCGCTGGCAAGCGAATTCAGGGTCACGATTACACAGCAGACTTTTGAACATGGCTTGATGCTCAGCGTGGTGCACTTGGACTTCTACTCGAACCAATATTACGACGAAGTCCAGGCACTGTTCGTCGATAACACGGCCCACAGCTACCACTTCTATCCGGTAGACATGGCTGCGGGCGCTTCGCCACCGTCCGGCACCATTGGGAGCTACAGTTCCACTGCGGACTTTGCTAACGTCTGGTCGCAGAATGTGGAAGTTGGGACTAAACTCGGCAACCCTACGGCCAATTCGAGTACCGTGCCGGCAGAGGCGGATGGCACGGGCGGCGCGCCGGCACAGCTCTTCACAGGCGGTCTCATGCTTTATCGGAACCTTGCCGGGGGACAGATTTACGTGCTGTTCAACTCGAGCGGGAACGGCTATGTCAGCCAGGGGCCCCATCTGAAGTTCTCCAATATAGATCACTGGGCCGTTTATCAGGACACATACCAACCATAAGCTTAACGCGGATCATAGCTTTGACCCGGAGAGGTGCAGTATGCAGAAGAGATATTCACGTCCGATCATACGTGGCGCGGCGCTTGTGCTCCTGGGGGCGATGTTGGCGGGGTGCGGCGGGCAGAGTAGTACGCCCGCTGCACCGAGAGGAAACGCTACCACTGTAACCGCCGTAGCTTCAACACCTGCTACCTCCACCGCTGGCGGCGCAGAAGGCTCCCACTTCCCTACGCCTACGGCTGTTAGCGCCGGCAACAGCTCCTCCGGCCCTGGCCTGGACCTGACAGCGTTCGATGTATGCGGTCCTTAGCAGGGACGAGGTCGTGGGCCTCATGCCTAACGCCAAGTATGACGGTTTTCCCAGCGATTTCGACCCTACATCGGGCACAAAGACCTGCACATATGCGGATACCGAAGGGAGCGGCTACCTGCAAATGACCCTCTACACGCCCAACAGATGGGCTGACGAGGCCAGCGTGACCGGCCCCAACCCGGAGCCGGCGTCAGGCCTGGGCGATGAAGCTGTCACCGAAACTCTGAAATATGCCCAGGTGCTGGCCGTGCTGGTGAGGGGCAGGGCTGCCTTTCTGCTGACAGTAAACCCCGTGTACACACCGGACGGTGTGTACGACGCCAACCAAGCCAGGGACATAGCGATGAAGTTAGCCCAAATAATCATCCCCCGGTTGCGGTAATATTGCTACCGCACCTGATCAATGTTGATCAGGTGTCCGGGCGGCGCGAGCTTACTGGCCATCAAGCTACGCGCTGGTAAGAACGTGGAGGTCAAGCGGTGCTTGGCTCGACTTGGTGCCACAAAAGCCTGGCCCAGTAGCGAGGGTCTCCTAGAAAAATGGGTCAAATGGAGTTTTCCGCTGGATTCGAATGGAGTACTCCCAGACGTCGCCCAGCCCGAAGGTAACTGGGTAACGGTCGAAAAGGATCGTTGGCAACGTAAGTTCCAGATCCAAGCAGGGGTAACTGAGGAGGTTGACTTCAATATTAGTCACCTTCCCCCTGAGGGGTGCAATTTAGAGCTAGCGCAGATCAAAATCTCAAGCGAAAAGTGGTGGACTCTCTGCCTCGAAGCATTCGGCCAACTTGATACTGTAGAGGCAAACTTGCGCCTGACTTCGGCTTATATGAATATGAGCGAGCATCTTCCAAGTTTACCGTTGGGGAATTCTTTCTCATACTCGGAATGGTTACGAGGATCAGAACCCAAGGCCTAAGGCGTGAGATTTCTCGATCTGCTTCAGAAGTACTTCCCCACTGCGATCGGTGCGTACTTGCGATTTGTGAAAGCTGCGAGGCCACATCTAAAGTTAGCTTTGGATGTGGCCCGACTCGCCGTCCGGAATATGCTTCATGATCTCCCCTATCCGCTTCGAAAACAGCAGGGTAATTCGCGTGCCGTCCGCAAATGCGCAGTTGTTCACGTTCATTTTGGTGAGGGCCAGCACCTCCTTCAGTAACTCTCGCGGCGCTTCCTTCCCTAAGGTCGGTGATCTGCCAGGGCTCCGGGATATAGGAGCCAGGATAGGTCTGTAGGTAGGGGATGTAGCCCATAGTAAAGAGAAAATGGTGGTCCTCCTCCAGGCGGAAGTATGTGCCCCGTAGGGGGGGTAGTTGCCCTCTCTATAGGGGTTTGACCCCCGTCTGCCGGAGCGATACCAAGTCTATCTCTCGGTTCGGGTACACGGTGGGGAAGAATGTTAAGGAGAACGTGGTAGGGGGATAGGATGCGGTGATGAGGGGGAAGAATGGGGAGGGGCCTGCTTTTAGAGGCAGGCCCCTTCTCTGGGTTAATATGGGCTGTTCAGGCGTAATTTGGATCTTCTCCCATATCGTGGCTCATAGCTTCTCTCGTGTCCACATCTTTAGGGCAACCCCATGGCTTCGTGATATTTTCTTAGTGACCAACAAAAAGGCTTAGATCGGGAGGGTCGTCGAGGGGGGAGGGGCGGGCGATCTTGTGGGGAGCTTCGGAGATGTGGGCAGTGTTCTCCACGTCGCGGAGCTGGTCCGCGTCGGTCTGGAGGGTGAAGTTGAATTCCTTCTTATGGGCTTGCTTGTCGCCGTCGCCGAGGGTGTCGGGGCCGGCTGATTGGAGGGCGTGGAGGGTGCGCTCGATGTACAGGAGGCGCGGGTGGCCTTCTCGTAGTTGAGGCGTTCCTGGAGTTTGCTGGGGCGGGAGGGTTCGCACACTGGGGTATTCTCCTTTTGGGGTGGGTTATGATGCGCCTCCGTAGAGGGCGGCGACGAGGAATATCGAAGCCGAGGGCAAAGCCGATGAGGAGGGCGATGGAGATGGCCGAGGCCGAGGCCACGGCGGAGACGAGGTGCTGCACCATACGGAGAGAGGAAGCCAATACGTTTCTCTCCAGTCATAAGGGTGCAGTCTAGTCGCTAAATTATGGATGGGCCGGACAAGTTACGGTTTTGTCCTGTATACCGAACTGCCGCCGTTCATCGTCTGATAAATCGCGCAATAGCCTGCCGCAAAGGTAGTTGATGGTGTCGTGGTAATCCAGATCGAACAGACGCGCTTGGTCATCACTGCCTGCGGCGAGTAGATACTTCCCATCCGGCGAGAACGCCACGCCCCAACCGCCCCTATCTCACCATCACCGCTGTTGTGTCTCCGTTATCGTCGTTGCGATAGGTACTGTCGAAGGTCGAACACCCTTTGCAGGGTTCGACCTTCGCTGCAACTCAGCGATAGCTGCATTCTCTTTTTCAGGACGCGGACGGCCCCAATTCACTCTCGGAGGATTGTGCTTTACTATTGTCGCTGACCTCCCGCGAGACCACCGAGTCCCGTTCTCGGAAGACATCATCCACGATCAACGCCAAACCAAGTTGGTAGTTGATGATCTCTGATTTGTCCAAATATGTTACATCTGTACGGCCCAGCTCTTTGTGGTGGACCTGGATGAAAGCCGCTTCCGCACCAGGAATATTGTTGTGGGATCTTGGCACACCAAAGCGAAATGTCAGGTTCGGGTGCTCAACCTGTAGTATAACAGCGATCATTTCACCGTCCCACTCGTAGAGGTCCTTCTCTGCCCAGTCTACTGTTTCGTCATGCATTTCACGTCTCCTCCTTGCAGTGTTATTTCTGCCATTATGGTAAACAGCTCAGCTGCCCTCTGTATCTGCATGAGAGCCACGAGTCTGTAAAGGCTCTTCGCTGAGGCGAACTCCTCCTCCAGAAAATCGAGATAGGCATTCGCTGTCTCTACTAAGCTCATAGCAACCTTTAGCAGCGTTTCGGGTGCTAAGTAGCTCATCGCCTCGATCAACCGTTTGATCTTCTCCTCCTGCTTCATAAGCGATTACCGTCCTTATCGGGGTCGAAAACTCCCTAACTTCATCTTAGCCGCCCGTTCACGTTGTGGCCCTACGTCCCCTGACGTATATCCGAAAACGAGTTTCAAGGCAGTAGAAACGGCCCTAAGTGGGGTCGATTGAGTGCCGAAATATAGGTTCCTGCGGTGTGGTAAAGCTACCCATACCGTAGATGGCATTTCGTCAGCTCTCAGTTTAATTGGGAACCAGGATGAAATCGGTGGCGTCGCTGGGTGACACTTCGAAGGTAATAGCCCCTTTCTCAGTCTCGCCAGGCTTTAGCCGACCACCTAATAGAGGAAGATCATATTCGTCCGCATAATCTTGCTGCTCAAAAGTCGAGAGGGGAAGTGTCAGAAGTGGCGACATGCAATCTCCTTTGCAATGCCTAATCTGTCTCAGCCAAGCGTCAGCCGTCCCGATCGCGCACCTTTACGCCGTCATCAGTAGATATTGCAGGGCACCAAATCGCTGCTTGAACGTCTGTCGTTGTTCAGACAAGGTCACCTTCTCTTTTAGCGTGGTACGGTATCTGAAATAATCTCTCTGCTCATCATGGGCCCGGCAAAAGCGCGAAGCCGAATCGAAGTTGGCAAACCCTCTAGACCTCATAGATCTTCCTTGACTAGTAGCGTTGCTTGATGCCTCGGTGGTCTTGCTCCAGCTTATTGTTCAAGTAACGGTTTGTGCGGTGTACAACTTTGCGTCCCAATACTCTGCGTGTGGCGCGAGGATAAGAGTCATGCCCATCGGTGGTTACCCGCGTCGGCTTATGGCCAACCACATCCTTAGCTTGTGCGAAGAACCGCTTGGCAGAGGCCATGTCACGCTTGGCAGAGAGCATCGAGTCCACCAGGTTGACATCCCGATCAATGGCTCGATAGAGATAGCACCATTTGCCACTCACACGCACGTAAGTTTCGTCCACGTACCAGGAACGACCTGCCTTTCCCCGTCGTCTGGAGCGGAGTTGCTCTATGATTAGCGAGGCGAAGCGAGCTTCCCAGTCTCGGACAGCCTAGACCGCATAGAATTCCCCTGCTGAACTCGAAACCGCGCACCAAAAACATCTCTGCCAGATCCCGCCTTGCCCTCATAGAGCTTCCTTGTTTGTATCTGAGGCGCCAAAGGACAACCAGCAGTACGATATCCGTGGGGAACTGGAGATGATTGAACTGGGTGCCAGTGCGCTCGTTGAATCTCCGCGAGCAATTGGAGCAGCGAAAAGTAGGGTAGCCAAGAGAGGTCTTTGCCGATAGCTGAGCAGTTGCAGAGGAGCTACAGTGAGGACAATTCATGTTTGGTCCTTAGCCGGATGATGCGATCTTGCCAAGGATACCTGATGAATGGCCTCTATGCCAACCGTTGCGCTGAATTCTGACGCTTCCGATCCGGGATACTCGTGGTCGGATCGAACTGCTGTCGACATCATATCCAATCTGGAAGGTGCTTCCTCCGACGGATAAGCCGCCGATCCTCTGTTCAAGCGAGATCCGACAGACACCGCTTGAGTTCTGGCGAGAGCACGCAACTCCAATGGGTACCGTCTCTTCCGTTCCTGATGGGCGGTCACCTGGCGGGCATGAATCCCCTGAATGGAGATCGTGTCAGCTGTAATGCAGGCTCAGTACTTCTTGTGCGTACTTTACGCCTTCTTCAACAGTCGCAGTTCTCCCCTCAGCCCAGGTCGCTTCAAAAGCTGAAGGGTTGATCTGGGTGCGGGCCGAGGCCATGTCCCGTTCGTAGCGCACATGTCCCGGGAGAGGAAGTGGAAGATTCATTGCTTCACGTAAGGCTGCCCCTTGCCCCCATAGCCACGCTGCCTCAAGTGGATGGCCTAATCTTGCTTGCATACTCGCCACCCATTCGAAGCAGTTAGCAAGCACCATCCTGGAACCAAGCTCGTGGGCAAGCGATATAGCCTCACTATAGGCCGGTGCCGCCCTGTCATAGTCCGATTCGCGTGCCTCCAGTTGTCCCACAAAGGCTAATGAAAAAGCGAGTGACTGCTTCTGATCCAGTTCGCGGCAGAGGTGAAGAGACTCTTCCAGGTAGCGGCGTGCAGCGGGGTAGTCTTCCATGTCCATTGCCACAAGCCCCAGATTGTTTAGTGGGCCGACCATATTTGTCTTATCACCCAACTCCCTGAGCAGTGATAGGCTATCTTCATAACACTGGCGGGCCACTACATAGTCCATCATATTGCGGTAGACGTTAGCCATATTGTTCAAGAGTCTGGCAATCAGTGGCTTATCATCTACTTCATGCGCCAGGTTTAGACCTTCCTGGAACAAGGAGATGGCCTCCTCGTAACTGAGCCTGTCGAGAGCCAATTGTGCTAACCCGTTGAGTAAGTGCCCAGAACGCTGCTTGTCTCCCAGAGCTTGATTGAGAGCCAGTCCCGATTCCCATAACTTACGTGCCATCGGGTAGTCCCCCTGTGTCAATGCCAGCCGTCCCGCCATGTCCAGTGCCCTAACATGAACCGAGACCTGTTCAGCGTCTGCCCAGCCTATAAGAGGTTCCATGTTGCGAAGCGTTGTACCAAGCCATTCTCTACCTTCGGTTAAGTAGCCACGCAAAATCCAGAAGCGCGCCATGTCCGCTGACATCTGTAAGGCCAGACTGACAAGGGCTGCATCGCCGGTTCCGTAATGTAGCAGCCAGCCGAGTGCCGCCCGTACGTTATCGTGGTCCGTGGTCAGCTTGTTTAGCCACCCTGTTTGCTCCGGTCCGGCCATGTGTGACTCGGCTTCGTGGACATGATCTACATAGTAAAGTGCATGCAGCCGCCTGGTGCAGTGCTCTTCTTGGTTCGCTTCAAGTTCATTAAAGGCATATTCGCGTATCGTCTCCAACATCGTGTAACGTGAAGCGCCTTCTTTGTGTAACCGGATTATCAGGCTCTTTTCGACCAGTGACAGCAACGCTTCGGAAATGCTGGTACCCAAATTCGCAGCGGCGTTGCACACTGACTCGGCAGCTTGCAAAGAGCATCCATGAGCGAAGACCGACAGCCCCCGGAATAGTTTCTGCTCGGTCGGACCCAGCAACCCGTAGCTCCACTCGAATGCGCTCTTCAGAGTGCGCTGCCTGGCGGGTGCATCTCTGCCTTCCATGAACGGCATATTGTGGCTGCTAACTAGAGCGGCATTCATCTCGGCTGGAGAAAGGTGCCCGGCGCGAGCCGCAGTCAACTCAATGGCCAATGGCAAACCCTCCAGCGCTGTGCAAATTGCTGCCACATCCCTGGCGTTTTCCCGTGTTAGCTCAAACTCAGGGGAAACAGCCTGCGCCCGCTCGATGAACAACTCAACTGACGGATAGGCCGCCAGCGCTGCCAGTGCTGCCGGGGGAAGCGATCCATCAGATGACAATTCGCTCTCTTTGTTCATATGCACTGAAGGGGCGGGCACAGCCAGGGGGGACACAGAGACGCGACGTTCACCCCGCACATGCAGCGCCTCGCGGCTGGTTACCAACACCTTGAGCCACGGGCTGGCATGCATCAGTTTGACCAGAGCATTGGCCGCATCTAGCACCTGCTCGAAATTATCCAGTACGAGCAGCAGCTTACGATTGCGCACGTAGTCCAACAGCAGACTTTCAGCAGGTAAATCGCCCTCATCCTTTAATCCAAGGGTCCGAGCTACCTTGCGGAGCACAAGGTCAGGGTCTACTAAGGGGGCCAGGTCGACAAAGAAGACCCCATCCTCGAAGTGTTCCGCCAGATCCGATGCTACCTGTAAAGCCAGGCGAGTCTTGCCTACGCCAGGGGCTCCAGTCAGGCTCAACAGGCGCTTTTGGGGCCCAAGAAGGTGATTGTGTGCTGCTTCCATTTCTTGCTCGCGGCCTATGAGAGCGGTGAGGACAACAGGCAGGTTAGTGAAGTATGAACTTATGGCGCGCCAGGGGGCGCGCGTGACACTCGCATCCGACCCTGCTTGGGAGGTTACCGGCGCAGCGCGACCGGCACGGGCAAACATGATGAACGCCTCACGCTCATCAGATGGGATGTTGAGCAGGTCCGCCAGCAGTTGTGCTATCTGGACCGAAGGGCGGCGCCCACCCCCTTCTATCTTTTGCAGAGTGGTAAGTGCGCAATCAATACTGTCGGCAAACTCCTCCTGAGTAATGCCTAGCTCTTTGCGCCGCTGTTTGAGCCACCCGCCGAAAGTTATCTCCTCGTTCATCCCATTCCTCAATTGCTGCAGGTCAGTAACCGGTGACCGGTGACCGGTGACCGGTCACCGGTCACCGGTTAATGGTTTGAGTATAGCACTTTTTTTGTACTGGTTCTGTACGGCTTTATTTGGCCCGAACCCCCTGATAATAGAGTTGGACGTAAAACAGATGGCCCATTAAAAGCTCCCCAACACCCCGGAGCAACCACAGGGCGCACAGGAGACCATAGTGAACACATACCGAAAACGCTATCTGAGGCGTACCGACCTATTCCTCGTGAGGGTGTGGACGGAAGACGCGATCGCTCTGGTTGAGGCAGACCAAACGGGTAACGGTCGCAACAGCGTCTCAGGGGCCGACCAGGACGAGTGGTCAGGCAGCGTGCAGCGCGTGGTGGACGGAGAGGCGTGCCAGTTCAAAGGCTTGCAAAGCCTCGTGGATACATTGCTGGCAATGCTATCTGAGACCAGGGACAAACTCGACAAGTAACTACCATAATGGAGGCACAACACAATGGACAAACGCAAATGGTTCCCTATGCTGATGACACTGGCACTGTTAATGGGAGTTTCCGCTTTCGGCGGGGCAACCACTCATGCTGAGGATTCGCGCACCTTCCCTGAGACCGGGCATACCGTCAAGGGCCGCTTCCTGACCTACTGGAACAACCATGGCAGCCTGGCCCAGCAGGGCTACCCGATCACCGAGGAGTTGCAGGAACAGAACGAGACAGACGGCAACACTTATACGGTGCAGTACTTCCAGAGGGCCGTATTCGAGTACCATCCAGAGTTCGCGGGCACGGAGAGCGAGGTGCTGCTCTCACTGCTGGGTGTTTTCTACTACGACGCCAAGCATGGCGGCAATGCCCCCGACCAGCACGCTAATACCGACAACCCGCGCAAGTTCGCTGAGACGGGCAAGACAATCGGAGGCGCGTTCCGGCAGTACTGGGAAAGCCACGGAGGGCTGGCACAGCAAGGTTACCCTATAAGTGATGAGTTCCTGGAGGTCGCAAGCGACGGCAACACTTATACGGTGCAGTACTTCCAGCGTGCTGTGTTCGAGTACCACCCTGAACAAGCTGACCCGAATTACAGAGTACTCCTGTCCCTACTGGGTGTCGCCTATGATGCCAAGAAACATGGAGGCGTTGGACCTCCCCCACCACCCCCACCTGCTGCCACTTCCGCTCCCACTTCCACTTCCGGTCCCACTCCCACTCCCACTCCCACTTCCGCGCCCCCACCGAATTCGAGACCCATAGACGCTGCTGTGATGTGGAACAACGGCAAAGCCTACTTCTTCTCGGGAAACCAGTACATCAGGTACGATGTCGCCACCGACAGAACTGACGATACCCCTCACCTGATATCGGATGGCTGGAAGGGTGTAACATTCTCAAAGATTGATGCCGTAGTGATGTGGAACAACGGCAAAGCCTACTTCTTCTCGGGAAACCAGTACGTCAGGTACGATGTCGCCACCGACAGAACCGATGACATCCCTCATCTGATATCCGATGGCTGGAGGGGACTCGTCTTCCCCTAATCGGCATGAGTAATGCGAAGCTCCACTTCGTGTGATGGGCAAAGGTATGAATAAATAGTGCCTGTTGACAATAGCTCACGGTGGTCGGTAGCTTCGGAATGTGGACTCACATTTGTGTTAGCATGGCGGTGCGTGGGGTTCCAAAAGCAACGCGCACCGCTACTTCCCACAGGAAGACGAAACGAAATGAAAGATAACCACGCCCTTCATTCTCCGGGTTGGACCGACGATCTCGTCAAGCGCGAGGCTACCCGCCGCGCCCTGCAATCCCCCACTGCCAGGCACTCTGCCACACCACCAACCCGGGCAGTGTCCCAACCCAAAGGATCTCAATGATGAAAGCGCGAACTACTTTGGCATCGACGTTCCTGTTACTGATGCTGCTATTGGTGCTCCCGGCGTGCGACCAGCAGTCCTCTCCTACCGCAAAGCCTGCCCCATCACAGGGCACAGTCACCACCCAGGAGCTTCAGGCTACGATTGAGGCCCTGCAGTCCATAGTACCGGCGTCTACCGTGGTCGCGCAAGCTCCAACCTCGGAGGCTGCCTCCGCACCGACGCCCGAGGCCGTACCGGAAGCCACCGTCAAGATCGCCGCCGGGGCCACGCAGGAGCCTGTGCCTGTGACTGTGCCTGTGACTGTGCCTACCGCCGAAGCAGGCAATGCGTCGCCGATTGCCGAAGCGCAGCCAACTGATGCATCCGTTACACCTGCTGTGCTCCCCACAGGACAAGTGGTGAGCCTTGCCGGGCACCCCCGCCTGCTGGTACGCGCCGAAGACCTGCCGCGGCTCCGCTCGTGGGCAGTGGAGAGCAATCCGTTCTACAAGAACGGCCTCCTGCCTGTAATAGAAAAAGCTAAGGCCGACATGGATTCGGGGATAATCTTCCAGCCGACAGATAGCGGAGACAACGGCGGCACCGCCTATACAGACTACCCGAACGAGATGTTCGCCGAGTTGTTCGCTTTCGCCTCCCTCATCAGTAACGATGAGGCTGCCCGCAAAGATTACGTCCAGCGCGCCCGCACGCTCCTCATGCATATCATCAACGAAGCTGCCAAGGGCTATGCAGACGGCCAACCCTACCGAGACCCCGCCTTTCCTACCAAGGAGCGCTCAAGATGGCAGGGAGAGGCATACGGGCTGACGGTGGACTGGATATATCCATATCTCTCCACCGAGGACAAGGCCACCATCCGCAAGGTCTTCCTCCAGTGGTCGAATACGATAGTAACCCAGGGCTACCATCACCCGCAGCCAGTGGGGGTAATCAATGACCCGCAACTGGTCGCCGATAAGCTCGAGGCCCGCTGGGCCGTCAATAACTACTTCTGCGGCAATATGCGAAACCTGGGCCTCATGGCAATGTCTTTCGACCCAACGGACGACCGCGGTGGACAGCTAGGCCAGTATCTGAACAATGCCGTAGGCGCGCGTCTGTACATGACCGATTACATAATGCGCAACGATGCTGCCGGGGGTATGCCTGCCGAGGGATTTGAGTACGGTGGAGCGCAGAACGGTTATGTTCTTCAGTTCCTCTATGCGCTGTACACGGCAGGCCAGTCCGACCCCGCCAGGTGGGGGCCGCAAGTTTCGATAGACAATCCATACTGGGGCAACTTCGTGAGCGGGTACCTGCACTCTTTCAGTCCAGCATCGCTAGAACTCCTGGACCAACCGGAGTTGGGGCAACTATTCCAGGCGGCTTACTACGGCGATGGAGAGAAGTATCTACCGACGTTTGACTTCATGGAATCTTTCGGGCCGCTGGCCCTGTATGCCAGGGCGATGGGCAACACGGAGCGAGTGGACAAGATACGCTGGATCGAGACGAACATGGCCCCTGGAGGCGCGGAGAAGCTGATGGAGCGGGCCAACGACTCCTACAGCTTCTTCAACTCCATACTCTACTTCATGCTGTTTGACCCGAATGCGGGGCAGCCCCCCGATCCGCACCTGTCGGAGCCGCTCAATTTCTACGCCCCTGGCACCGGCCACATCCTGTCGCGCACCGGTTGGGATCCCGGCGCTACATGGTTCAATTACATGCTGGGCTGGACGACTATCGACCACCAGCAAGGCGACGGAAATAGCTTCGATTTCTACCGCAATGGGGAATGGCTCACCAAAGAGCGCGTTGGCTACGAGCTATTCACCTCCGACTATCACAATACCCTGGCACTGCAAAACGACATACCTGATCGCCTGGAGCCGGGGAACTATCTGGATATAATGAGCGGGCGCGGCTCGCAGTGGATATATTCCGGCAACGAAGGCAAGTTGATGGCGCATAGCTTCGGGCAGGGATTTACCTACGCACTCGGCGACGCGACGGGGCTGTACAACTCGGACTACGAGGGCATCTCCGACATCACCCACGCGAGCCGCTCCATCGTTTGGCTGCAACCCGACTACATCATAGTGTACGACCGTGCTTCTTCTAAGAAGGCGGGACGCTTCAAGAGATTCTGGCTGCAAACGCCAACCAAGGCTGTGGTGACGGGCAAGCAAGCTACCATGACGACAGAGAAGGGACAGAAGCTGTTCGCTACAACGCTGCTGCCCCAGGATGCCGTCGTTACCTCGGAGCCGGTGGATACCTACGGAGAAGAGAACACTGCCGAGGAAGAGCCGATGAAATATCGCCTTCGGGTTGAGGCACCGGGAGGACCGCAAAACGTACGGTTCCTCAACGTGTTGCAGGGCGCGAATGCCGGCGCTACCCCCAGCGAAGCCGTCCTAGTGGACAGTATAGGTGGCACTCCATACGCCGGAACGGTGGTGAATGGGGTGGCCGTGATGTTCCCCGTGGATCTGGGCGGCAGCTTCTCCAGCCTGACATACACCGTCCCCTCAGTCTCAGTCGTGACCGCGCACCTGATCACCGGGCTTTCCCCGAACGCGGGCTATGACGCCGAGGTGACGAACGCAGGAGCAGGAGGGTCCGTTCAGGTGAGGGTGACGCCGGGCAGTAAGTACAAGGCGGACGAGGGCGGTGTGCTGGTGCTCGGTACGCTGCCGGGCAGGCCGTAGTGTCACTTTAGAGTTTGAGGTCGCTGGGTGGGATTCCCCCATCAAAGTGGCTCTGTGTCACTTTTGATACTGATGGCGAATGGTTGATACGGTGAGACTCAAGTTGCAGCCAGTAACCTCACGAATGCCGATCTTCTTGTCTGTACAGGCTCCTTGCCTAAAAGCCAGTTATCGAACCGTACCAGATTAATACCAATCGCCGTTAGAACGTGCTGTAAATGTGTTTTTGCTTGTCCAATATAGCGGCTCTGTCTCATTCCGAACCCGCGCACTCCTTGTGAGATCGTTCCTTCTATGCCTGATCGTCGTCTGTATTCTGTCTTGTACTCCCTTGTTTGCTCACGCAACCTGCCTCTTCTCAGCGCTTCGTGCAGTTCTTGCGGCTTGAGCGTTAGCATACGCCGCGTCTTCGTTTGGGAGTTGGTGCACTTCTCTCGAAATGGGCATGGTTGGCAATCTTTCATTGAAAACTTGACCTTAATCATCTCCTTGCCACGCTCAATTGCCGGCGTCCAACTCCGGCTCACCTTACCATTCGGGCACTCTACCCTCTTAGCATTCCAGTCGATCACGAAATGTTCAACTTCAAAGCCTTGTCCTTCGTGTGCCGGGCGATGGTAATCACGGCGCATCGGTCCAAGCAACTCCACTCCAAACTCACGCCTGCTCTCAGCCTCCAGCGCAATTTCAATATAGCCAAGGTCCCCAATGTCAACAAGATGAATTTGAGGAAATAGACCTTTGTCCCTGAGCTTTTTATGGACGAGTGGTGTTGCTGCTGTATCCGGGGAAGGGGCTGGACTGGTTTCCACTTGAGTGATCAAATGCGGTGCTGTTGGTGTGGAGGTTGGAGTTGCTAGTGCTAGTGCTGTATTCTCATCGTCACAACTCTCAGTCAAGTGTACCTTGTATCCAATCCAGGAAGTGCTTCTTTTCCTGGCATAGCGGGCTTCGGGGTCATACGGTGTGCTTAGAAAAAGAGTAGCTGGCGGAATGTTGCCGACCTCACGCCAACTGAATTGACCTTCACTTCCCTTGCCGAGGTGCTCAGTACCGGTGCGCATGTAATTCTGTAGCCACACCCGCCGCAATATTCGCATTGCCGGTACCTGGCGCAACCAAACAGGTGTCATTGCACCATCAATGGCCTCTAGCAATGCGAAACCATCCATGCCCACAGCCTGAGTAAGAGCTAAACGTTCTGTTTCCTTTTTCGGGAGGTGGAAATCGTCAGCTCTGGAGCCGTAACGTTCTAACCAATCTGGAGCAACGTGTTGGAGCACGTCAAGCAGCCACTCAGGAGCTACCACAGACAACGTGTTTAGTGCATGTCGCATCGTTTCGAGCACCAATTGCAACCTGTTGAGAGCGGTGATTGCTCCCAGCACATGAGTGGAATCAGTACGTGCTCGACCCCCTGCCTTGAGCAGGCCACGCTCTCGAAAGTGTAGTAACAGGGAATCGAGCAAGCGCTGTTCAACATTTCCTGTGTTGTCTATGATGCCTATGGTGTTATTAAGGAGGCGAGAGCGAAACTCGCTGAGCACTGACGGGTCGAATCCTGTGTCTGTGAGTTCAAGACCAAGCAGATACTTCCAGTCAATACGCGTCCTCACAGCATTAGCTGCTTGCTGATCGGTAAGACCTTCCATAAACTGCAGGATACAAACGAGCGCGAGCCTTACAGGCTGAATTGCCGGTTGGCCAAGTGCAGAGTATAGGTCAGCAAATTCATGCTGTTTGTAAATCGAGCCAAGAGCATCGTAAAGACGCATGTAGATATTCCCTTTGGGGAAGATGGCAAGAGCAACACGAGCAGTTTCGTTGGGCACAGAATAGCCGGCATCAGATGGGAGCGACACAGAACACCTCCTATTGACGAACTACATTAACGGTGCCCTGATTATATAAAAATCGCGCGAAAACTACCTTCCCCACCTTGAGTCTTAGGGACTCAACCATTCGCCAGCGGTATCACTTTTGGTGAAGCCTGGCAATTAGGCAACTGGTAGGCCTTGATCGGTCACCAAATAGAGCCGCGCACTGACCGCGAAACCGAAGTAGCCCCGGCATTACACGGCGTGTGATGCCCCGGACGCCCGTCGCCTAGATAACTATCCCTTCAGTCCGTGTGCTGGCTACTTACATCATCTGTGCCTGAGATCGGCATTATCTCGGTTGCCAATCAAGCTCCAGAATCTCTCAACCCGACGTCTCTCATTGGCAAAGTGAAACCTCAACCATTAGAATCGATTGGCCGTCCTTCCCTCGGCAATCTTTCTCAGGAGAGGTATCGTAATTGGTCGAGTTTCTGCAGTTCCTTGTAATGCTCACGGTGTTTGCGATCCCGCGCTCCGACGCAGTGTTGTCGGCACGGTTTGGAGGAAGCCAACCAGTACTTCTCTTCCCGCCGGTGCAGTGCTGGACCTTTGTTGCAGCAAGCAGCAACTCATGTTAGAGAATGCCTTGCTACGGCAGCAACTGATTGTGCTGCGCAGGCAGGTAAAACGTCCTCAACTCACTAAGACTGACCGTGCCCTGCTTGTGCTGCTGGCTGGTAGGCTGCGAGCGTGGAAGAATGCTCTGCTCATAGTGCAGCCGGACACATTGTTGCGCTGGCACAGAGTGGGCTTTCGCCTCATCTGGAAGATAAAATCCAAGACCCACTCTCGTGAACCGAAGTTACCCGCAGAAACGATAGAGTTGATCAAGCAAATGGCTCAAGAGAACTGCTTGTGGGGTGCGGAACGCATAAGAGGGGAGCTACTGAAGTTGGACATTCGGGTGTGCAAACGGACAATCCAGAAGTACGTACGACAGGCTCGTCGTCCCGGGCCATGCGGAAGTGAGTCGAGACAGAACTGGAGAACATTCTTACACAACCATGCTCACCAGGTATGGGCCTGCGACTTCCTTCCGGTATATGACCTATTCTTCCGGCCATGGTTCATCTTCTTCATCATTGAGCTTGGCACGCGCAGGGTAATTCACTTCGGCGTCACCAGATCTCCTACTGATGAGTGGACCGCGCAGCAGCTTCGGGAGGCAACGCCGTATGGACAGGCACCGAGGTTCCTGATCCGGGACAACGACTGCAAATATGGAGCAACCTTCGCCAAAGTTGCCAACGCTAGCGGCATCGAGATCCTGCGAACGCCGTTCAGAGCACCACGGGCGAATGCCTTCTGTGAGCGGTTCCTGGGGAGCGTCCGCCGTGAGTGCCTGAACCACCTCTTGGTACTTGGGGAGAGGCAGCTGCATTCGGCGATCAAAGAATATGTCCAATATTACAACTCAGCGCGTCCGCATCAAGGGATTGGCCAAGCTATCCCTGAAGTGGCAGGATCCTCGATGCAGGAAACACCACCAGGTTATTATGAATCAGAAGGAAGGATAACCAGCTTTCCGGTTCTGGGCGGCTTGCATCACGATTACCGAAGGGTCGCATGAGCAGGGATGGGGCAAGTAGCCATCACAAGCGGACGAACTAGAGCACAAGCAAAAAGGCGCCCGCACCTAATGCTGCCCCAGCAAGTACATCAACCATATGGTGTTGTCTCGTCAGGAGAGCCGACAGCGCCACCAATATTGCCCATGCTATCATGGCGAGACCCGCTCCCCACGAATAACTACTTGAAACAACCAGGGCACTGAAAAGACAGTAACTCACGTGCATGCTGGGAAAGGCATTGAAGGGCTTGGAGAGCCTTTGGAAGGTTGCAAGTAGATATCCGGAAACGGTGCTGGGGGCGATGTTCTCGTGCCTGTCCATCTGGCATGGGTAGAGTATATAAAGAGAGATGCTAACCAGGAACTGCGCGCCGTAGCCTATGGCTATGTGCGGGAAGCGATCAGACCAACCGAGAAGCAGATAGGCCATATTGCCCAATACGAAGCCCGAAAAGTAAATTATCGCCGCGTTCGGAATAAATGGTGTCGCTTCATCGAGCACGGTTCTGGTTGAGTAAAGGCGGCGACCGGCCTGAGAGGCGTATTTATTGGTCATAGAGTGCGCTACGACCCACGCGCCGACCAGCAGAGGATACAGGGCCTGCAGCTCGATATTCATTGGATGATTCAGCGAGCCACGACCGAGGGCTCAGGAATGACTTGTTCACGGAGCATATATGCCATCAAGTAGGACACTGTCTCTCTAAGGGTCGGACCAGCCGCACTGTGGCGAGACAATTGCCTGGCCTTGCGGTAGTTGTCATTCCTGTATCTCTTGTTCTGCATGGCGGCGAGCTTCGGATGTGAGCGGTTGAAGAAGTCCAGTAGCGGGTAAAGAGGGTCGTCTTGTGAACAACGGCGTATCAACTCGGCGACAAAATCCGGGATATCATAGTAGACGAATGAGTAACCATATTCATCACTGATCAGCCGAGTTATGTCCATCAGGCTGTAGTAATCGTCAACCGTTATGTGCACCGTGTCGCCAGTAGTGTTGCGCTGCTGGAAAATGGCTGCGATGTTGTTGGCGACCATATCGGCAGGCAGCAGGCTGATCTGGTTGCGCGCATTGACCGCGATGCCATGCCTGATCATGAACGCCAGTAGCCTGATGACGATGTCATCGCTGCTCGCGATGCCGCCCGTTGATGCCGAGATAAAGGAGGGCCGGTAGATTCTAGCCTTAAGCCCCTGTTTTGCTGCAGCGAAAACCAGTTGTTCTGCAACCCATTTGGTCTGGGCGTAGCCGAAATCCAGATTTAGCATATCTTCGTTATTCTCACTCTCCAGCACTTCGTCCTTCAATGTCCAGCCGAAAATGATCGTACTTGAAATGAAATGGAACTCCTTCTTCGTTCCGGTTGACGAAAACCTTAGCAGTTCTCGTGTCCCCGCAACGTTGTGTGGCCTGAGAGCATCATAATTGAGAACATAGTTCACCAATGCGGCATTGTGAATGACCGCTTGCACTTGTGTAGTGAGCATTTTCCACGTTTCTGAGCGCATACCCAGGTTGTGTTGGGCTATGTTCCCGCACACGACATGGACCCGCTTGTCCAGATCCTCGCTGAGGGTCGGCGTCAAAACACGGGCCCTGCGTAGCGAGTCCCGGATACGACCCATACCGCTAGCGTCATCCGTGGCGCGGACTAATACAAAGTATGTGTAAGGGGTATGTTGCAGCAGGCTACTAAGCAGGTACGGGCCAAAGAAGCCAGTGGGACCGGTTAGGAGCACGCTAGTGAGAGGCACGTCGTCCTGCGGAAGGTCGACGGAGGTGATAGACCCCAGTTTAGCGTCCCACCGCATGCTATCCCGTTCATGGTCGTCATTCTCCTGCTTAAGTTGCTTCATGACCAATTCCAGGGCCGCAATCGGCCCGTCCGATACGTGTTCGAGTTGATCTAGTAAGGAGAAGAACTCCACGACGGTCAGCCTCTGCAGAAGCCGTGCGTCGATCTGATTCATCAAGTCGGTAGCCCCATACTCTTCGAGCGCCTGTTCGATGCCATGGAGGAGGCTAACCAGCGTGAGCGAGTCAATACCAATCTCGGCCCAAGTGTACTCCTCGTCGCCTGTGAGGTTGTATTCATCGAGGATATATTGGAATCGCCCCTTCAGTTCTGACGGGACTTCGCGCGTGGCTTCTTTCTCCTTGCCACTGACATAGGTTGCAATTACCTGCAATTCACTGTTTAGCCAGCGTTGCCGTGTAAGGCTACGGGCAAGCTTTCCCGAAGTCGTCTTTGCGATGGTCCGAGCAGGGACGAAGACAATAGTGTGGGGACCAATATAGTACTGCGTGCGAAGTGCGCGGCTGATCTTGGCGGCGTCGGGGAGATCCTCAGCCGTCCTCACTTCCACCACCACTATCAAGGTTTCCTCTTCCTCGTTCCCGCCGAAGGCAACCACACCTCCAATCCGCGTCTTCTGCGAGGCGGACTCGACAATTCTCTCTATATCGTGAGGGTAATAATTGATCCCCCGGACGATGATGACATCTTTGATCCGGCCGCAGACGAATAGTTCGTCCTCATCCAAGAATCCCAGATCACCTGTACGAAGATAGATGTTGTGGTCCCCTGGTTGGTGCGCAATGCTATTGTGGAAGACCTCATCTGTAAGTTCCGGGCGATTCCAGTAACCCTGACAAGTGCTATTCCCGGCGACCCAAATCTCGCCGATCTGTCTGCTGTCCAACGCGGCGCGGGATTTTGGATCTACGATGCGCACGTGCATCCCGTCCAATGGTCTACCACAACTCCAGAGGCACAGCTGATTGTTGTTGCGCAATGCACTATTCTCGATGTGCAGTTTGCCCTCCTGAAGGAGTTGCTTATTTACGGTCACCATCCGTCTCCCATAGTTAGTCACCGCAAGCGTGTTCTCAGCAAGCCCGTAGGCCACTACAGGAGCCTGCGGCTGTAGCCCATAGGGAGCGAACCGCTCAACGAAGCGGCGGTAGGTTTCAGCGCGGACGGGCTCCGACCCGTTCATCAGAATACGCACCGAGCTGAGATCCAAGTCACGTAGCTCGTCGGAGGAAATCTTGTCATCCCGCAGGCAGTACTCGAAGCCGAAGTTGGGGGAAGATGTATAAGTCGCTCGGACGCGGCTCAACGTCTGGAGCCACAAGACAGGTCGCTTCAGGAAATCCATAGGCGAGAACCCGTAGGTCGTACCGCCTGTGATGACTAGAAATACGTAGTACCCTATGAGGCCCATGTCGTGGTACTGGGGTAACCAGCACACTCCTATTGGGATATGGTCGGTAGTTGCGTGGCAATTGTGGATCGCGTTCTCGTGGGACACGATGACGCCTTTCGGCTCGCTGGTCGATCCAGACGTGTATTGCAGGAACAGGATTGGACCTGGATCGTTGTAGAACCGGTCCGACGCCTGTCCCCTAACGTCGTCTGTCGTGAACCAATGAAGGTTCGGCAGCGCTGGCGCGTCCTCTACTAGTGAAGAGTTGCCTAGTCTATCGTTGAACCTCCCGTAGGATCGGTAAAGCCCAATAGTCGTGAGAGCAACCCCAGCATCGCAGTCACGGGCTATAAACATGAGCTTCTCTAAGCCTCCCTCGAAGTTCACGGACGTTGGCGGGTAAACCGGTACCGGGATTACACCGATACGGACGCACGCTACGAACGCCGCTATGACTTCGAGTCCGGGCGGGTACACGAGTAGCGCCCGGTCGCCGCGCCGCAGCCCCACCTCTCTGGATAGATGTTCCGCGAGGTGGCGGCTACGCTCGTTAAACCCTGAGTAGGTATATGTATCCGTCGCTTTCCCATGGACGTCGAGGAAGCTGCTGAAGCACTTGTCCGGCTGGATGGCCGCCCAGTGTTCCATGTAGTCAATGATGGAGTTCATTTGTGAAGCAGTCCTTTCAATCAGGCGAACGAACGGCGACAGAGGTAAGCACGCGATCTCCTTGCTGGGACACACACTCTGCAAGTTGGCGGCTACGCTCGTTAAACCCTGAGTAGGTATATGTATCCGTCGCTTTCCCGTGGACGTCGAGGAAGCTGCTGAAGCACTTGTCCGGCTGGCGCATCTCTGGCTACCATTTCAGCCCACCGGCTTTCGATTGTCATCCTTCCCGTCGATTTGGGGTATACGCGGCTTCCCTACTGGTTCGGGCCGGTCACTACGAAACAAACCCGGCGTGCTCGAGTGCAACAGCCGCGTCCGGCCAAGCAGCTAAGAGCCGTTCACCAAGTTGCAATCGCACCGTCGGCTTGAAGTTGAGGAAATCTGCCAGTACGCCCAGTTCCCCATCCAGCTGCTTC
>JBBRDO010000051.1:0-31885 GCA_038203825.1 Chloroflexia bacterium | reverse complement strand
GCCCCGTATTTCTCGGCCAGTTTGAGCTTGTCCGAGTTAATATCAACGGCATACACGTCGAGCGCGCCCAGGGCGAACGCAAGTTGAATAGCTGATAAACCTAGCCCACCCACGCCAAAAACGGCTACCGTCTCGCCGCCCTTGAGCCTTGCCTTACGCAAAGCGTGGAGCGAGGTAGCAGAAGAGCACATCAAGATCGCGCCATGCTCAAAGGGGATTTCCTCCGGTAGATGTACGGCGTTATGCTCAGGCACCGCGACGTATTCGGCGTATCCACCATCAGTGTATCGTCCCACCATAGACCCTTCTATGCAGAATTGCTCATTGCCCATGCTGCAATAGTAGCACTGGCCGCAACTCAACACGTAATGCACGCATACACGGTCGCCAGCCTTGACGTGCGTGACCTTCTTGCCTACCTGTTCGACTACACCCGCGACTTCGTGCCCCAGCGTCCTGGGCAGTGGTGTCACCGGTGACTTGCCCGCTCGATAATGTACATCGGTGTGACAAATACCCGCTGCCCGCACGCGTATTAGCACGTCCCCATCACCAATAGAGGGAACAGGGATGTCTTTCATCTGAAGATCTCCAGGGACCTTGACCAGGCGGACGGCTTTCATGCTGAGAATCTCCTATAAATTGACTTTTGCTCTCTATTATGCGCTTACCGGGCATAAAATCCCAAATCCAAACCAACAAAAAAGAAAATCGGGAGGTCGCCCGATTTTCTTTTTTGTTGGTTTTAGAGTTCATCTCCCTGTTAGTGAGTGTCAGGCGTTGACTGCTGGGGCCTGACCCTTCTCGATGGGGGCGTCTACGAGATTGCCCCACTCGGTCCAGCTACCGTCGTAGTTACGCACCTTGGGGTAGCCCAGCAGGTACTGCAGTACGAACCAGGTGTGGGACGAGCGCTCGCCGATGCGGCAGTATGACACTACGTCCTTCTCAGGAGTGATGCCCTTGCTGCCGTAGATGCTGCGAAGCTCCTCTGCGGGTTTGAACGTGCCGTCTTCGCGCACCGCTGTAGCCCAGGGGATGTTCTGCGCGCCGGGTATGTGTCCGCCGCGCTGTGCACCTTCCTGCGGGTAGTTCACCATGTGCAGCATCTCGCCCGTGAACTCCGGCCCCGAGCGTACGTCCACCAGCGCCGCCCCGTTCTGTACGGTCTTCTGGTCGGAGTTGAGCAGGCCCAGCACCTGGTCGCGGAATGCCCGTATGTCCCTGTCGTTGCGAGCAGGCACTCTGTAGTCCGTTGGTGCGTACTGCGGCACGTCCTTCGTCAAGGGCCGGTCCTCGGCGATCCACTTCTGCCGCCCACCATCAACGATCCTGACATCGACGTGCCCGAACAGCTTGAACACCCAGAAGGCGTAGGTCGCCCACCAGTTATTCTTGTCGCCATACAGCACGACCGTCGTGTCGTTGCCGATGCCCCTCGCAGAAGCCACTTGCTGAAAGTCCTTCTCGTTTATATAGTCGCGCCTCACGGCGTCCTGCAGGTCGCCCACCCAGTCGAGCTTGACCGCGCCTGGGATGTGGCCTTTGTCGTACAAAAGCACGTCCTCGTCCGACTCGACGATTCTGATGCCAGGGTCGTTCAGGTGGTCTGCCACCCACTGGGTGGACACGAGCGACTCTGGGTGGGCATACTGAGCGAATTCGCTGCCTGTGCTGTCGTTGGTTGATGTTGCATTTGCCATTGTCTTACTCCTTGTTGCATATCATGATATGTCGTTTCTTGCTGTGCCTGGCTTCCGAGGGTAATCCATGGGAAGCGCTCTATATGGTGCTGTTTGCGTGTTAGATGTCCGCTACGATTGTTCTCTGCAAACAAAAGGATCTGCGCAATAGCGGCAGATCCCCGAGGCAAAAGGTGAATATTCACTACTGAAGGTGACCTGGCATCTCTTGTTCGCGAACCGGGTATCTAGCCGAGCGGGTAATGGCTGGCCGTGCTACACGCACACACGACCAGCTGCGTACACATGCAAGCGCAGGCGATACAGTGGCTATATGCGTTGAGTTGGGCAGATGGTGCTATCATTTCCGGTCGGCCCCGATACTAAGATCATAGATAGGTGATTTGGCGCTGATATGCTTGCGGCCCCAGCGGTCGACCGCTTCGATGACCTCTTTGAGCTCGGCCCCGGCGGTCGTGAGTTTGTAAATAGTGCGCGGTGGCATAACCGACTTGACCTCTTTGTCCACCAGGCCGCGCACTTCGAGCTCGTCAAGCCTTTGCGCCAGCGTAGCGGGGTTGCAGCCGCCACTGCTGCGACTAAGTTCGTTGAAGCCCCGCGGCCCTTCGAGAAGAGCACGCACGATATGGAGCATCCACTTCTCTTCGAGAAGCTGCATGGCTTCGCACATTGGACAAAAATCGGCGTCGTGATCCATAGTTTTATGCCGTTCCGAGAGGGTTCTCCGGCAGGTAATTCGCTTTAGTTATTATAGTGCTTTGCTATAGATAGCGCAAGGCACGTTGAGAGGGCTCTTTCCAAGCGAGAGAACCCTCTGGAACAGGCTCACATCTTTGTCGCGACAAAAATCGGCCTAAGCTACCACGCGCGCTGTGGAGCGTGCCACCTGGGCGAGGAAGTTGGCCAGGAGAGGTTTGCCGCTCTTGGTCAGCATCGATTCAGGGTGGAACTGCACACCCTCTATTGGTAGCGTGCGGTGGCGCAGGCCCATGATCAGTCCATCGCCCGTCCAGGCCGTCACCTCAAGCTCACGCGGGCAGGTGGCGGCGTCCACCACGAGCGAGTGGTAGCGAGTAGCCGCGAATGGGTTGGGCAGCCCCACGAACACCCCCTGGCCTGTGTGGTATATCTCCGAGGTCTTGCCATGACGCAGCTCGGGGGCGCGCACAATCTTTGCGCCATATAATTGGCCGATACACTGGTGGCCCAGGCACACCCCCAGCACCGGAATGCGCCCCGCGAACGCCGCAATCGCTTCCATGGAGATGCCTGCGTCGGTGGGCGTGCCGGGGCCGGGCGAGATTACCAGCGCGTCGGGCGAGAGCAGTTCCAGTTGGGCTATGGTGGCCGCGTCGTTGCGAATGACCTGCACGTCCGCGCCCAGTTCGCCAAGGTACTGGTACAGGTTGTAGGTGAACGAGTCGTAGTTGTCTACTAGCACTATCATATCGCGACCTCCTCTTTCTCTGGTGCACTTTGTTCTTCGCTTTCTCCCTGCTCGATCTGCTCGGCCAGGTTGATCGCCGACAGCAGCGCGTTGGCCTTGTGCCTCGATTCTGCGTACTCACTCGCTGGCTCGCTGTCTGCCACAATGCCCGCGCCAGCCTGCACAGTCGCCGCGCCGTCCTTCACCACCACAGTGCGGATGGTTATCGCCGTGTCCATGTTGCCGTCGTAGCCGATGTAGCCCGCAGCGCCCGAATAAGGGCCGCGCCTGTCCTGCTCTAGCTGAGAAATGATCTGCATCGCCCGCACTTTGGGAGCGCCCGACACCGTTCCCGCCGGGAAGCACGCCCGCAGCACATCCACGGGCCCCAACCCATCCTGCAACTCGGCCTCCACCTCCGACACGATATGCATCACGTGCGAGTAGCGGTCGACCTGCATGAAGCGCGGCACGCTGACGCTCCCTATTTTGGCGATGCGTCCCACGTCGTTGCGCGCCAGGTCTACGAGCATAAGATGTTCTGCGCGCTCCTTCTCGTCGGCCAGTAGCTCCTGCTCCAGCCGGGCATCCTCGACGCTAGTCTGCCCGCGTGGGCGAGTTCCGGCGATAGGATGAGTCGACACCTTGCCCTTCTGCACGCGCACAAGCATCTCGGGCGAGGCACCGATCAGGCACAGCGAGCCGAACTGCAAGAAGAACATGTAGGGAGAGGGGTTCACGGTGCGCAGTGCCCTGTAGATGTTGAAAGGGTCCGCGGGCGTGTTCCGCTGGAAGCGCTGGGACAGCACCACCTGGATGATGTCGCCCGCAGCGATATGCTCCTTGGCCTCGTTGACCAATCGCTCGAAGCCGGCCTGCGTCTGGTTGCTCCTCACCGTCGGGTCGGGCGCGCCCACCCGCGTGGCCTCCGCGAACGGCGCGGGGCGGCGCAGCCTCTGCATGACGGCGTTTATCCTCTCCAGAGCCTGCGCGTACTCAGCGTCGGGCCCTGTTGTCAGGGGCGCAAGAGTGATCACCTGGGCGGTGCGCTGCACGTGGTCGAACACCACCACAGTGTCGTAGAAGGCAAAAGCCATATCTGGCAGGCCGAGGGGGTCGTTCGACGCGGGCTGCACAGGCTCCAGCGAGCCGACAACCTCATAGCCCGCGTAGCCGACCGCCCCGCCCGAGAAGCGCGGCATATCCACGCCGGGTGGCGGTATGAGCTTGCGGGCCAACAACAGCGTTTCGAGCTTGTCGAGCGGGGCTTTGCACTCTGTTTCTTCCCGTACCGAGCCGTCGCGATGACTCAGCTTGCAGATGCTGTTACGGGCCGTGAGCACGTTGTGAGGATCCGTGCCGAGGAAGGAGTAGCGCCCCACCTGGCTCCCACGCTCCACGCTCTCAAGGAGGAAGGAGTGCTCACCGCGCCTCAATTTGAGCAGGGCCGCCACGGGCGTGTCGAGGTCGGCGGGCATGTGCCTGCTGATCAGGGTATATGGCGTGGTCCGATCGGTCGCATCGCCCTCATGCTGCTGTGATAGCTCACGAAATGCGTCTATGCTCAGAGAAACAGCGTTATGCAAGGTGGCCTCCCAATGAGTCGTAAGTCACGGATCGTAGATCGTAAGTCATACATCATCTCTGCTCGGTCGTCCGACTTATGATCTGAGACTTACGATCTACGACTCGTCCGAGGGGAATCAAAAAGCCCTCCATCCGCAAGGGACGAAGGACATGATCCTCGTGGTGCCACCCTAGTTTCGCCGCGAGTGCGACGCTCTGCGGATACCTGGTAATGCTGCTTGGCAGCTAAAACCGCCGATATCCCGCTCCCTGGTAACGGTGGAGTGTCCGGCATAGCCTACTTGCTTCACGTTCGGTATGCGACTCCCAACTCCATTCATCCGCCGCGCCGACACCGGTTTCCACCCTCTCCGGCTCTCTGACGACTCGCCTGGCTGACTACTAGCGCTGTTCAAAGTCTGTTCTGTATCAACTTGTAGATCCAGTGTACGGGCAAAAGGGCGCGCCTGTCAAGATGCGGGTTGAGGCGTGATAAATGACAAGTGAGCCACCGGCAGCCTGGTGCTCTGCTTTCCGGGCAGTAGACTGCGCGCATTTTTGTCGCGACAAGAATCTGCCCCTGCCGCTCCAGCCATACAAGGAGGTGCCGGGGGTAGGTCTATTTCCATCCTCCCAGGGTGCTGTCACCAAAAAGGGGCGTGGTGGCCAGCCCCAAACATCTACACAGCCTGAGCACGCCATGCTCACAATTTCCTCATAATCTTGCCGCATAATAGTCTCGTAGGCTTGAGAAAATAAGCGCGATAAACAGGAAAACTAAAGTGCCGAATGGCATATACACAAGGAGACAAACAGAAATGTCAGAGAAGATAATTCACCAGATAACAATTACAGAAACGGATGACGGCTACCGCATCGAGATCAAGGGCGACAAAGAGAAACTGCGCGCCATGGGCTTTGGCCGAGGCTTCGGCGGCTTCGGCCCCGGCATGCTATTTAGAGGCATGCGTCCCGGCTTCGGCGGGCGTCCCGGTCCTCACGGCTTCGGTGGCCATCACGGCCATCACTGGCAGCACGGCGAGCATGGCAACCACGGCGACTTTGGCCATAGAGGCCCGGGCGGCTGGGGTAGGCGCGGCTGGGGCCCAGGCTGGTCTGAGCAAGCAGAAGGCCGGCAAGAGCAAGAAACCTCCAACGAGGTGTAGCCTAAAAAGTGATAAGTGATAAGTGGCTTTTGTCGCGACAAAAGAAGTGTCGTGCCTCACTTATCACTTATCACATATCCCGTATAATACCCAAAATGAACGAACTGATACTGGTCGTGGACGACGAACCCAAGATCGTCAAATTGGCGCGTGACTACCTTGAGCAGGCGGGCTTCCGAGTGGCGTCCGCCGACAACGGCACTACTGCCATCTCTTCGGCTCGCCGCGAGCGCCCCGACCTGGTCGTCCTCGACCTGCGCTTGCCCGACATGGACGGTCTTGATGTCTGCCGCACTTTGCGCCGCGACTCCGACGTGTCGATAATCATGCTCACTGCCCGCGACACCGAGGCCGACCGCTTGATCGGGCTGGAACTGGGCGCGGACGACTACGTTACCAAGCCCTTCTCGCCTCGCGAGCTGGTCGCCAGGGTGCGGGCCGTGTTGCGGCGGGCAGGCGGCGCTCAAGGCGAGGTTCGCGGGTCGGGCCTGATACGCGCGGGAAACCTGGAAGTCGATTTGGCCGGCCACCACGTCACGCGCCAGGGCCAGACCATCCACCTCACGCCCAGCGAGTTCACCCTCCTGTCCGTGCTGGCCCAGCACCCCGGCCAGGTCTTCTCCCGCGAGCAGTTGCTCGACCGCCTTTACGGCATGTCCTACGACGGTTTTGCCCGCAGCGTGGACGCCCACATCAAGAACCTGCGCCAGAAGCTCGAAGACGACCCCTCGGACCCCAGATACGTGCTCACGATCTACGGGATCGGCTATAAGTTCAACAGCGAGGTCCAGCCATGAGCGGACCGGTGGACGATGGACGAGTGGATGACGGGCGACCGACGGCGGACGACCGACGCCGTGAGCATGACCATGACCGCCGCAGACGATCCGGCAGAGGTGAGTATTCAGGCCGTGGGCGCGACTGGCACTTCAGAGGTCGGGGGTTCAACAGGTATGCTCCGGGGCATCCCGAAGACCGTCATGATTCCCATGCGAGGCACCCCCACCCTGACCCCGCACCAGGCAGCCCCGAAGAGAGCGGGCAGGCCACCACCGACCACTCCTCGTATTCCCAATGGCCCCAGCGTCCCCAATATGGACAGCACCCGCAGTGGCCCCCGCTTGAAGCGCCCAGCCCCTTTATGTCGCCCGAGCAGATGGAGCGTATGGCGTGGACGGCCTGGCGCACCCAGATGCTCCAAATGGAGCAGGCGCGGAGGCAATTCGGCCGCAGGCATCACCAACATCGCGGGCGCGGCCCCGGACGCCGGATGGGTGGCAGCGAGCAGCACGATGCGGCCGAGCCGGACCTCTGGCAAGTGCAGGCCCAGGCTCATCCGAACCCCTGGGAGATAGCAGACCCGCAGCCCTGGTGGACCGACGCCAGGACGTGGACTGCCCACCGGCAGGAATGGCGCAAGAGGCAGCATAGTCTTTTCAAGCGCCTGTTGCTGGCGTTCGTCGGCTTCCTCGTCTTGGTAGCAGGCAGCGTGGGCATTCTGACGCTGGTTTTCACCAGCCTGCTCGGCGGCAACCACGACTCGGCGCTGCTGGTGTGGATCGTGGGAATCGGCCTGGCTGTGGGTCTCCCCTTGCTGGGCGCGGGGATAGCGCGCATCGCCTTCGTGAATATTGCCCGGCCCCTGGCGCGCGTCATGTCGGTAGCCGACGCAGTTGCGGGCGGCGACCTGAGCGTGCGCGTGCCTGAAGACGCTGCCGAGCGTGCAGGCGACGACTTCGCGCAACTATCGCAAACCTTCAACCGCATGCTCGACGAGCTGCAGCGCACGCTGGACGACAGGCGCAACCTCACCGCAGACGTAGCCCACGACCTCCGCACGCCCCTCCATATCATTCAGGGCAATCTCGAAGGAATCCTCGACGGCGTATACGAGCCGACGCGGGAGCATATCGAGATGCTGCTGGAAGAAACGCACCTGCTCTCTCGCCTTATAGAGGACCTGCGCACCCTGTCGCTGGCCGAGTCGGGCTATTTGCAGCTTCACAAAGAACAGGTGAACGTGGGCGAACTGCTGGCCGACGTCACAACCAGCTTCGGCGCCCAGGCCGAGGAAGCTGGGGTCAGCCTCCAGGTCGACACGTCCCACTTTGCCTCGTCGCCCGAACCTGGGGCTGCCGGCATGTCGGAGCAAGACAAGGCCGCGTCAGGCGTGATTGATGCGGATGCCATGCGGCTCAATCAGGTGCTTGCCAACCTCGTGGGCAACGCCTTGCGCCACACCCCTGCGGGCGGTACTATCACGCTGATTGGCGAGCCCATCGAGGGCGGTGTGCGCGTCATAGTGAGCGACACGGGCAGCGGCATCGCCGATGAGGACGTGCCCTACATCTTCAACCGCTTCTGGCGGGGCGACGTTTCGCGCTCGCACGAAGAGGGCGCGGGCGGCGGGCTTGGCCTGGCGATAGTGAAGCAGCTAGTGGAACTGCACGGCGGGCAAGTAAACGTGCAGAGCGCTGTTGGCCACGGCACGCAGTTCACGGTCGATCTGCCCTCGACGTTTGTGCAGCCGCCCGTCCCCGCCCCTGTTCCGACCGAAGCGTAGGGACGAGTAGGGGTAGAGATTTTTGTCGCGACAAAAATATCGGTCGTGGCCTGATGCCGTAATACGCCTGGTGTTGGTGCCAGGCACGGGCACATGATATACTGTCGACAAGGCATTCCGCACCTCGGACCCACCAGGAGAACCAGGTTGGCTATCGATATATCTACACAAACGATGCGGCTCATCACGTCTGATGGCGCTGTCATAGAAGGCTCGGACACACTCCAGGGTACGTGGACGGTGGAGCAGTACGTCCGCCTCACCGACCATACTAACCGCCTTCTTGAGTTCACCGATGGGGAATTGGAGCTATTGCCCGTGCCTACCGATAAGCATCAGGTCATCATCGCCTTTCTGTATCGTTTGCTGTTCCCCTACATGGACCGGATTGGGGGAGTGATTCTTTTTGCTGCTCTGCGCCTCCACATCCGGGAGGGCAAGTTCCGTGAGCCTGACCTCATGGTGCTGCTCGACGCGGACGACCCGCGCAGGCAGAATGCATACTGGCTTGGGGCCGACATGGTCATAGAGATCGTCAGCGCCGACGACCCACAGCGCGACACGATTGTGAAGCGGGCTGATTATGCGGAAGGGCGCATACCTGAGTACTGGATCGTCAATCCCACGGACGAAACGGTCACGGTCCTCAGCCTGGCAGACGACGTGGCGGAGTACGCAGGGGAAAGAGTGTTCCGGCGCGGCGAAGCGGCTACGTCCGCATTGCTGCCCGACTTCAGCGTGCAAGTTAGCGATATATTTGATGCACGCTGAGCGGTGGGACGAAGTCGCTGATCGTAAGTCATAGATCGTAAGTCACGTATCGTACACAAGGGTGCATTTTTGTCGCGACAAGAATTTGGCTGCCGGCCCTCGGACTTACGATCAGCGACTTACGATCTACGACTCGTTCAATTGTGGAAGCGCGCCGTGATGCCGCCGTCTATGGTCAGAGATGTGCCCGTGATCCACTCCGACTCGTCCGAGGCGAAGAAGAGCGCGCCTTTCGCAATGTCCATCGGCTTGCCTAGCCTGCCCATTGGTTGCAGTGCGACTGTCTCTCTGGTTAGCTGCTCAGGGTCGCCGGTGGTGTCCAGCACCTTCTGCCACATGTTCGTCGCGATGAAGCCGGGTAGGATCGAGTTCACCCGCACCCTGGGCGCGTGGTCGAGGGCCATTGCGCGCGTCATGGCGAGCACTCCACCTTTGGTCGAGGCGTAGGCGGTCATGTCCTTCAGGGTTTGCAGGCCGTGCACGCTGGCGATGTTCACTATCGAGCCTTTGCCTTTGGCGAGCATTGTGGGTAGGGCATAGCGGCTGCAGAGCCACACACCTCTCAGGTTGATGTTGACGATATTGCTCCACTCGTCCAGGCTCGTGTCGAGCGCGTTCTTTAGCAGCACGATCCCCGCGTTGTTCACGAGCACGTCTATAGTCCCATACACGCGCAGAGTCTCCTCCACCAGCGCCACCACATCTTCCTCTACCGCAACATTACAATGGACGAAATGCGCGCTCCCCCCGCCCTTGTTGATGGCGTCGGCAACCGCTCGCCCATCCCGGTCGTTGACCTCGGCCACCACTACTTGTGCGCCTTCATCGGCAAATAGCGTACAGCTGGCTTCGCCAATCCCCGCGCCACCGCCCGTAATGATCGCCACCTTTCCCTTCAGCCTGTTGCACCCAGCTTCCATGCAAACCTCCTGTTGCTGAACACAGATATTTTTGTCGCGACAAAAATCGGACGCCTCAACCCATGGCGCGGATCGTCCTCAATTAAGAATTAAGTATTCAAAATTAAGAATTCGCGTAGCGCAGCACAGCGACCTACATCCTGCGCGTGCGCTCCCTGTGGTCGTTGTACACGTCCTCGAAGCGCTGGGCCGAGGCTTCCGTGCCCATTACATAGGAGCCTGCCAGCACCAGGGGAGGCTGTCCGAGGTCGGCTAGCTCCTGTGCTACCAGGCACTTGATGCAGTTCACCACTGCTGTATTGCCTATGGTCGAGCCGGGGCCAACGGGCACATCCACGCCCCGCACGTGCACCATCGAGTCGCCGATGGGCGCACAGTTGTCTATATTGATGTCTCCTATGTCCGACAGCTTCTTGCCCGACGAATGCCTTACGGGCAGCACCTTGCTGTATTCCAGGGCCGTGACCGTTATCACGGGCATGCCGCGCCGATTCGCGCCTAATGCCACGTCAACCACCACGCCATTCGTGCCGCTGGTCGAAAAGACCATCATAATGTCGTCCGGGCCAAACGTGAAATTGCCCAGTATCACTTCGCCGAAGCCCTCAATGCGCTCCAGGAACATCGCCTGGCGCTGGCCGTTCGCGCCCACCACGCCTGTATGGTTGGTCAGCGACAACTCTACAATGGGGTTGAAGCCGGGGAAGCTGCCATAGCGAGGGAACATCTCCTCCACCGCCATGCGCGAATGGCCCGTGCCGAATAAATGTACCAGTCCTCCCTTGGAGATGGATTGTGCGCACAGATGCGCCGCCTCGGCTATCTTGTCCAGTTGCGTATCATGTACCTTCCGCAGTATCTCCTGCGAGGCGGCCAGGTAATCGAGCGCGGGCTGCATGTTATCCGAATTGTTGTCCTTCAAGGCTTGTTACTCCTGTCTATGATTCTCGTTTGCGAGGAACGCCTGCACCGCGTCCGCATCGGGCGCATCCAGGATGCCCCTCGGCGCGCTGACCACGAGCGCGGCCACTGCGTTGGCGAAGCGTGCGCTCTCCTCAAGGGAAGAGCCGCGGTCGTAAGCATAGAGGAAGCCCGCGTCGAAGCTGTCGCCCGCGCCAACCGTACCAATCGCCTTTACCGGGAAGCACGGCACGTCGATCTGCGCGCTCTCCGCCGAGATGATCGACGCCCCGTGCTCTCCCCGCTTGACTACCACTATCTGCGCCCCTGCCGACAAAGCCCACCGGGCCCCCTGCGCCCACTCCAGGCTCGCCACCTCGCCAAGCTCGAACTCGTTGCAGAATAGCACCTCCACCGCGGGCAGCAGCGGCTCCAGCTCTTCTGCCGTAAGAGGCGCGCCTATCATCGGCCCAATGTCGAGGGCTGTGCGTGCGCCGATGCTGTGCGCGTTGCCAAGCAGAGCGCGAGCCCCGTCGCCTCGCCACCTCTCAAGCAGTGGGTAACCCGTCACAAGCAGCCAGTCGCCCTCTCTGCCCGCCAACGTGTGACCTCCGGGTGCGAACTCGCTCACGGGGCCGGGGTAGTGGAAGCTGTTGCGCTGCAAATTGCGGTCGGTAACCACTACGGTCGTGGACGTCCCGGCGCTTGTTGATATGTGCATATCAGCCGTGCCTACGCTGCGGCTTTTGAGCCAGCCCAGCACCATGTCGCCGAAAGGGTCGGCGCCTATGCAGCTCCACAGGCGCACATCTTCGCCCAGGGCGCCGGCGGCGTAGGCAGCGTTAGCCCCGTTACCTCCCAGCGTGGGCAGCACCGGCCTGTCCAGCCACACCAGCGACCTGTTCGAGAACTCGCCGTCGCCCTGTTCGGGCATGGCATCCACGCCCCGGATGAAAATGTCCACTGTGGTCGTGCCCAGCACCGTTAGCATGACAGCCCCTCGTTGGCGCGCCTACAGATCGACCGCCTCCCACTTCTTGCTCTTCATCGAGACGTAAGCCGCGTCGAGCAGTCTGTTCACTACCAGGCCGTCGTCGAAGTTTTCGCGAGGGCGTTCACCGTTCTGCACGCACTCAAGGAAGTGTCGCATCTCCTCCTGGTAGCCGTACGTGTAAGCTTCATCAATGGGCGGGAAGAGCCAGCCCGTTTCGCTCTCGGCCTTCTCGACCACGTAGCCCGCTCCCGGCCGCGAGAAGACCTTGATCGGCGTCTCGCGCGTCACATCGGTGAAGATGACGCCTTCGGTGCCGTAGACCTCGTTGCGCAGGTCGAGCCCGCCGCGTGAGGTCCAGCTTACCTCGGCCTGGGCCAGCTGGCCGTCGGCGAAGCGCATGAGCATCACGGCGTTGTCCTCGGCCTTAGTGTCGTGCAGGAGAGTGTCGCCCCAGGCCATCACTTCTACGACGGGGTTCTCTTTGCCGATGAAGTAGCGCGCCGCCTCCACGCAGTGACAGCCCATATCGAGCAACGCGCCGCCGCCCGAAAGCTCAGGGTCCCAGAACCAGGGCGAGTGTGGGCCGAAGTGGGCCTCGCGTGAGCGCACCGATAGCACCTTGCCTATGCCGCCTGCTTGTATGAACGCCTGCGCCTTCATGACAGCAGGGCTAAAGACCTCTGTTTCGGCGTAGCCGTCCATCACGCCTGCCGCACGGGCAGCATCGCGTATCTCTTCGGCTTCTGCACCCGTGCGCGCCAGCGGTTTGGTGCACACCATGTTCTTATTGTGCTTCGCCATCAGAAGCGCCGCGTCTTTGTGGGCGTAGTTCGGTAGCGCCAGGATAACGAGGTCGATGTCGCCCCGGGCCGCAAGCTCCTTGTTGTCGGTCAGCACGTCGGCGTAACCCCACTGCTCGGCGAAGTTGCGCGCGTTCTCCATCCTGGGCGAGCAGACCGCCGTTAGCTCGTACCCGGTGAGGTTCTTCAGCCCCAGCATATAGAAGTTGGCAACGAAGCCGCTGCCGAGCATACCTATTTTGACCGTCATTGTGGGTTCCTTTCTTGGACGACGGACGACCGACGACTTTTTTGTCGCGACAAAAATCGCCGTGGCCTGACCCGCTCTAAACGTCGTCCGTCGTCCGTCGTCCGTCGTCAGACGATATACTGCTCGAGTAGCTGCTTCGACAGCAGCAGGCCGCGCTCGACCTTTTCTACTGTGCCCTCGAAGGCGCGGTCTTCGTGCTCGATGCTGACCACGTAGTTATAGCCCACGTCATAGAGCGCCCCGATGAAGCGCTTGAAGTCCACATCGCCCATTCCGGCCAGTTTGTCTATGCGCCAACCGAAACCGAAGACACCTGTCTGATATAGCTTTTCGTAGTCAACTACCGCGTCCTTGGCATGCACGTGGAACAGCTTATCCTTGAATTCGCGGACGCACTTCGCAGCGTCGATCCACTGCCACAGCAGGTGCGAAGGGTCCAGGTTGAGGCCCAGGTTGTCTGCCGGCACCATCTCGAACATTTGCCGCCAGATCGCGGGCGAGGTCGCCACATTGGTGCCGCCCGGCCAGGTATCAGGGTAGAGCATGGGGCAGTTCTCGATGGCTATCTTCACGTTGTTGTCGGCTGCGTACTTGCACAGCGGGCCGAACATCTGCTGGAACTCCTTGAGAGTATCCGGCACGCCCACTTTGGGGTCGCGCCCCACGAAAGTTCCCACCACGCCCACCTCCAGCATGCCTGCCGCCTTGATCACGTTCTTGATGTGGGAGAGCGCCATATCGCGCACTTCCTGGTGCGGGTCGAGGTAGTTCGGGTAGTAGCCGAGCGATGAGATTTGCATATTGTGCGCATCGAATAGGCCGCGTATCTCGCTGGCCTTGCCGGGAGTGAGGTTGGCCACGTCGATGTGCGAAGTGCCTGCATAGCGGCGCTCTTTCTGCCCATGGGGCCACACCGCTAGCTCCAGCATACCGAAGCCCTCTCCGGAGGCCCACGCCACCAACTCTTCGAGCGATAGCTCAGGCAAACAGGCCGACATAAAACCAAGTTTCATATAGGTCTCCTTTACGATTGTTTTCCGGCAAGCTCATGACCGGTATAATCGAGCGCGTAGCGTACGGCGCCATACAGTTGGGCCTTTACTCCCAGTTGTGAGAGCTCCAGCCTGGGCGCGACGGGGTGTACAAGTAGCGCGGCCAGTCGCTCTCTGAGAGGGGATAGCAACGCTTCGCCCGTGCTGCCCACTCCTCCTCCTATCACGATCATTTCGGGGTCGAACAGGAAGGCGATGTTCGCCAGCCCCAGCGAGAGGGTGGTCAGCGTCTCCTCCAGCACCTCGGTTGCGAGCAAGTCGCCCCTGGCTGCTGCCCGCAGCACAGCGCCCGCGCTCGTGTCGCCTTCCTCTAGCTCGGTCGGCAACGTGTTCCGGGCGAGCCGCCCGCGTGCCAGCTTGGCAATGCCCCTGCCGGATGCGCGCCGCTCCAGCACCCCCAGTCCGTCGGGGCCCATCCTCTCCGGACCGTGTACATACAGGTGGCCTGCCTCGCCGGCTGCGTTATGTGCGCCCCTGTAGAGTTGGCCGTTGATGAAGACACCCGCCCCGATGCCTGTGCCAATGGCGAGAAAAACGAAGTTGGGGCAGTCATGTGCCGAGCCCTTCCAGTGTTCGCCCACAGCAGCCAGGTTGACGTCGTTCTCTATGTGAGCCGAGACGCCCAGTGCGTCTTCCATCAGTTCCTGAAGGTCGAAGTCATTATCGCTAATATTGGGGCACATGGCGACCAGATTGGTCTGTGGAGTCATGATTCCGGCGACAGCCGCGCCTACAGCCTCTATCTCCTCTGCGGGCAGTCCGGTGCGAAGCAGCAGGGCATCACGCAGGCGCACAAACTGCTGCCCGTAGTCAGGCTGGCCCATCCATCGAACGGTGGGCGCGTGCTCTTCAGCCAGCAGCTCGCCATCGAGATTTGCCAGTGAAGCATAGGTCTTGGTGCCGCCAATATCGAGGCCGAGCACGTAGTGTGTCATAAAGCCTAGCCACCCACTAAAGATTATGTTATTATAATGTTATAATGAATATGCGTCAACCAAAGGACGAGGCTCGGCGCGGCTGATCGGGCCGGTTGTCCCAGGTCTTTGCCGTGACAACGATTGTTCAGGCAATGCAGTAGGAGCCTGCCGACCTGGATATTACTCTGAATTATAGCAAGTCTCTGCCTTAGAGGGTAGCGAGAAGGGGTGATCGGATCCGTCGTCCGGAGCAAGATATGAATGCTGAGGAGATCGAGCGGGACAGCGCACTGCCGCTGTACGCACAGGTGAAGCGAAGCCTTGAGCGCGCAATCGAGGCCGACATGAAGCCGGGCGATGCTCTGCCAACCGAAGGCGAGCTTGAGCGGCGGTTCGGGGTGAGCAGGATCACCGTGCGGCGCGCGCTGGACGAATTGGTGTCCGAGGGCGTAATCGTGCGGCAGCAGGGACGCGGCACCTTTGTTCGCCAACCCACGATTGCCCAGGAGCTCCCCCAGCTTGTCTCGTGGTCCGAGCAAATGCGCACGCTGGGCTACGAGCCGGGTAGCATCCACTCGGAGATGGACCTCATCGAGCCGAGCAGCGAACTGCGGGCCGCGCTCGACCTGAGCGAAGGCGAGCAACTGGTGGTGATCAGGCGGTTGCGCTCCGCTAATGGCGAGCCCGTGTGCCTGATGACTAACTATCTCCCTCTGTCGTTGGTGCCCGGGCTGCACGCGCAAGGGCTGCTTGATGACTCGCTCTATGCCACCCTGGCGGCGCGAGGGATAGTGCCTGTGAGCGCGGAAGACAGGGTGGAGGCGCGTTCTGCCAGCGAGTGGGAGGCCGGGATGCTGGGAGTTCCCGCGTGGTCGCCTTTATTGCAGGTCACGCGCGTGACGTTTGACGCGGCGAATAAGCCCCTGTATATGTCGGTGGTCGCCAACCGTGGCGACAAGTACACGTACACGATTCACATCAGCCCGAAGCAGGCAGGTGGTTAGAAAGTTGGCAATCAGCAAGATGGACACAGCGCAGGTTTTCTACTCGACGCTGCCCCGGCTGGCAGAGGTGGACGTGCTGGTGGTGGGGGCAGGCTCGGCAGGCAGTACGGCTGCAATCTCTGCTGCAAGGCTGGGTGCGCGCACTATGCTTGTAGAGCGATACGGCTTCATGGGTGGCATCAGCACCGGCGTGCTCGACACCTTCTACGGATTTTACACGCCCGGCGTGATAAAGAAAGTGGTGGGCGGAGTGCCCGACGGCGTGGTGGCGCGCCTCATGAGCATGGACGCGGCCTTCCTGCGACCCAACACTTACGGCGCGGGCACAGGCGTGACCTATGATCCGGAGTCGCTCAAGATGGTGTGGGAAGACCTGGCGACCGAGGCGGGGGTACAGCTGCTCTATCACTCAATCTGCACCGACGTGATAGTGACGGGCGACGGCAGGGTGCAAGGCGTCGTGGTGGACGGCAAGCGCGGGCTGATGCGTATTGACGCCAAGCAGGTAGTGGACGCGTCGGGCGATGCGGACGTATGCTTCAGGGCGGGTGCGCCTTATGAGCGCGCGGGCGAATTGGAAGCCGCACAGACCCTCACTACGACCTTCCGGCTGGCCAATGTGAACGTGCAGGTGGCGACCTCAGTGCCGAAGGCCAGGTTGCACGCGCTGATGAGCGAGGCGAACGCGTCGGGCGATTACCATCTGCCTCGCGAAGAAGGGAGCATCCACCGCACGCCTGTTGCCGGGGGCATGCTGGGGATCATGACGCGGCTGGAAGGCTATGACCCTACGGACCCGGTTTCTCTGACCGAGGCCGAAATCGAGGGGCGCAAGCAGGTGCGCGAGTACATTCGCTTCTTGAAAGACCGTGTGCCCGGCTATGGCGAGGCTCAGCTTGTGGCTCTCAGCACGCAGGTGGGAATCCGCGAGAGCAGGCGCGTGTACGGCGAGTACAGGCTCACGATAGACGACGTGCTGGGTGCGCGCAAGTTTAAGGACAGCGTCGGACAGTGCGGCGCGCCCGTGGAGGACCACCACGGCGGCAGGGACACTAAATGGGTTTATGTGCCCGACAGCGGGGTATACGACATACCGTTCCGCACTCTGATACCTCTCAAGCTGGATAACGTGCTGGTGGCGGGGCGCTGCTTCTCCGCCACGCACGAGGCCCACGCCAGTTGCCGCTCGATGGCGCAGTGCATGGCGATGGGACAGGCGGCTGGCACTGCGGCCGCGCTGTGCGTCGAGCAAAGGGTGGACCCCCGCGACCTAAATGTGGCCTCACTACAGGCGCGACTGGTGGAGAACGGCGCAATCATATACGATGAGCAGCAAACGAAAGCTGCGTGATAAGTGAAAAGTGATAAGTGAGGGCGACTGTCCTTGAAGGGAACTCTGATGACTGACGATTTACGACCTCAGACCTCCGATTCGCTGCCTATCTTGCCGACCAGTGTGATCGGCTCTTATGCCTGGCCGGGGTGGCTTTCGGTCGCTCTAGACGCGACACGCAACGGCGAGTTTGGCCCCGAAGACCTGCAAGAGGCGCTGAACGACGCGGTGGACACAGCCATACGCGACCAGGAAGACGCGGGCGTGGACGTTATCTCTGACGGTGAGATGAGGAGGGCAGGCTTCTTCACCGCCGAGTTCTACAGTCACCTCACCGGCCTGAAGGCGTGGGACCCGGTGCGCAAGAAGGGAGCGCCCGGCCACGACCAGCAGCACAGGTTCGAGGTGCTGGAACCCTTTACGGCACCCCACGGCCTGGGAGTCGTGGAGGAATACCAGTATGCTCGCACCCGCACCCGAAAGCCTCTCAAAGTGACCCTCCCCGGCCCCTACACGCTCTCAGGTCGCCTTATAACCGGGGGCGTGTACTCCAGCCGTATCGAGATAGCATGGGCGTTTGCAGAGCTTCTCAATGCGGAATTGCACAGGCTGGTCGAGGCCGGGGCCGACTTCATCCAGATAGATGAGCCTTCGCCCGCTATTCACCCCGATGCGCCCGTAGACTTCGCGGGCCTGTTCAATGCGGCAGTGAAGGGGATCGAGGTGAGGTTGGCAGCGCATCTGTGCTTCGGTAACTACGTGGGCCGCCCTCTCGCCAAGCGCACCTATGTGCCCGTACTGGACCAGATGCTGCAATTCAACGTGGACCAGCTTGTCCTGGAGTTCGCCAACCGCGAGATGGCAGAGCTGTCTTTGTGCGGCGAGATAGCGGCCCACAAGGAGATCGCCGTCGGCCTGATAGACGTGAAAAACTACTACATCGAAACGCCGGAAGATGTGGCCGAGCGCATCAGGAAGGTGCTCGAATACGTGCCCGCCGAGAAGCTCACGATAGTGCCCGACTGTGGCTTCAGCCAGACCGCACGCTGGGCCACTAAAGCGAAGCTCTCCGCTATGGTGGAAGGCACGCGCCTCGTGCGAGCAGAGCTTGGAGTGACCAGTGACCAGTGACCAGTGACCAGTGACCAGTAAGACGACGGACTACGGACGACCGACGACGGACCACTTATCACTTATCACTTCTGGTCACTGGTCACCGGTCACTTATCACGACTCAGGGAGGGAGAACGTGCGGCTAGAGAATAAGGTTGCTTTCGTGGTCGGGGCCGGGAGCGGCATGGGGCGGGCGGTCGCGCTGCGCTTCGCGGCAGATGGCGCGCTCGTGGCGGCGGTATCGCGCACGCCTGAGAGGCTGCACGAGACAGTGCGCCGGATCGAGGCTGAGGGCGGTCGCGCAATCGGTGTGCAAGCCGACGTGACGAGTGAAAGCGATGTGCAGCGGGCGGTGGACGAAACGCTCGCTGCGTTCGGCGGGCTGCACGTGATGTTCAACGGCGGGGGTGGCAGTGGCCGCTCTCTGGGGGATGGGCCTGTCGCGGAATGCACGCTGGCTGGGTGGAACGCCACGCTTAATATGAACCTGACCAACGTCTTCCTCTGCTGCAAGTACGGGGTCCCCGCGCTTGTGGCGTCCGGCGGCGGCTCGATAATCAACCTGTCGTCGGTTCTAGGTCTGGTCGGCGGCGGAGAGGACTTCGCCACCCACGCATACGCAGCTGCTAAAGCGGGCATAATTGGCCTGACCCGCGCCATAGCAGTGCATTACGCGCCACAGCATATCAGGTGCAACGCCCTCTGCGTGGGCCTGATCGCCACTAATATGAGCCTGCGCGCCCAGACCGACGACAAGATCGTGGCCTCGATGCGAGAGCGCCAGCCCCTGGTGGGCAGGCTGGGCACGCCAGAAGAAGTGGCCGACGTGGCGTTGTTCTTAGCGTCGGATGACTCGCGCTTCGTCACGGGAGTGGCGTTGCCTGTTGATGCGGGATGGACGGCGCAGTGAGCCTGAGCGGCGCACCAGGACGGCGGACGACCGACAACTTACGATCAGCGACTTACGATCTACGACTCGTCTTACTGCCTGAAGCCCCGCTCTCTGCCGTAAATGGAGATCATGATCAGCAGTGTGGCGCCTAGCACCATCTCGCGTATTGATTCGGGCATCTGCATGGTGGTCAGTAGGCTCGTGATCAAGGTCAGTACGAGAGCGCCCGCCATTGTGCCGAAATAGCTGCCCTTGCCGCCCGACAATAGAGTGCCTCCGACGGCCACAGCTGCAATCGAAGGGAAGAGGAAGGGGTCGCCAATGCGGATATGGACGACGCCCGTGTTGCCCACCACCAGAAAGCCTCCCAGGCCGGCCAGCAGCCCCGCCAGGGCGTACGTGCCCAGCACCATGCCCGTCACATTCACGCCCGACAGGCGGGCCGTCACGCGGTTTGTGCCGATAGCGAACAGGTTCTTGCCGAACGTGGTGCGCTGCAGCAACAGCCACATAAGCGCGCCGAATATCACCCAGATAATGATCGCGCCCGGGATGCCCAGGAACACGGGACGGGCTATGAGCTGGGTCATAATAGGCGCTATGGCTCCCGTGACGCTGCCGTGCGTCAGCACAAGGATCAGGCCCGTCACAACTCCAGCCATTCCCAGCGTCATGACGAGGGGCGATATCCGCAGGAACATGATGCCGATGCCGTTCGCAAGCCCCACGAGCGCACCAACGACCACAACCGCCAGCAAAGCCAGCGGCACATTCTCGTTTTGGCCGTTGACGATGGTGTAGGCGACAATGGCGGTAAGCGTAACTACGGCGCCCGCCGAGAGGTCGATGCCCTCGCCTCCGCTTGCAATAACGAGCGTTTGCCCGGCTGCGATAACGCCGAGGAAGACGGCCAGGCGCAGGATGTTGGTGGCCTGAGCCATGGCTACGTCGAGGTTGCTGCCGTAGCCGTTGGGCAGAAGGCCGCTGAGCAGGAACAGGATGACCGCCAGCGACACAGCGGCCAGCGGTGGGGAGATCGAGATGCGTCTCATACGCGCCCCCTGTGTGTTTCGCGCAATTCGCGGGACCGGCGAATCAGGCTCAGGATGCCGGGTATAGCCAGCGCCAGCACAATAATCGCGGCATTCACGAAGGTCTGCCACCAGGTATCTATGTGGGCGAAGGAGATGATGTTGCGAAGCAAGCCGATAATCAGCGCGCCGATGATCGCGCCGCCGATGCCGCCCGTGCCTCCGCTGAGGGCCGTGCCGCCTATCACCACGGCTGTTATGGCGGGGAGAGTAAGGGAGTCGCCCACCTGCGCGTTGCCCGACCCCGTGAGGAAAGTAATAGCCACCCCTCCCAGCGCGGCCATGAAGCCTGAGATGACGTAGGTGCTGAACTGGACCGCGCTGACAGGCACGCCTGTTTCGTAGGCGGCGCTAGCCTTGCCGCCGACCGCGTACAGGTAGCGCCCGTAGCGTCGCTGGCGCAGGCCGTACCAGCCGAGCAGGATTAGCCCAATTATGTAGAAGGCGATGGGCAGGCCCAGCAGCGCGGCGTCCCTGTAGAAGGCCGTGAAGCCTGAGGGCACCCCCCCGCCCGGTGTGGGCAAGATAAACAGCGCCAGTCCCGCAAAGAGGAAACTGGTTGCATAGGTTGTGATTATGGGCTGGAGGCGCAGAATCGCCACGAAGAAGCCGTTGACGGCCCCCGCAGCCATGCCCACGAACATCGAGGCGATAATTAGCAGGGTGGCCTTGCCGGGGTCGCCCTGCAAGCCGATCTGGGTCGCCAGCAGCGCATTCACGATAGACACTATAGCGCCCACCGAGATGTCAATCCCACCACCGAGGATTACGACAGACTGGCCGACCGCCACCAGGATCAGGGGCAGGAACACGCGCATGTTGCCGCTAAGGGTGGAGGGAGTGAGCAGGTCGGGCTGCAGGATGAAGTTGACGAGGATGGTCAGGAGGAGCAGCAGCAGGGAAAAGAAGAAGGGCCTGCGGAACAGGTCGAGACGGCGGAGGCTCATGTTGCCGTCTCCTGGGAAGCGCCCAGGCTGGCGGCTATGAGGTTGGCCCGCGTGAGCGATGCGCCCGATAGTTCCGACTTGATCCGGCCGTCGTGCATCACCAGGATGCGGTCGCAGAGGCCGATCAATTCCTCGTCGTCGCTGCTGTATAGCAGGACAGATTTGCCTTCATCGCATAGTTGGGCCAGCAGCTTGTAGAAATCGGCTTTGGCCGATACGTCTATGCCTTTAGTTGGGTCGTCGAGCATGAGCAAATGAGGATTGCGCAAGAGCCATTTGCCGATGACCACCTTCTGCGCATTGCCTCCCGACAGGCTGCTCACGGGCGCGTCGATGCCGGGCATCTTCAAAGTCAGCACGTTGGCCATATCGCTCGCTTCCTTGCGTGCTTTGCCCATGCGCAGGGGGAAGCCATATTCTTTCCATGAGGGGATCTGGAAGTTCTCGAGTATCGAGCGGATCAGGAGCAGGCCTTCCCTGGCCCGTTCACCGGGCACAAGGGCGAGGCCGCGGCGCATGGCACCGCGCGGGTGGTTGAAGCGTGCGGGAGCGTCGTTGACGAGCACAGTGCCGGAATAGGCCATGTCGCCGAACAGGGCATGCAACAACGGGTACTGGCCTTGTCCTTTGAGGCCTCCCAGCCCCAACAGCTCACCTTCATGCAACTGGAAGCTGACTCCATGCAAGGCTGCGGCCCGCAGGTCTTTTACTTCGAGCGTGACTTTGCGCTCCTGCAGGACGGCGGCAGAAGGGCGCACGCGCTGTACGACGTTTTGTACGGCGGCCTCCTGCACCATCAGGTCGACCAGGCTCTTTGTGGTGGCGTCCTTGATGAGGCCTTCGCCTACAGTTTTGCCGTTGCGCAAGACCGAGTAGCGGTCGGCGACCTGGAAAATCTCCTCCATGCGGTGGGAAACGAACACTATCGCTTTGCCGCTTTGCTTCCAGGCGGTGACAAGCTCGAAAAGGCGTTGCACCTGGCGACTATCAAGGCTAGCGGTGGCCTCGTCCAATATCAGCAGGCGTGGATCGGAGCTGATAGCCTTCAGGATCTCTATGATCTGCTTCTCGTCGGGCGAGAGGGCCGTGACCGGCATATCGGGCGTAAGTTTCGACTTGACCGTGCCCTCGAACATGGCAAGCAGGCGCTCGGTCTCCTCGTACTCGCGCCGGTGGTCCAGAAAGCCTCCCTGGCGGCGCGGCTCGCGTGTAAGCCAGATGTTCTCGGCCACGGTCATTTGTGGGACGAGGCTTAGCTCCTGAAACACCGTCGAGATGCCCCGACGTTTCGCGGCCTGGGGCGAAGGGAAGTGAGCCGGTTGATCGTCAAGGAGTAGCTGCCCTCCATCGAAGGCAACTACTCCATTGATGACCTTGCTGAGTGTGCTTTTACCGCTTCCGTTCGCGCCGATCAACGCCAATACCTCGCCGGAGTGGACCTCCAGGCTGGCATCCGAGAGAGCGACCACTCCCCCGTAACGTTTCACAACGTTGTGAGCTGATAGCGATATCGTCATAGAGTGTGTGAGTCGTAGATCGTAAGTCGTAGATCATAAGCCGGAAGACAGCCGTTATGAGTGCCTACCCGTGACTTACGATCTGTGACTTACGATCTACGACTCTCGTGGATTTACTTGGCGAAGAACTGCTGAACGTCCTGGTTCGACATGATGCCGTCGAGGAGGTAGGAGGCAGGCTTGCCGTTGCACTGGGTCGCGTAAACGTTGGCGAAGTTATCCTTGGTCACAGTAACAGGTACTGGAAGTACGAAGGAGAGGCCGTTTGTGCCGCCCAGCTTGGTCTTGTCCACTTTCTTGCCCTGCAGCATGTTAACCGCAATGCGCAATCCCGTAGAAGCAACGCCCGGAGGGTTGGCTACGGCTATGCTCTCGAAGGTGGGGTCTACCTTGAGTCGATCCGACCACTGTGTCAGAGCCTGGCAGCGTCCTTCAAGCACGACAGCAGGGAACTTGGCGGGGTTGGCTGCCAACACTGCCTGCATCGCGCCTATTGCCATACCATCCTGGGTCCATACACCGTCGAGGTTGGGGAAAGAGGCAAGGAAGTTCGACATGACCTGCTGGCCTGTTGCTTCGTCCCATTTGCCTGTGTCTTTGCCCAGTACCTTGATGTCGGGATAGGCCTTGAGCACCTCATCCACGCCGCTCATGCGAGCTACGTTAGCAGGGTGGCCCGGGAAGCCCTCGATCTCGATGATGTTGCCCTTGCCGCCCAGTTTGGTGGCTAGCCATTTAGCCGAGGTCTCGGCCCATTGCTTCTGGTCGATACCCACGTTGTATACATTAGGGGTCGCAAGTTCCTGGTCGACAGAGATCACCAGGATGCCCTTGGCAACCGCTGCCTGCAGAGTGTCGTTGAGGCCGTTGACGTCGCCGGGGTTCACCAGGATGGCGTCCACGCCCTTGCTGATCAGGTTCTGCAACTGCTGAATTTGGCCGGGCACGTCAGTGTCGGCGCTTTCGATCACCAGGTCGTTGGTGATGCCCTTGTCTTTGTATTCCTTGTTGGTATCGGTCAGCTCCTGGATCATCTGCGTGCGGTACTCACTGCTGATGAAGGGGTTGGAGATGCCAATGGTGAATTTCTTGGCGCCCGGGGCAGTGGTGACCGTGGCAGCAGCCGTGGTGCCCTTAGTGGCCGTGGCGTCAACGGTACTGGCCTTCGTGGGGTTGGCGGTTGGCACTGCTGTGGCCGTGTCGCCGCAGCCGGCCAATAGTGATCCGGAGATGGTAGCCACCATAATCGCGGCATACAACTTCTTGTTCATTTAGACTTCCTCCCTTTGGTTACGGAACGCGAGATATTGCGCATATCTCGATATGACGAAGTACTAAGTTCAGGTTTCGAAGCACAAAGTGCCGCAACGCTGCGGACTTAGCTAACCTACATTGGCTCGCCTCCTTTCAAGGTTGTAATGGTAGTATACGCTGTTGTGCCAGATGGTTGCATTTTCGGGACCGGCGGGCATTCTGCCTTCAAAACCCACGTTTGTCACGTAATTCGCACGCGCTTGCTGATCCCGCATATTGCCTTTGCACTTTCAATGGCTTATACTGTGCCTGCTATAATGATCCCAAGTTGGACCGATGATACCATATCTGTTGATATCTTGTACATACTTAGGTAAAATTGTGAATTATGTTGGACCGCCGGTAGTTGCTGTTGATTGTCTCTAGTGCCCCTGACCCAGTTTGATCTAATAGGGATCGGAAAAGCGTCATGACCGCTGCGAAAATTGGCAGAGAACCCGAATCGCCGCTCGCCTTGTTACACCTCAACGCACAAGAGGCGCAGGTGGTAGATGCCCTTCGCAAGCATTCTTTCGTTTCACGCTCAGATATTGCGCGCATAACGAACTGGTCGCGGCCTAAAGTGACGGCTATAGTCAACAGGATGATGGGGCGCGGCTTCCTGGTCGAGGTGGGCGAAGGCGATTCGCAGGGAGGGAGGCGGCCCCACCTGCTGAAGCTCAATAATGAGCTAGGCTACATCGTGGGTGTGGATATCGGCGCGACCAGCGTTGACCTGGCGCTGGCCGACCTGAACGCGCAGGTGCTGTTACGGAGCACCAGCCCGGCCGATGTGCGCGGTGAGCCTTCTCTTCTGCTGAGCGAGGTCAAGCGCCGCGTGTTCGAGATGCTTCGCCGCCAGGGTCTGCGCCCTGAGCAGGTGGTCGGTGTGGGTGTCGGCGTGCCGGGGCCTGTTGATTTCGCACGCGCTATGCTGGTGGCGCCGCCCCTCATGCCTGCCTGGGAGAACTTCCCGATCCGCGACTTCTTTCACGAGCTTTTCCCGAACGCAGTGGTGTCTGTCGACAACGACGTGAACATCATGGCGCTGGGCGAGCTTCGTGCTGGGGCGGGTGTAGGTGTGGACAACTTCCTGTTCGTGAAGGTGGGCACCGGCATCGGGGCAGGCGTTATTTCCCACGGGCTGGTGCACCGCGGCAGCATGGGCAGCGCAGGCGACATCGGCCATATCTGCGCCGACCGCAGCGGCCCGATCTGCCACTGCGGTAGCACGGGTTGCCTGGAGATTATGGCGGCGGGCCCCGCCATCGCCGCGAGGGGCATGAAAGCCGCCCAGTCGGGGGCAAGCCCGATCCTGAGGAAGCTGATGGAAGCGAACGGCGGCACGCTAAAGGCAGAGGATGTGGGCGCAGCGGCTCGCGAGGGAGACCGCTCGGCTATAGAAATCATCCAGAGCAGCGGGCAAATGATCGGCGACGTATTGGCCGGGTTGGTCAACTTCTTCAACCCCAGCTTGATCCTGATAGGCGGCGGCGTGTCCAACATAGGCAACCACTTCCTGTCGTCGATCCGCCAGGCCGTACTGAGGCGCTCGACTGCGCTGGCTACACGCGAATTGATGATCAAATATTCCAGCATGGGTTCAGAGGCAGGGGTGACCGGCGCTGTCCACCTTGCTCTGGACTATCTTTGGCTAGTGACCAGTGACCGGTGACCGGTGACCGGTCACTAAGGAGGGGAGCTTTGGCAGATTCTAATTGGCGAGTGGGCGTCATCGGGACGGGCTTTATCGGGCCTGTGCACGTCGAGGCGCTGCGGCGATTGGGGATCGAAGTAGCGGCGCTGGCGGGGCACGGTGCTGAGCGTACGGCCGAGAAGGCGCGGCAAATGCACATTCCCCGGGCTTACGGCTCTGTGGAGGAGTTGCTGGCCGACCCTGATATAAACGTCGTACATATTACGTCGCCGAACCACCTGCACTTTCCTCATGCGAAAGCTGCGCTTCTGGCCGGCAAGCACGTTGTGTGCGAGAAGCCCCTCGCTATGAACTCGCAGGAGTCGGGCGAGCTGGTGGCGCTGGCGAAGGAGAAAGGGCTGGTCAACGCGGTCAATTTTAACTTGCGATATTATCCGCTATCGCAGCAGGCGCGCTCAATGGTAAAGGCCGGCGAGTTGGGCCGGGTCTACATCGTGCAAGGCTCCTATTTGCAGGACTGGCTCTTACTGCCTACAGATTGGAACTGGCGGCTCGAAACCGATCTGGGGGGCGATATGCGCGCGGTGTCGGACATCGGCTCGCACTGGATCGATCTGACCACGTTCATCACGGGACTTAAAGTAGAGTCCGTGCTGGCCGACTTCCAGACTTTCCTGCCTGTGCGCAAGAAGCCCACTCGCCCTGTCGAGACCTTTACGGGCAAGATGCAAGACGCGAACAAGGTGGATTACATTGAGCAGCCGATAGGCACCGAGGACTACGCCAGCGTGCTGATAAGGTACGAAGGTGGGGCGCGGGGCGTGATGACGGTGTCTCAGGTAAGTGCTGGGCGCAAGAACCAGGTGTCCTACGAGATCGACGGGGCAAATGCGGCTATCGCGTGGGCGGGCGAGGACCCCAACCTGCTATGGGTAGGCCATCGCGACAGCCCCAACGAGCTATTGCTGAAGGACCCGGCCTTGATGTCGCCTGAGGCACGCCGGTTCGCGTCCTACCCTGGTGGGCACACCGAAGGCTTTCCTGACACCTTCAAGGGTCTATACAGCGCCGTGTACGGCTACCTCGATGCCGGTGACATGACCGCCAAGCCTGACTTCCCAACGTTCCAGGACGGACACAATGCCCTACTGGTGGGCGAGGCGATCTGGCGCAGCGTGCATGAGGGACGCTGGGTGAAGGTGGACGACGGACTACGGACGGCCGCCGACCAAGCTTAGTCGCCCGTCGATGAGCGTAGCGAACTAGCGCCCGTCGTCAACGTCCGGCAGGTTGCGGCCGTAGATCCTCGTGAGCAACGCAAGGCGTTCGGCTATCGCAGGGGTTAGCTGCTCGCGGTGGTAGCGCCAGGTCCAGTTGCCGCTGGTGGTGCCGGGGGTGTTCATGCGAGCCGAGTTGTCCAGGTCGAGCAGGTCCTGCATCTGGATGATCGACATATCGGCCACCGAGGCGAGGGAGAGCCGGATGAAGTCCCACGCGATGTCGTGCCCATCCACCGCCATGTAGAGGCGAGCGTTGGTCCGCACCTCGGGTGACGAGTTGCCCCACCAGCCGCGCACCGTTTGCATATCGTGCGTACCCGGATAGACCACGAAATCGTGCGTGTAGTTATGCGGCAGGTAGATGTTATCGGCGTCGCCGTGGAAGGCTTCGACCAGCACCTTCATGCCTGGGAAGCCCAGTTCCGCGCGCAGCGCGTGTACATCGGGCGTAATCAGGCCCAGGTCTTCGGCAATCAGGGGAAGAGGCCCCAGCTTTTGGGCTGCCACCGCAAAGAGGTCGCCGCCCGATCCCGGCGCCCAGTGGCCGTGCTCTGCGGTTTCAGCGTCCGCCGCCACCTCCCAGTAGTTGACGAAGCCGCGAAAGTGGTCAAGGCGCAGGATATCGACCTGGGTGAACATGGCGCGAAATCGCTCGATCCACCAGTGGTAGCCGCGCGCCTTCAGCACATCCCAGCGGTAGAGTGGGTTGCCCCATAGCTGTCCGGTCGAGATGAAGAAGTCGGGCGCGGCCCCCGCCACGGCCGTCATGCGGCCCTTGGCGTCGAGGTAGAAGAGATCCTGGTGCACCCAAACGTCGGCGCTGTCGTGCCCCACGAAGATCGGTATGTCGCCCACGATCTGCACGTCGCGGTCGTTGGCGTACTTCTTGAGGCTGGACCACTGGCGGAAGTAGATGAACTGGGCAAACACCTGGAACTCGATCTCATCCAGCAGGCTCTCTTTGGCACGCTGGATAGCGGCAGGCTCGCGCTGGGCGAGATCGTCCTCCCAGGCCAGCCATTGGACTCCGCCGTGTGCGCTTTTCAGAGCGGCGAAGAGCGCGTACTCGTCAAGCCAGTAAGTGTGCTCGGCGCGAAAAGCAGGCAGGGCATTGAGCAGGTCGGGGCGCGCGCCTGAGTGGAAGCGCCTGAAGGCTACCTCCAGCATGTTGCGCTTGAAGGGGATGACCGCGCCGAAATCCACGTTGCCTTCGGGGAAGGGGTGTATGCCCGCCAGGTCATCCACGAGCAGCAGACCGTCCTCTATGAGGCGGTCGGGGCTGATCAGGTTGGGGTTGCCCGCGAAGGCCGAGAGTCCCTGGTAGGGGGAATCGCCGTAGCCCGTGGGCCCCATGGGCAGCACTTCCCAGAGGCGCTGTCCTGTTGCATGGAGGAAGTCCACGAACGAGTACGCCTCGGGCCCCAGGTCACCGATTCCCCAGGGACCGGGCAGCGAAGATGGGTGCAGTAGAATGCCGCCCGAGCGCCGGGAAAGGATGGCCGAAGCGATAGGGTGAGGGTTGTTCATGGACTCTCCTGCTTATACGGGTTGTCTTAGAGACTCAGCGCACTGGCCAGCGCCAGGGCGTCATCTTCGGTCTGCACAGGGGAGGGCGCGGAGTATAAGCGCCACACCTCGCCGTGATGCGCCTGCTTACCCGGTGCGAGCGTTACCAGGTTGCCCACGCTCTCAAGCTCGATGGAGGTATCGGAGAAGAAGAATTCGACGTTCAGCTCGGGGTTAAAGCGCTTGGTGAACAAGGTTCCATCGATCTGGTAGGCGAACCAGCCGTGCGTGTTATGGTAGCCGAGCTTATTGTTCGGGCCGGGGTTAGCGAATACGAGGGAGATGCGGTTTCTGAGGGCGATGCGCTTGTCTGTAACGTCGGTGTAGGGCCAGAAGCTGAAGCGGCGGTTGGGCCATAGCCCGTCCGAGTCTACGGGTGCTTGCGGCTGGGGTAGCAGAGCCACACCCCCCAGCCTGCACATCGAGAGCGCCCAGGGCGCGAGGTCCCTCGGCTCACTGCCGGTGTTCAGCAGCGTGTGGGCGACGGTGACCTGGGGGCTTTCGGGCGACAGTTCGAGCGTTATAGTCTTGACAATGCCTATGCCGTCGGGTTGCTGGGTGAAGGAAGCGCCATTTGGCGTCCGGACAACCGTGACAGGTTGCGTATCGGGCCAGTAGGTGGTTTCGACGACTTCAGGCGCGTACCAGAGACGGTGCCCGCCCAGCAAGTTGAGGGAGCCATTGGGCGTGGGCAGCACTGCGTCGGGCAGTTCGGCGAGGAGGTTAGGCCCATCCTGCAGTCCCCAGAAGACGATGCGGGGCCCGCGGTCCGTGGTAACCGCCAGGCGCACATGGCCATTACTGAGCCAGAGGCAATCCATGCCGTTAAACTCACCGGCAGCGATGTCGACCATAGGTTACTCCTCGGACGTGGGATACGGAATGTTGTTTTATAAGTCTCGGCAACCCGTCTGCCGCCTGCGCCGGTAATTGCGCTTCAGAAGATGGTCGCTATTACCCGCCCGCGACTCCCTTAGCCTTTCTTTGCTCGAGCCACCGCGCGAAGGACGACGCGCTTTCAGCAGACTTCTTGCCAAGCAACAGTCCCTCAACTCCCAGGTCTTCGTCGAGGTCGGGCCAGTGAATGCCGAACCCTCCGCTGCTGATCTGGAATCTGGAGCGCTCTGCCTGAGTCCCGTATGCTAAACGCGGATACCACCCCAGGGGCACGCTGATAGTCCGGCCGTCTTCCAGGTCGGCGGATAGCGTATCGTCCGTGATTATGACGTCAACGATTCTAGGTGGTGCCGGAATTATCGTGGCAGAAGTCATTCCCTTCATTTGTAAGAATCTCCAGGTGGTCGCGAATGATCCGCTCTATATCGCGTAGCTCTCGCCGGGCATAACCATGACTGTCTTCCAGAGACACGACAGGGTCCAGCCAAAACCTCGCACTCATATGTTCACGATTGACATGCATATGGCGTGGCTTACCGCAATCGTACGAGTAGAAGTAGAACCGATACGGACCAGTTCGGAGAGCAGTCGGTATTTGTCACCTCAGCGTATTATACGACAGGGACAAACTGCTGGCATAACCGACTCACCAATGGTAGGGGTGAGCAGTGTGCGACCATTTCGGTGTGGGAGTGGGTTGATCTTTGTCGCGACAAAATATAGGCTTGATAGTATAGGTGTCTGCTAATATAAGGAACTTCTGGATGTGGAGCGTTATGATCTTGACTGGCCACGATGGTACATCAAAATGGTGAATGACAAAGCTACTCCTGATAAGCAAAGCAAGGATGAGACAGCTTCAATAGAGCAACTCATAAGGCAGTTGAACCACTGGGAGCCTGCCATGCGTAAGCAAGCTGCTGAGGAACTGGCACTACGTTCGGGTACTAAAGCTGTTCCGCCCCTTGTTGAGGCGCTAAGTGACCCGGATGACTTCGTACGCCGTGCTGTTGTTATTGCGTTGGGCAAACTTGGTGATGCACAAGCTGTTGAACCGTTGATCAACAGCTTGCACACGGACACTGACCCGATTGTTCGCAGGCGAGCAGCTATCGCATTGGGTAGCATAGGGGATAAGCGTGCTATAGAGCCATTGATCTTGGCCGTAAAAGACGTACAGTCGCGTGTGCCGGGTTACGCTGCTTTGTCGCTGGACTGGTTGGGCGAGCGCTGGGTTCAGCCTTTTCATGAGCGCCTCCGTGAGCCGGATCGAGACATACGATCTCGGATTATGCTTGCTCTCGTGCAGTTCCAATACTATGAAGAGCGACCTTTCGGCGCCCTTGTCTGTGCTCTCAGAGATGAAGATCGCGGGGTGCGGAGTCAAGCTATAGGGGGCTTGGCAGGTATCGGTGGCCCTACCGTCGTTGAGCCTCTCCTTTATGCATTGAATAACGATACTCATAAGTCGAATCGACTGACGGCTATCGAACCCTTGGTGGAACTCAGGGACAAACGAGCCTTGCAGCCGTTCATCCGTGCACTCGATGACGAGTCTGATTGGGTGTACGAGAATGCCGCCCGCGGACTTGCCTGGCTGGATGATGGTCAGGGTGTTAAGCCTCTCATCAACGTAATCAAGACTGGGAACTTGTCCCGACGCTCCACTGCAGCATGGGCACTTGGACATATGAAGGAACCTGCTTTCACAGAGCTCCTCAGACTTCGCAGTGATCCTAACCGAGATATATGCTGGCAAGCCTACTCTGCCCTTAGTTACCAGGGCGAGAAGGCATTTGAACCTATGGTTGGGGCGCTCAAGGACCCCGATCGGACTGTGTGCCATGCAGCTATAAGATGGCTAGCTGAGATTGATCCGGGAAGAGTGATAGAGCCGGAGATTAGTGCTCTCAGCGATCCTGAGAGTCGTGCACGCTGGGTTGCTGCAAGAAGGCTGGGGCAAATTGGTGATGAGCAAGTCGTGCCTGTGCTGAAGCGGGTAGAGGACGCTGATGCAGGTGAAGCAGGCTGGCGAACTTATGCGCGGAAAGTAAGTAACTTTGCGGCTGACGCTGGCTTCATGGTACGGCGGCGTAGTAACCCAAACCTGGTCCGCGTTGACGGAATAGAATACGACCTAGAGGATGGCAAGCCCACACCCAAACAGAACCGTGAGTGACGGTCAAGCGCAACCCTCAGTTCCGGCCACTATTGCCAAACTCCTGAAGCAGTGGCTTAATTCGTTTGCATAGCGCGGGATCCCATGC
>JBBRDO010000050.1:0-31983 GCA_038203825.1 Chloroflexia bacterium | reverse complement strand
AGCCAGTTCCAGGCTTCGGGGTGGTGGGTGATGCGGATGGGACGGCCACCCGGGCCGATGAAGGTCTGGAGGGTGAAGGCTTCGGCCAGCACTACATCGTCCGCCACGCGCTCGATCAGGTAGTGCAACTTCACCCGCACGCGCGTAAGTTCGCCGATCCAGGTGGTGATCCGCAGTTCGTCATCGTAGATGGCCGAGTTACGGTATTTCACCCCTACCTCCAGAATAGGCATCAGCACACCCGTTGCCTCTAGCTCGCGGTAGGTGAAGCCATGAGCGCGCATGAACTCGGTGCGCCCCATCTCCATCCAGAGGATATAGCTGCTGTGGTGGGCGACCGCCATCGCGTCAGTTTCGGCGTAGCGCACCCTGAATATGTGGGACACGGCTGGGCGACCGTCTTTTTCTATGATAGTGTGGGTCATGGTGTTCTCGTGATTGACGACGGACGACCAGAGTGACCGGAAGTGATAAGTGATAAGTGACGACGTATAACGTATGACTTATGATCTGAGACTTACGATCTACGACTCGTCGGTCGTCTGTCGTCAGTACGGCTCAGATTGCCCCGGCGATGGGCGGGGCGGCCAGCTTGATGTAGCGTTGGACGCTCTTGCGGTTGCGGCTGTCGGGCGCGAGGCCCAGTATTTGCAGCAGCTTCTTTTCGTCAGCCCCCGCCTTTGATTGCTCAACGGCGAAGGTGTCGCGCAAAGACTGGGGCGTGACGCTCTTGGTGATGCCGGCAGCTTCGGCCACGCGAGAGATCATTTTGTTCACAGACTGAGGCAACAGGTTGAAGAGCCGCGATACGGGCCTGTACTCCTCCACGTACTTCTCGAAGGCGTCGGAAAACTCGGGACCCGCAGCCAGCTTGCGCTCCTTCGGCTGCCAGCGCACTTCTTCGTAGTAGATGTAGACAATAGGCTTATCGTGATCGCTGATGTCCACGTGGTCCACTTTCAGGGCGAGCAATTCGGTGCGAGTGAATCCCAGCTTCAGCAACAGGTATACGATCAGGTAAGTGCGCCAATTCTCCTCGAACGCGGCGTCTAATAGGGCTTCTTGCTCTTGCGGGAAGATGGTGTGGGGGGTCTTCAGGGGAATGTAGTCGGGGAAGAAGCTGTCGGCAAGGTTGCGATCCAGCACCTTCTCTTTGTCTACCAGATAGCGGTAGAGACCCTGCAAGGACGTGAGTCTGCGCTTGCGGGTGGACTTGCTGTTGGCCTGGCCCAGGAAGCGGGCGAGATCGGTGGTGGTGATCTTGTCTATGGTCTTGTTGCCCAGGCTTTCCTGAAAGATAGCCAGGTCGTACATGTAGGAGTCGATGGTATTGATGGGGCGGTGCTGCTGCTCGAGGTTGCGGCGGAACCACCACCGCGCCACGTCGAGGCTGCACTGCGCGTGCAACGCAGGCACGTCGGCCATAGGTTGGGTTAGTTCGCCACGCTGGTTTAATGTAAAGAGGGCGGCCTGAACGGGCTTGGCGTGGGCTTTTTCTTCCTGCTCCTGCAGGGCGGTGGGCCTCTTCTCGTTGATTACTTTTGCACACATACCGGCAATCTCCTGTCTGATGTAGTCAGCCTGCTCCGATTATATGTCAAGTTGGGGCGGTTCGCAAGCGATATGTCGCCTTTTGTGGACACTTGTGGTGACCTCGCCTGGGAGGACCCCTGCACCCATGGTTAGTTGGGTAGCGCCTGTGGACCCACCCCCGGCCCCTCCCACACGTGGGAGGGGAGTCTTTATAAGAGAGATTAAGGGCCAGGGGACACCCCTGGTACCCCGGCAGGAGAGTACTCCTGCACCTCCTTCGCTAGTTGAGTTGCAAGTAAAGTAGAGATGACAGCCAAACCTCCGGCAGGGGAGGACCCCTGCACCTGCTAAGGGATTACCGACAATTTTGGTCTGGTAACTAACCCCTAACCGCTCACTACTGGTCACCGATCACTAATGTATAATTTATTATGGAGACTGAGAGGACCACGCGCCAGCAGGTGCTGGCCGATTGCACGCTTATCGCGGTAACACTTGCCTGGGGATCTACTTTCACGTTGGTGAAGGACATTGTCGAGCAGGTGCCACCTATGCTATTCCTGGCGGTGCGGCTCGCGATAGGGGCAATCGGGCTGCTTTTGGCCATAACCGTACTGCGCAGGTGGCGCGGGATCAGTATGCGCGAGTTGGGTTGGGGCGCGGTAATGGGGGTGGCTCTTGGGGTGGGATATGCCTTCCAGACCATAGGCATTCAGTACACAACAGCGAGTAACGCCGCCTTCATTACGGGCATGCTGGTGGTGATTGCGCCGATCCTGGGCGTGTTCATGCTAAAGCAAAGACCTCACAGGTGGTCTATTGTGGGCATAGTGATGGCGACGGTGGGGCTTTTGCTGCTGAGTCTTAACTTCGAGACCGGCATCAGGATAAACGAAGGCGACGCGATAGTGCTGGTGTGTGCCTTCGCGTTTGCTTTTCAGGTAGTATTGATAGCACGGACCGCGTGGGGCGACCCGCTAAGGCTGGCGATGGTGCAAATTCTCGTCGCGGGGGTGATCAACGCAGTAGGCTCGATCATATTCGAGCACCAGATCAACGGCATGTCGGCTGACCTGTGGCTGGGCACCGCCTTCATGGGCATTGTGGTTACAGGGGCTGCCATAGCGGTGCAGGTAAGCGTGCAAAGCTACACGACGGTAGCACACGCCGCGCTCATATATACACTTGAGCCTGTGTTCGCCGCCATATTCGCCTACTGGCTGCAGGGGGACCGGCTGGGGCCAATCGCGCTGGGAGGAGCCGCCCTGATCATAGCTGGGATGCTGGCGGCCGAGCTTGGCCCATATATACTTAACCGCAGAACCGCCCGACGTATGGAGAAAGTTGGAGAAAATATACATGGTGGATGAGATCGAAGACTTGCAGGTAGTACACTACCAGGACATATTGAACATACGAAACCCACGCTACCGGTGCACAACCGACCTGAAGATAGTGAGACGCGCCGAGGCCGTGAAATTTATTGATGAGGTGGGGGTAGCCTTGCTCTTTCCGGGCGACAATATGGCCCTGCCGGACCTGTGGTCGGCTATCAACGGCTACCAACGTGCTATTCCTAAGCACCACCACGACTCGGCGCTGGGCAAAGCTTGGAACTGGAAAGACGAGATACCCACCCGTAAAGAGGCCTGGTACGGCAAGCTAATCAGAGGCAAGCCGGCGTTTATATCGCTGGAGACGCTGCCCGCTATCTACGCCATGTCACCTAACTACGGCGAGTTGGATGACTACCTGGAAGCCTACGCCGACGGAGTGCTGAGCAAAGAAGCCAAAGAAATATACGAAGCCCTGATGCAAAACGGCCCCATGCCCACAAGCGACCTGCGCAAAGCAGTAGGAATGAAGGGTGGCGGCGACAACGCCCGCCGCTTTGAGCGCGCAATTGCTGAGCTACAGACGGGGTTGAAGATCGTGAAGTCGGGAATATCGGACTCTAACAGGTGGAAATATTGCTATGTGTACGACCTGCTGCTGAGGTGGATGCCCACCCTGGGCGAGACAGCCCGAACTTTTACGGGGCGGACAGCAATGCGCCACCTGATCACGCGGTATCTGCAAACGTCGGTGGCCGCGCCCGCTGCCTTGTTCCCGCGCCTCTTCGGTTGGGATACAGGCGTAACCGATCGCATGATAAACGAAATGCTGGCCGATGGTACCCTCTACAGGGTAAGAGTGGTGGGCGGCCCCGGTATTACGCCGCGGCAAAAGCCTTCGCCCGAAGGCGATATTTGGGTGGGGAATAGGGGGTAAGGACAGCTAGCGCGTCACTTCTTCTGCTTCATTTCGTCGCGTATTTGCAGCCAGCGCAGAATACGCGCCCGCGTCAGAACGCCCGCCAGCCGGCCGTAGGTGTCGAGCACGGGGAGTTGATCGAACTCGTCCTGGCCCAACATGGAGATGGCGCGGTCGAGGCCATCGGACGGCACGACAGTGCGCAATTTTTCTACCGGCACCATGTACTGGCCCACGGTGGCGATGCCCCATTGATCCTGCGGCACTTCTTTGATATCCCCCAGCGTTACCATGCCTACCAGCTTGTCCTCACTGTCGACTACATAGACGGCACGCAAACTCTGGGGGATAACATACAAACTGAGCAGGTGGGCCAGCGTAGCGGTGGGCTGTATGGTGGGCGGGGGGTTCTCCATCAGGTCGCGCACATATATGCCCCGGAAGGTCTCGCGGATGGCCACGCTCGACACGCTTTCCTGCGCGGCATTCAGAAGGAACCAGCCTATGAATGCGGTCCAGAGGCCACCCAGGTCGCCGGCATAGAAGACCTGGAACAGGCCAAACCCTATGAAGATATAGGCAACTATTTGCCCTATCACGCCGGCGATGCGGGTGGCGGAGCCGAAGTTGTGGGTGAGACCCCAGACAATGGAGCGCAAGACGCGCCCGCCATCGAGAGGAAAGCCGGGGATCATGTTGAATATGCCGAGCAGGGCGTTGGTGAAGGCAATGAACTCGAAGATGGCGGCTGCACCCGCGCCTGCACTGTGCACGGGTGGAGTGATGACCTGCAGCAGCAGATAACAGACGCCCGATATCAAGAAGCTGGTGAGCGGGCCGACCACGGCAATGAAGAACTCGTCACGCGCCCTCTTCGGCTCTTGCTCGATGTTGGACACGCCGCCGAAGATGAATAGAATGATCTCACGCACATTATAGCCCATAGCGCGAGCGGTGAACGAATGGCTTAGCTCGTGCAGCAGGACGGAGATAAAGAAGAGGAGCGAAGCAATGGCCCCGGCGACCCAGTAGAACAGGGTCGATTCACCAGGAACACGGTCCGGGAACTGGCTTGCTGCCAGGCTGTATGTCAGCAGCAGAAATATGATCAGCCAGCTCCAATGGAGCTTGATGGCGACACCACCTACGGTGGCGACCTTGAACGCGCCGGTATTCATGCTGTAAGTCCCTGGCGTTAGCGAGTTATGGTTGTCCCTACGGGTGAGGCGGGGAGAGCTCCCAACATAGTAGGGTGTAGCGAGGGGCCGGGGAGAACCCCAGACGGGATCCTGCCGTTAGCGTTCAGTCTGATCAGGGATCTCTGCAGCGTATCCGGGGTAGACTGAGCGGTCGGGCATGACGTATTCTACGTCGCCCAGCATGTAGCGCTTGAACTTTGTGTACTCGGCGGGCGGCAGTTTTTCCTCCATGTACACGAGCATGGAATATACTACTTTTTCGGCGGTGGCCCAGTCGATGGCCGCGTTGTCATAAACCTTGCGGATAAGCTCACTAAGCATTCTGCGTGTTCCTCCATTAGGGGGTTCTGATGAGGGTGATTGCTCATAGCATAACACAGGGTGCTATGAGGCGCAATATGGTATATGGCGGACGACGGACGACTTACGATCTGCGGCGCGACCTGAGCCGGAGGACAACGAACGTTAGAAGCAGGGCGAAGATCAGGCCGTAGATGACGAGACCGAAAGGCTCAAGGAGGCCCTTTACCTGGTCCCAGTTCGCGCCCAGGTAGTAGCCGAAGCCGATCAAGGCACCGTTCCAGAGGGCACTACCTATGGCGGTAAAGAGCAAGAAGCGCGGATAGGGCATTAGCGCAAGGCCGGCAGGGATCGAGACTATAGTGCGCAGGCCGGGCAGGGCGCGGGCTATAAGCACCGCTATCGAGCCATGACGAGCGAACCAACTGCGCGCTTTGTCCAGGTCGGAGCGGTCGAGCAGAACCCATTTGCCGTAGCGGTCAAGCCAGACGCCAATGCGCGTTTCGCCTCCCCAGCGTCCCAGGCTATAAAGCACGCTCGCGCCTGTGCATGACCCTGTTGTAGCGGCAAGAAGAGCCAGGCCAACGTTGAACACTCCCGACGCGCTCAGGCTTCCGCTCAACGGCAGAATAACCTCGGAGGGCACGAGAGGAAACACGGCTTCGAGGGCTATTAAGAAAGCGATGCCCGGGTAACCGATAGTATGGATAACGTCGGTTGCCCAGGCAACAAGATTGGGTATCAAGTCTCCCATTTGTCGAAGGTGCGGGGCGCCCTAGTCTTCCAGCTCATCAAAGGACCGCGGGTGGGAACGCTCGTCGGGGGCTCCTAAAAGGACCTCACGGGGCCGGCCTCTGTTCTCGGCATCGGCAGGCGCGATCAAACCCATTTCCTCCATCTGCTCGACCAGGCGAGCGGCCCTGTTGTAGCCTATACGCAGTTTGCGCTGCAACATTGAGGTAGATACGAAGTTGGTGCTCTTGACCAACTCGATAGCCTGAGCCACAAGCTCACTATCTTCGTCTGGATCGCCCTTGCCCAGCCAATCAGGCATTTGCATGGGGGGAAGAGCCGCAGCGACGCCTGTGGCCTTTACATCGTCTTCGGAGGGCAACTGTCTACGCCAGAAGTCGACCACTTGCTGGGACTCTTCCTTGTCCGATACAAAAGTACCCTGTATGCGGATCGGGCGGCTTTCGTCTGAAGCAGTGTAAAGCATATCGCCTCGGCCCAGTAGCTTCTCGGCGCCAGGGGTGTCGAGGATGACCTTGCTGTCTACCTGAGAGGTAACCGCGAAGGCGATACGCGCCGGGAAGTTGGCCTTGATCAGACCTGTCACCACGTCAACTGAGGGGCGCTGTGTGGCCACTACAAGGTGTATGCCGGTGGCGCGAGCCAACTGAGCAAGCCTGCACAGGGAGGTTTCGACTTCCTCGGGCGCTGTAAGCATGAGGTCGGCGAGTTCGTCAATGATGATGACAATGTAGGGGATATGCTCCATGCCATCATCGGGGTTGTCGCGCGCGAACTCGCGGTACTGCTCGATGTTGCGGAAGATCCTGCTCATGCCATCTTTATCGAGCCTGCCTTTGGCAAAGAGCTTATAGCGGCGCTCCATCTCCCAGAGGGCCCATTTGAGGGCCTCGACAGCCGTCAGGGGCCTTTCGCGCTCGTTTTCTTTGGGCTTGGGAGCAGGGCCTTTGGTCTGTTCCTTGTCCATCCGGATGTCGGTGACGACGGGCCTCAACAGGTGGGGGATGCCATTGAAAGGGGTAAGCTCTACGCGCTTGGGATCGATCATAAGCATGCGCAGGTCGTCGGGCGTGAACTGCATCAGGAAGCCTATCACCATCGAGTTGAGGAAGACGGACTTACCGCTACCTGTCGAGCCTGCCACGAGTAAATGGGGTAGCTTGGCGAGGTCGGTGACCACGGGCAAACCGTGCGTGTCGCGGCCCATGGCTATTTTCAGGCGACCTTTGCTGCTTGCGAACTGTGCGGCTTCGAAGATACCACGCAAACCGACCACCTGTAACTCGTTGTTCGGCACCTCGATGCCCACGCGCGATTGGCCGGGGATGGGGGCCTCAATGCGGATGTCGGACGCGGCAAGAGCCAGCGCCAGGTCTTTGTCGAGGGTGGTGATGCGGTTGACGCGCACGCCGACGCCCGGCTCGATGGCGAACTGGGTAACGGCGGGGCCTGTGTTTACCTCGCGCACGGTCGCTTCTACCTTGAAGGACTGGAGTGTGTCCTCTATGACCTTGATCTTGCTTTTGATGTCCACCTGGCTCACCTTCACCTCGGTAATACTTTTCAGGAGGTTGATGGGGGGCAGGTGCCAGATGTAGCCGAGGGGGGACTGTATAGGCTCGTGGGGGCCGGTTTCGGCCTTCTTGTCAGCTCGCGCCAGGTTAATCACAGGCTCGGGTTTGGTCTTTGGTTTAGGGGCATCAGGGTCGATAGGTAAGGCGCCTGTGGGCGAGGTTTTTTCGCCACCCAGCACAAGCACGTCGTTATGGTCGGCGAATGGCGGAGCGAGAGAAGAAGTATCGGCGGGATCGAGTAGTGTGAGGGCAGCGGTATCTTCGACCGCGACCTGCCGCCCGTTTATGCGAACAGGCTCGCGGGCTTGCACTGCACCCTGCGCTTGCCTGCCCTGGGAAAGGCGTACGCGAGCACCACCTAGAGCCTGCCCGGCGAAGCGACCGGCAGCGACAGTGGGCTGGCCCACGCTGCGCAGGAGCACAGCAAGTGATACCCCGAACGCCAGCATGAAGCCGACCAGGGTGACGGCTGCCAGCACGATGCCCGCGCCAAATGAGGTGAGGTAATCGGATAGGAAAGTGGAGATGGCGAGGCCGACGTAGCCCCCACCCTGGCCCAGCTCGGCGGCGGGTTGTCCTGCCGCGAACAGATGAATAAGGCCCATCGCGCCGAGTAGGAGTAGGGCCAAGCCGACAGGGACAGCAGGCGAAGCCCATCGGGAGGCTTCGTGTGAACGCGCCCCGACCAGTAGCAGGCCTGCAGCGCCGATCAGCGCCACGGGCACGAGCCATGCGGCTACGCCGAATAGTCGAGCCAGAACGCCTCCGGCCACGCCGACAATGCTCTGCGAGCCGCTGGACCAGGTGAGAAGGCCCACGACGAAGAGGGCCGCCACCACGAACATGCTGAGAGCGACCAACTCGGGCCGCATGTGCGCGGGTATCTTGAATTGCGACCGGCGACGGGCGGCGGGCGCACTTTTCTTTGCTGTCCTGGTGCTGCGGGGGGCAGAACCCGCTCTGGTGCTCGTGCCCGAGCGCGAGGGCGTGCTTTTGGCCGCACCTGAAGAGCGCGATTTGCCACCTTCGATCTTGGACCAGGTGGGCGGCGTGGATTTGGCTGCTTTAGGAGGCGATTTCTTTGCAGCAGACGATTGGGCCATGTAGTCTACACCTCTAGTTTGCGTTTTCCCCCTGAGAAGGGAAGTCTACGAGTAATCAGCACGTATGTTTGGGTGCAAATATTATAGCACGAGTAGGATGGGTTGGGGAAAACTAGGGGGAGCGAGTCGTAGATCGTAGGTCACAGATCGTAAGTCGTCCTGCGTGGGGTTGGGGTGGTCAGGGGAGGGACTCGCAGGCGATGCCGTCGTGGTCACCGTCGAGGCGGTGGGGGTCCTTGGCGGGGCCACCCGCCGCGATGAAGAAGCGTTGGGCCTCGGCGTGGGTGGCAAAATCGGAGCAATCGCGGTCGGGGCCGCTGGAGTCGTAAGGCAAGTCGCCATCGCCGACGACAGACGACGGACGGCGGACGACCGTTGGCTGCGCGGCAACGGCCGTCGGCGCGGGCAGGGGCGCACCGAACCGCTCGCAGGCTCCCCATAGTCCGCGCCGGGTAGCTTTAGCGGCGCGCTCGGCCTCAACAAAGCGATCCGCGTATTTCACGTCGGGAGGGAAGGTGCTCACCTGCGCGTAGCCACCGGACACCAACATCTCGTCGAGCATTTTGCCCACAGCCGATCCCGATGAGGGTGTGAGCCACACGTAACGCAACAGGCGGCCATAGCGGTCGGTCTCGGATACGTCCTTTTCAAGCCAGAGTTTGTCACCCGCCGCATCTATCAACTGCTGGGTGTAGGCAGTCGCCTCTTGCCCGTAGCAAATGGGTGCGCCGTTCGTCTCGGGGGTGTCCATGCCTATCAAGCGCACACGCAGAGTCTGGCCGCCTATTACCACATCAATAGTATCCCCATCAATCACGCGCGAGAGCCGCGCCTGGGTCAGGACAGGAAGATCGGGAGTGGGCGTAAGTGAGGCTGTGGGTTGGGCGATGGGAACGGCGGTAGATGCTGCCCTGTGAGTTGGAGATAGAGGCGCAGGAGTTGAGGCGGAGCGGGCAGGCGGGAGAGTAGGTGTTAGACGGCTCATGCCTAGACCGGCACCTGCACTAGCGGGTATTATCGCCGTCGAGATCGCAGATACAGGTAGAGAGGGCTTGCCGGCAATCGCAGAGAACAAAGCGACGACGGAGCAAATGCCCAGCCCCAAGAGGCCACAAACCACCAGTAGACGACTGCGCTTCATCGCGTATTGACCCCGTCTGCCGCACGATCCGGAAAGTTACGAATTTGGCGCGGCAGTTCGCGCAACCTTGAGCAGGAAGTGCGCAAACGTCTTGTGGATCGTCTCGAAGGCTTGCTCTTCGAAGGAACGTTCGGGTATCCATTGCACCACGGGGCATTCGTTCTCGTACTCGTCGGTCGTGCGCGTAGTGGCGAGGCACAGCAGGTCACCTTCGCCCGTATCTGTGATAACGACAAGATCGGCGGGGAACCAGTCGTCCTGGGCCTGCATATCGAGGGTGGCGTAGACCACATTAGGCAGGTCGGTGTCGGGCACGCCCAGCCCGAACACGATAGTCTTGCCGAACGAGCCCGAGCCATACCGAGTCAAGAAGTCGCGGTAGGACTCGGGGAAGGTTACGCCCAGCGCTTGCTCTGCCACCCAGATTTCCTCAAAGGGCACCCCACCGGCGAAGGCGGCAAGGTCTGGGTTCGCGTCGATTATCTCGGCGGCTTTTGCTATGTTAGCCATAAACGCTCCTTTAGATTTCCACCACAACCGGTAGGACCATCGGTCTGCGTTTGGTCTGTTCGTAAAGATACTGGCTCACTGTATCGCGTATTTTCTTGTTAAGATAGCTCCAGTCGGGGGGAGTGGTGCCGTTCTTCTGCTGTAATGCCACCTTGATGCGCTCTTTGGTGTCTTCAAGCAAAGTGCCGGCCTCGGCAGCATATACGAAGCCCCTGGTTACTATGTCGGGCCCGGCAAGGAGCTGGCCGCCCGCCCTGTCTACGGTTACCACCACAAGCAAAACGCCGTCACGAGCGAGCAACTGGCGGTCGCGTATGACAACATGTCCCACGCCGCCCACGCTCAACCCATCTACGAAGACGTTGCCCGCAGGTACGCGCCCTGCCAGGTAAATCTCTTCTGCATTTAGCTCTATCACGTAGCCATTATCTACAAGCAGAATGCCATCGGCTGGCATACCGACCGATTGAGCCAGCTTGGAGTACATGACCTGGTGGCGACGCTCGCCATGTATGGGTACGACGTAACGCGGGCGGAGAAGGTTCAGCATGAGCTTGTGCTCTTCCTGGCTGGCGTGCCCGGATACGTGAACCTGAGCTATGGAGCTATAGATCACCTCGGCGCCTTTGGTGAACAGGTTGTTGATCACACGCCCAACGCTTGTTTCATTGCCGGGGATAGGAGTAGCCGAGAGGATATAGGTGTCGCCCGGTCTGGCGGTCCAGTTGCGATTGTCGTTGTTGGCGATGCGCGACAGAGCCGATGTCGGTTCGCCCTGGGCGCCGGTGCAGATCACCAGCACCTCGTTGTCGTACAGCTTGCTTGCCTCGTTGACATCTACAAGCAGGTCCGCAGGAATAGACAGGTAGCCCAGCTCAGCGGCTACGCGCACGTTGTTCTCAAGACTGCGTCCGAGGAGGGCAACCTTGCGCCCACGCTTGTAGGCTATATCGAGGATTTGCTGTACGCGCGATATGAGGGAGGCAAACGTGGCGATGATCACTCTGCCGTTGGCCGCCGCAACAATTGTATCGAGGGTCTTAGCCACCACCTGCTCGGAGGGCGTGTAGCCGGGTGTTTCGACGTGTACGCAGTCGGTGAACAGGCCGAGCACGCCGTCGCGGCCCAGCCGGGCGAGGGTCTCGTAGTCGGTCAGAAAGCCGTCTGCGGGCGTAGGGTCAAGTTTGAAGTCGCCGGTATGGACAATTGTGCCGAGGGGAGTATGAATGGCCAGCAAGCAGGCATCGGGGATAGAGTGGCAGACGTGTACGAACTCGACGCGGAACGCGCCCAGCTCGACTACGTCACCTGCCTGCACGACATTCAACTGAGCATCCTGCAGGATATTGCGCTCTTTGAGCTTGTTGGTAATGAGGCCGATTGTGAGGGGCGTGGCGTAGATAGGGGCATTCACCTGCGGCAAAAGCCAGGGAAGCCCGCCAATGTGGTCTTCGTGGCCGTGCGTGATGCAGATGCCCCGGATGCGGTCTTCTTTGCCCTCAAGATAGCTGATGTCGGGGAGGACAAGGTCAACGCCCAGCATTTCTTCTTCGGGGAAGCCCATGCCGAGGTCCACCAGTATGATGTCTTCGCCATATTCAACGACGGCCATGTTCTTACCCACTTCTCCGAGGCCGCCGATCGGTATAAATCGTATGTGATCCAGTGTGGGTTTGGTTTCTATATAATCAGGTTGTTGCATTTTTCTCTCAAAACCGCGAATTACTAGTTATGAATTCGCGGCGGTATTTTTATTGATATTGTTGATAAGTAAGTCACGGTTTGCCAGGCCACTATGCAAGGGGATGGTGTCACCGTAGGCTTGTTTGTGCAAGAAGCGCACAAGAGAGTTCTTGAGCTGCAGGGCGGGGTCTGTGCGCACCGACAGGAGGAGAGTGCTCGGAGATTCGGCCGAGTTTTCTGCATCGCCTTCTGAGGTAACGGGCGCGGCCTCTTCTTGAAGGGCGTCGTCATCACCCAGGAAGAACCGAGCAAGCTTGCTTTTGCTTTGTTTCGATCTAAAGCCCGCAACGTCGGGCCACTTGTATTGGAGGGAGACCCCTCCAAGTGTGCTGTAGGTGAGGCCGTTATCGCTTGTGATTACGACAGTATTGGCCTCTTCGAGTAAAGTCCATGCTACAAGCGGCGAGACAAGCAAGATTGCCAGCATGAACGCGCCTGTTACCCATTCCACGTCAGATACTCCATCTTGCAAGATGGAGACCAGGCTCCACAGGGCAAATATCGCGAGAGATACTACGCCCAGCAAAAGCACGATAGCCTGCCGCCTGCCCTCTCGTGACATTGGAAAGCTACCGTTAACGCCGGAAGCGTCGTCGATCGCGAGGGCCTGTGGTATTGCTTGCTGGTCTGACATATTTTGGTTCAAAATTTAAAGGTCGAAAAAGTTGAGTTGTTTGTAATCGCTTTCTGATTTCTCTCGTTTGCCGCGCTTCTGCGCTGCTTCAGGTGCTTGCGCCTGCACAAGCACTTCGGCTTCCGCAGTGTCGCTCGTCTTTAGCGGCTCACCCGTTACAAGCGACTTCACTTCAGTATCGTCCGCCGCCGGTTGTCCCTCATCCGTTTGCACAGCGGGGGCCAGCATCTTGCGCGCCTGCTCGATAAAGAGGGGGAGCTTGCGGAAGTCGGAGCGGATTATGTCGGCCAAACTGGCCTGATGCAGACCCGCAGCCGGGTGGTACATCGCGACACACATGCGCCCATCTATCACACGGGCCATACCATGTATCTGGCTAATGCGCTCGCCCGGGAAGAAGCGCACCATAGAGAAACGGCCCAATGTCACAATGATACGCGGGTTGATCAGGGCTATCTGCCGGTCGAGATAACCGGAGCAGGCGCCGATTTCGTCCGGCTCAGGATCGCGGTTGTTGGGCGGACGACACTTTACGACGTTGGTTATGAACACCCTTGGGCGGGAGAGGCCGGCTATTTCCAGTAGCTCGTTGAGGAAGTCGCCTGCGTTGCCGACGAAAGGCCTGGCTTGCCGATCTTCGTGGTAGCCCGGCCCTTCGCCGATAAACATTACTTCGGCCCGATAATCGCCTTCACCCGGTACCGCATTGGTGCGGGTCCGTGATAGCTTGCAAAGCTTGCAGACACGGACCTGTGCCTCGATCTCGCGCATATGCGCAGCAACAAGGAGAGGTGCACCTTTGGTGTTTGGTCCTTCCTCAGACATTTCTATTTAGATTCTACCACAATAATGAGCCGCAGGCTCGGTAATGTATCAAAACCGCCTTGTTTATACTCGCTCGCGCCAGTAGTCCAGCAGGTCGCTCAAGGTCCGGTCGTAGGGGATGGTGGGCTTCCAACCGGTGGCTTCCATGAACTTAGAAGCATCGGCCCACAGGATCATCACGTCAGAGGGGCGCAGGCGCGTGGGGTCTACTCGCACTTCTACTGATACTTTGGACAAGGAGAGGAGCTTATTGAGCACATCCTGCATTGTCCGGGTGTTGCCGGATCCTATGTTATAAACTTCGCCCGGCGTGCCCTTTTCGAGCAAGAGCCAGTAAGCCCGCACCATGTCGCGCACGTCGGTGAAGTCGCGCTTGCTCATAAGGTCGCCCACATGAATTACAGGCTCCTGCTTGCCTTTTTCGATGAGCGCGATCTGGCGGGCGAAGGAGGAGTCGACGAAGTTTTCACCCCGGCGCGGGCCGCTGTGGTTGAACCCACGTGACACGATGCTTCGGATGCCGTAGCTCTGGCGGTACTGGTAGGCGAGCATTTCCTGGGTCACCTTACTAACAGCGTAGGGTGAGAGCGGGCGCAAGGGGTTGCTTTCCTTCATCGGCACTTCGTCGGGGTGCACCATGCCGTACTCTTCGGACGAGCCTGCTATCTGTATGAGAGGATCTACGCCCACGCTGCGCACAGCCTCTAGCAGGTTCACCTGGCCGATGACATTGTCCTGGAGGGTGCTGGCGGGAGCATTCCACGAGGCGGGTACGTGGCTCTGGGCGGCAAGGTGGAATATGCGGTCTGGACGGACAGAGGCTATCAACTTGTGGGTGCTGAATGCGTCGAGTAGGTCGCACTCAACGAGGTTTATCTTGTCAGGTTGGAAAGCGTGTTCCAAAGTTGCGACACTGGCGACCCCGGGCTCGACCAAATTGAGTTTATCTGCAAGATGGGCCAGGTGCTCCATGCGACTGCGCCGCCGGTAAGTACCGAAAATCTCAACGTCGGGGTGGTCGGACAGGAGGTAGTCCAATAGGTGACTACCTGCAAAGCCCGTTATTCCCGTTACTAGAACTCTCAAAAATACGCCTCCCTTGTTTAGTCGATCTTATTATAGAGTATATGAAGAGAAGACGGCAATTAATCCCTACTGGTGGCATGTCCACTAGACCCCGGCAAGGGAGGACCTCTGTACCCCCTTCTTAGTGGGGTGGCGCGGAGGAACCCACCCTCGGCCCCTCCTGTATGGCACATAGAGATGGGTAACGGATGTACGGGGACATGGGTAACACTTTTACGGTAAGCTAACCTCTCACAGGAGGTGGGTGATATGCCGTGGAAAGAGAATACAGCTATGTCCCTAAAAGAAGAATTCGTTCTGCTAGCCGAGCAGGAAGGGGCCAATATCAGGCAGTTATGCCGCAGTTTTGGTATCAGTCCCAAAACTGCGTACAAGTGGTTGGAGCGTTTCCACCAGGAAGGCAGTGCCGGCCTCTGCGACCGCTCTTGCCGCCCCAGCAGTTCTCCCACTCGCACCCCTCCTGGTATAGAAACTCTTGTACTCCAGAAGCGTGAGCGCCACCCAGCCTGGGGCGGTCGTAAACTCTACTGCACTCTCGCTTCGCAATACCCTAGCGTGAAGATACCTCACTCCAACACGATTACTGACATTCTAAGGAGACATGATCGGCTGCAGGGGCCGTTCACCCCACCTCACAACTCTCACGCAAATGGCGCAGATTCGAACACTCTTCCCCCAATGATTTGTGGCAGGTGGATTTCAAAGGATACTTCTCCACAACCACACAGGGGAATTGCTATCCCCTGACTGTGCTGGACGACCACTCTCGCTTCTCGGTGGCACTGAGGGCCTGTCCCAACGAGCAGAGAGTAACCGTTCAAGCTCAACTCGTTGACATATTCCGAGTGTAGGGATTGCCAGCTCGCATCACCACGGACAATGGCTCGCCCTGGGGCGATGGCAATACACCTTACACAGCACTTACTGCGTGGCTCATAAGGTTGGGAGTAAGCGTAACACATTCAAGGCCGTACCACCCACAAACTCAAGGCAAAGACGAACGCTTACACAGGACCATGAAAGCAGAGCTTCTGTATATGATACGCACCCAGGAGAGTTATTCGGGAAGATAAAGTGTCCGGTGCTGATAGTGTTGGCCGAGCGCCCCCGGGATGAAGATGTAGAGAGGCGAGCCACTGAACCGGATGTGAGAAAGCGAAGGATTAACCACGCCCGCGAATCGCTGGGGAGCGTGAAAGTCGTTTGTTGGAGAATTCAACCCACGACGTCCCACTGCACAGGCCGGAACGCCTCGCCCGCGAGATGATAGATTTCTTCGCCGGTTAGGGGCGCTTCACGGCCACCCCGCCGGCCAGGAGAGCCAGCGGAAAGCTGTCGCCGGTTTGTATCGTCACGGTTTCGCCGCCGTTTATGACAGTTGCCTCTCCCGCGCCCATCACTTTGAACGCGTTGCTGCCGGGAAGCAGCAGACAAGCAGTGTGTTCATCGATGCCAAGTACAGGCACGCCCTCGGGCAGCATCTCCAACAGTTGTGCGAACCGGTCCTTGCCGACATAGCACCTGTTCGTGTCGAGGCCGTCCCCGCCCTCTTTGTTGTTCCAGTGAGGCACGATAACGGGATCAACGCCCAGCCCCAGTTCGCTCAGCAGGCTCAACCCAGGGTCCCAACCAAGGTCGTCCCCCGCCTTGAGAATCTCGTAAACGCGCATCGCATACCGGCCCGCCGCCAGAGCCGCCGCGCTTGACAACACTATGGATGCGCCCTCTTTGTATCTACCGATCGTGTAACGGAGGGCACGGGTGCCGCGCAGGTTGCGGGCCGCGTAGGTGGGGCTGCCGGGGCCTGAGAATATATACTGGGCATCGAGCAGTGCCTTTACAACATCATGGCTGTCGGGATCCTGCACGGCGCCTCTCTTCCAGGCCCGGATATATTCGACCTGCGGGCGGAAGTTTTGCAGGCTCTTCTCGAAGAAGTCGGCTATCTTGCTATAGACGAAGTCAACATTTGGCTGGAACCCGGCGGGCGTTTCCAGCAGTGCCACGCGCACGGGCGGGGCGGACGTCAGGTTCGACATCAGATAGTCGTGTATCTTCCGTCCCTGGGATGAGGTTTCACCTGAGCCAAAAAGCGCCAGAGCACCATAATTACCCACAGCAGATTACTCCAGTCCTTCGTAATGAAGCTCTATACTCTAATTGTACGCCCCGCTTGCAGCGTTGCTTCAGGACAACCCCCGGATTCTCAAATGATGAACTCGCTGCCTGTGGCAGCGAGTTCATCATTCCAACAATCATTCTTCTGTTGGCACGGCGCCTACTAAACCGAGTTACTGTCAGCAGTCTTATCTGCGAACGCGTACCGCGACACGGGTGGCAATACCACCGGTGAGAACGAGAGCAGCCAGGGCCAGGAGCGCCACAAGCATGAGGTTCTCCCCCGCGCCGGTCTTGGGCATACTGGCACCGGTGCCCGCTGCCATTGTCATCGCGCTATCCGCCACCGGCAGAACCGTAAGCGCGGGCGTGCCGCCCAGGAGGCCGATCGCATATACGCTGTAGACCTTGCCGGGCTCGATTGTGAAGCCTGTGATCGGTAGGGCGACAGTCTTGGTGCCAGCCGCGAGCACATCGAGATCAACCGTCATGCCGTCAACAGTCAGGTAGCCGCTGGCGTTGGGGAAGGCAAGGTTCGGCACGAGCACCGCGCCGTTCTTGATCGCGACGTCAACAGGCGGGGCGTTGGGTGAGGCATGCACGACGCGCAAACGAGCCTTGCCGGCAGCCAGCGCCGAGAGATCATCCTCGAATACCTTGGCCGAGATGTTGGCGACCTGGCCCACTGCCGCGACGGTGTAGTACTTGCCTGACTCGAGCGCCAGGTTCGCGCTGATTACTGCGGCCGTCTGGCCCGCGGCCGTGACCTTCACATCATAGCTGCCGGCGGGCAGAGAAGCCCATTCGCTCACCTTGCCGAAAGCCAAGTCGCTGAAAGCCTTGCCGCCGTTCACATATACATCAACTGCCGGTGCATCGGGGGAAGCGTGCAGAACGCGCACATGAGCATCGCCTGCCGCCTGAGCGGAAGCGCTCTGGGTTCCGGTACCGGCCAGAGCGAAAGCGCCCAGGATGGCGGAACCTGCCACCACCGCGCTGAGCAAGACACGCCCAAATCCGGTAGCTATTACGTTACTTGTCCTATTGAATGTTGCCATTATCTTGTTTGTCCTCCTAAATATGTAAAAGGTTGTCATTTTGTACCACCGTGCCCGGTTAGAGCGCACTGAGCTGCTGGCGCCCCACACAGCCGAGCCTCCGAGCTTTATATGTATATATTACGTGCCCAAGGTTTGTTTGGATTAAATCCCGTTTTTGTTCAATGATGTGTAGGTGTAGAGGAACTAACCCAGCGTGCCGGCGAGCAGCACTTTGCCGCGGAGCAGTCCCCTGCCTGCCAGTACGCTCGCGATAATGAGCAGGGGGATGCCGATAGACAGCGTCACGATGTCCTGCCCGATCACTTGAGCGGCTCCCGATGCTGAGTCGAACCTGTACAACCCACCACCGCCCCAGATCTGCACCGTCTCTCCCCGTAGGGTCGTGAAGGCGTAATGGCCGTTGCCGCTCCCCTGCCGGAAGAGGCTCGTCAGAACTCCGTGCCGGCAGCGATTAACGAAAGGGCGGCAATCAGCCAGGATAGTACCATTACTGCCTTTTGCGTTGTTGCCTGAGATTAGAGTAAGGGCCGCCTGTCACTGATGAGTTCTCGCCAATTCTACAACAATCACCACTGGTTAGATCTGCCCTTTCAGGCTGCTTTTTGCCGCCGTTTCAGCAACGGTTGGCGCGCTCTGGGCTGCAAGACCGTCCCTTCGGGCCGTCCAGGCGCTTTTCCGGGCGGTTTCGGAGCTGCTGCCCTCAACCCAAACTGCGCAATAATGCGTCCGTAGTCTCGTTGCACCCGCCCCAACGGCAACACACCCCCACGGCTGGCCCGCTCCCATGCTCGCGGACAGTCCCGTGCCAACTCCCGCGCCATAAGCAACTGCCACCCTGCCAACAGCACCCCCCAACTCCAGCGGTCTTGTCGCTCCACATCCCCCAATGCCGCCCGGCTCCAACCCAACAGGTCCTTGGCCTGGGCGTGCCACGTCTCTTCTCGCCATCGCACCCGGTATGCCGGCGCGAACACTGTCCACTCCAACTCGCGCCATGCAGGTGGCCTTTGATGCCCTGCGCCAGTTTCAGCCCATCCGCTTGGCTGCGTAAGGTGAGTTCTTAATATAGAGAGAGGCCAGGTGACACCCCTGGTACCCCGGCAGGGGTAGATCTCTGTACCTCTCTTTGGTTGGTGGTGCCCGTTTCCGGTTGGGGTTCGCTTGGGCCTCGGGGCCGTGCTACAATGTAGGGGCATGTTAGCAATTGGGGGTTCGCAAAGGTCTTGGGTATGGGAATGACCTATTTGCACAAGTCACCGGATGATTTGCAGTCAGCGCAACTGCTGTTTATACATGGCGCGGGCTCCAGTGCTGATTTCTGGCATTGGCAGCGTAGCGCTTTCCCTCACGGCCATTATGTGGATTTACCGGGGCATGGACGTGGTGCTATGGTGGACCCTGACTGGCAGAATAGTGATCCCCGCACGTTGATTGTGCGATATGCAGGCTGGGTGGCGGACTATATTGAGAGAGAGCACCTGGCTGATGTGGTGCTGAACGGGCATTCTATGGGCGGTGCCATCACGCTCACGCTGGCACTGGAGAGGCCGGCATGGCTGCGCGCCATTGTGTTGACGGGCACCGGCGCGAGACTGCGTGTTTCTCCCCACCTCCTCGATCTCCTGAGGACGGACTACCCGGCATCCGTAGACGCCATCATTGAGTCCAGCTTCGCGCCCGCGACCACCCCACTCGGCTATGCACAAAAGGTCCGCAGAAACGGCACGCGCCGCCAGATGTTACGAGCTCCCCGAGAGGTCGCCCTGGCCGATTACGAGGCGTGCGACAGCTTCGATATCATGGAGCGTGTAGGTGAGATTAGCCTGCCCACGCTCTGCATTGTGGGTGATCAGGACGCTATGACGCCGGTCAAGTACAGCGACTATTTGCACAAATCAATCCACGGATCGCTTCTTGAAGTAGTTGAAGGGGCGGGACATATGATGCCGCTTGAGGAGCCTGACGAATATAACCGCTGTTTATCCAATTTTGTAGGCACTCAAACCTCACGGGAAACATGAGCAAACAACAAATGGTTTCTACGAACAGTTTGCTGAAACGTAAAGGAGAACAGGGAAAATGGACACACCAGATCACGCAATTAGAAAGACAGCGCTCATAACGGGCGCATCGGGGGGCATAGGCCTTGAGTTAGCCAGGCTTTTCGCCAGGGATGGCTATAACCTTGTGCTGGTAGCCCGCGGCGAGGACAAGCTGGACCATGTGAAAACCCAGCTTGAGAAGCGGCGTGGCATCTCAGTGCGCACCATACCCAAGGACCTTGCAGACCCTAGAGCCCCGGAAGAGATATTCAACGAGCTTGAGCAGGCAGATGTGCAGATAGATGTGCTGGTGAACAACGCGGGTTACGCCATGTTTGACCCATTCATCGAGATGGACACAAAGAGAGTGCTGGACATGCTTCAGGTAAATATCATGGCCCTGACTCATTTGTCGAGGCTTTTTCTGCCCGGCATGGTGCAGCGAGGCCATGGAAGGGTGCTAAACCTGGGGTCCACCGCTTCGTTCCTGCCCGGGCCGCTCATGGCCTGTTACTATGCCAGCAAGGCATATGTGCTGTCCTTCAGCGAAGCGATAGCCAACGAGATGCATGGCACAGGCGTTACGGTCACGGCACTCTGCCCCGGACCCACAGAAACGGGCTTCCAGAAGCGCGCCAGTATCGAAGATTCCAGGCTAATAAAAGGCAGGCGCATTATGGGCGCTGCCACGGTAGCTCGCACAGGCTATAAAGCGCTGATGGCAGGCAAGCCCTTAGTGATACCAGGCCTGTCGAACAAGCTAATACCTTTGATGGCCAGGATTTCACCGCGCGGCATAGTCCCTGAGGTTGTCAAGCGGTCGCAGGAGCGTGTGGAGCATTGAAGCTTCTGCGTTATTGCTTCCCTATTCGTGCCTTTAGCCTGTCGTAGGTAGTTTCCAGCAGCTCGGGCAAGACTTTCGTCTCGCCGACAACGGGCATGAAGTTCGTGTCACCCACCCAACGGGGCACTATGTGCATGTGGAGGTGGTCGGCCACGCCCGCACCCGCTGCTTCGCCCAGGTTCATGCCCACATTGTAGCCCTGAGGGTGGTACTCGTCGCCTATGGAGCTGATCATGCGCTGGAGCAACGCCATAATCTCGGCAGTTACCTCGGGTTGGAGAGAGAGGAAATCGGCGGTGTGCTCGTAGGGCACGATCATAACGTGGGCAGAGTTGTAGGGATACAGATTCATGATCACAAAGTTGTAAGACGCTCGGAGAAGGATCAGGCTGGACCGGTCATGCGACTCGGGCAGGCGCGCACGATCGCAGAAGACGCAAGTCGCTTTGCCTGGCCTGTCCACGTTCGCAGCCACCACGGGCAGGTCGCTCTGTTCGGCAGCGACCAAAGGGGTGTTATCGCCGGCAGCCTCGTGTGCCCCACTTATATATTGCATTCGCCAGGGTGTCCAGAGGTACTGCATTGAGATCCTTCCATCATGAGATGTAGTTTCCGCGATAGAGCAGGAGAATGACCACAAAGGCTTCTACCACGCAGAGGCCGACCAGCAAGGTAGCAAGCCAGGGAAGGCGGTCTTTGTTGATGTTCTTGATCTCGCGCACGAGTGGATTGCGCCATTCGCTCGGCTGATAACGCGGAGCAAGAATGAAGCCGACGATGCCACCCGCGATGAGCCCGCCTATGTGGGCCGAGCTATCAATCAGCACTACACCGGATGTGTTCAGCGCGTAGTCTAGCACCAGATTGAGCACCAGTACACCGATTATGACGCGGAAGTTGACCATGCCGAACTTGCCGAAGAGGCGGCGATTGAGGCCATAGTAGACCGCAAGGGCTCCAAATATACCGAAGATCGCGCCTGAAGCGCCGACGCCGGCCGCACCATAGGGCAGAAAGTAGAAGCTGGCGACGCTGCCCGCAAGGCCCGATATGGCGTATATGGCCACGAAGCGCGTCCTGCCGAAAAAGGCCTCTACTTCTTTGCCAATTATGTAAAGTGCGTAGCCGTTGAGAGCAATGTGAAGCAAGCCGCCGTGCAAGAACGTGGCGGTAATGAGCCGCCACCATTCGCCGTTGATTATAGGTAGTTTTTCAAGCGCGCCCCAGTTTATGAAGGAATCGTTCAAGTCGGGCGACAGCTGCATGGGCAGGTACACGAGCACCAGGATGGCCAGCAGGACCTGAGTGACAATAGGCTTCTCTGTTGGAAGAAACAGCCACTGCCGGGGCGGCCGTGCCCCGGCATAGGGATCGGTCGGGTCGGTTGGTGGTACAGGCGTAGGTATATACGAGGACGTATTTCGTTGCAAATTAGGTTCCTGACTCTTGTCTAGTGGTTCATGCCCTGGAGTGGAGGGCTTGAAACGTGTTACTGTGTTCTACTGTCTATTATCTGCTATTTGCTATACTCAGTGGCAACCCGCAGTATTTCGGCCACGCTCCATGCCTGCGCTATACAGCCAACGGGCCGGTGGGGAGCGTCGCCATCGAAGATCTCGCTGATAGTGCCGAGGCCTGCTTCGGACAGATGACGATGCAGGTCGGGCAGGATGGCTGCCAGCTCAGCCTGAGCAACCTCAGCGCCTTCTATGGCTGCCACGGCATCGAAGTACGGGCCGAGCAGCCAGGCCCAAACGGTGCCCATATGGTATGCACCGTCACGCGCACGCTGATCGCCTCTATAGAGCCCGATGTAGCGCGGGTCTTGCGGCGAGAGAGTGCGCAATCCGAAGGGCGTGAAAAGCTGTTCGCGGATGTTGTTGAGCACACTGCGTGCCTGATGCATTGTCAGCAGGTCGGGCTGGAGGGAGAGCGCGAGGACCTGGTTGGGTCGTAGAGAAGCGTCGTTGCCGTCGGGGCCGTCCAGTACATCATACAGGTAACCGCCCGCATCGTACCAAAAACGCTCACGGAACGAGGCTTTGGCGTGCTCGGCAAGCGCGCCGAAATCGGGCATGTCAAGCCTACCACGGCGCAACGTGCCACCGAGCGAGAGTTTCAACTTCTGCATTACGCGCAAGGCGTTGTACCAAAGGGCGTTGATTTCGACGGGCTTGCCAATGCGCGGGGTCACAACCCAATCGTCCACTTTCGCGTCCATCCAGGTAAGTTGAACACCCTCTTCTCCGGCGTGTAGAAGGCCATCGGCAGGGTCCATGTGGATGCCGAAGCGGGTGCCGCGAACGTGCCATGCGATCATGTCGGCAAGCACAGGGAAGAGGCCACGCGCGGTAACGAGGCTGCCTGTACCACTAGAGAGGCTTTCGAGCGCGGAGAACATCAGGAGGGAGGCATCCGCAGTGTTGTAGTGGGGGGCGGAGCCTGCATCCGGGAAGTTGTTGGGGAGAAGGCCGTCGCGCATGAAGTAGGAGAATGTGCGAAGGATTTTGTTGGCTTCGCGCGCTCTGCCTGTAGGCAAAGAGAGACCGGGGAGGGAGATCATCGTGTCGCGCCCCCAGTCGGTGAACCAGTGGTAGCCTGCGATCACGCTGGGCACACGCTTGACGGTCCCGTCGCTGGGCAGATCACGACTGACCATGAAGGCGTCGGCTGCGCGCACCAGTTGCGCAGTAAAGGCCGCCTGGGACTCATAGGGGTCGTCGGACTGAGAAATTTGGCCGGGCACCTCTTTTATGCCTGCCGCCTTGACCAGTTTGTGCTGGCGGGCCTGTTCGCGGTCAAGCGAGCCTTCAACCAGTGGTGCAGTGGCGGTGGGGTCCTCTGTGGACGCGATAAGGGTAAGGGAAGTACCGGGCCGGAGGTCGGCGCGGAGGATGCCTGGCAGATAGAGGTCGTCGCGGTCGTCGTGTCCGCGCTCGACATCGCACCTGTAGACGAAGTTCCAGTACCACACACCTGTCTGGGTGAAATCGGCCGGGGGGGAGGTGGTGAGCCAGAAGGGCTGCGCGGCTTCGTGGGCCACCACGCGGCAGCCGCCCTGCAGACCCTCTATGCCAAAGTTCCAGTCGAAATCGCCTTCGGTGGTGCTGTGGTAATCTCGGTAGTTGCACATGGGGTGTAGCACGAGATGGACAGGCTCATCGCCCTCGATGTAAGAGTAGCGCACGTAGGCTGTGTTGTGCCCGTGTTCCATCCAGACGGTCTTGTGGAGAACGACATCTCCAAGCCGGAAAACGGTAGTGGGGATGTTGGCATCAAGGATAAACTCCTCGATATGGACGAAGCCGCCGGGGTGGATCTTGCCGTCGCGATACTCGTTCGCGCCGAGATAATAGGTGCGATCGCCCACAGTTACTTCTTCGTCGATGTTGTTGAGGAGGACAGTGCGCTCGACGGGCGGGCGCAGGGCAGCGACCAAGTAGCCGTGATACCTGCGAGTGTTCACGCCGGCAACTGTGGAGGAGGCATACCCGCCCAGACCGTTAGTAACCAACCACTCTTTGGTGAGTGAGCGGTCAAGGTCTATGCAGGTTTCGCGTGGTATCTTTAGCATCTTTGCCGGGAGGCCGTGATAAGTGATAAGTGATAAGTGCTTCGGTCGTCACTTATCACTTATCCCTACTGGTCACTGGTCACTGGTCACTGGTCACTACCATCATTATAGAGTTTTTCGAGTACGGCGGGCAATTCGCCTAGCTGGGCGATTATGGCGTCGGGCACAACAGTGTGGTCGTCCGCTTCGGTAGGGCGGGTGGGGATGCGACGCCAGATGGCTTTCATGCCCACAGCGTGGGCGCCTGCTACATCGTACCGGAGGAAATCGCCCACGAAGGCTGTTTCTTCGGGGCGCAGACCGATGCATTCAAGGGCGGCATGGAAGATGCGCGGGTCGGGCTTCTCCCAGCCGAAGTCGCAGGAGTAGATGCGGCAGGGAAGCAGGTCTATCAAGCCGAAATGCTCGAGATCAGAGTCGTGAGCGGCTGCGGGCCAGGAGGTGTTCGATACAATGCCAAGCTTTAGCCCCTGGGCTCGGAGGTGTTGGAGGGTAGGCTTGACATCGGGTTGTACGTAGATCCATTCTGTAATGCGCTGGTCGTACCAGGGGGCAAGGCACTCCTCGGGGGTGAGGCCTTCAATGCCGTACTGAGTGAATATCTTCGGTAGGAGGGACAGGAGCGAGCGGCCCCTGCCCGTGGCGCGCGCCTCGTCCCATATCGCCTGGCTACTGGTCTCAAGATCCTCCAGGAACTCGTCTATAGGAGGCAGATTCTGCCCCGAGCCCCTTGCGTCTATGTACCTGTAAAGGGCGCTGTTCATCACGCGCCGTATGCCGGGCCAATCGTCGCTCTTGAACTCCTGCAAAGTATGTCCCAGGTCGAAAAGTACACCTTTTAGCATTATCTCTCCTGTGTGAGTCGTAGATCGTAAGTCGTAGATCGTAAGTCGTCGCTAGTCATCTGACTTACGATCTGTGACTTACGATCTACGACTCGTGGCCCGCGATGAAGTCGTGGATGGCGGCGAAGACCTTTTGCTTGTCGTAGTCTACGGTTACTATGTGATAGCCCCGGTGCAGGGCGAGCATGGTTTTATCGTGGGAGCCTAGCCTAGAGTAGATGTGGTGGGAGCTAACGCCAGGCACGACGTGGTCGTGGCGCGAGTAGATGACAAGGGCAGGCACATGTATGCGAGGCAGGCCTGCACGCACCTGCGATAGAAGGTCCACAAGGGACGCCGTGGCATCAAGCGGCGACTTCATGTAGCCAACGTGGCGAGCGTGCGCCTCGGGGTCTTCGATGTCGCGGTAGGGCTTGGTGATAAAGGGAAGAGGCTTCTGTATGCCGCGCAGGAAGGACGCGACGCCTGAGGGCAGGTAGACCGGCGAGGACATCACAATGATGCCTACGAGGTCACTGCCGCGCTGAGAGGCGGCGTAGAGGGTGAGCGCGCCGCCGAGCGAGAGGCCAGCGAGGTATACATGTTTGCAGCGCACCAGCATGACGTCCAGCGCGTCGCTTACCGAGGCGTACCAATCGAGCCATGTGGTGCCCTGGAGGTCCTCGGGCGCGCTGCCGTGGCCCGCGAGCAGACACGCTCCCGCGGTAATTCCTCTATCAGCGAGGTAGCGGCCGGCATCGCGCATCTCGTGTGCCGACGATGTGAAGCCGTGTACAAAGAGGCAGCCTACTTCGCCCACCTCGTAAAGAAATGGCTCGGCCCCCGGCATAAAAGGGTGCTTGGCCCGTGGTAAAGCGAAAGTCTGTGAGATTGGCGTGGCTATCTGTTTCTCCACTTCTATCATATTTTCCTGTGCGTCCTGTTTGATTATTTCTGCTTCCTGCTTAGACTACCATAACCGGTCGATAGGTGGAAAGTGTTGGGCGAGGCCTTTTGGCGCACCGCAATGCCCCAGCATATAGATATACGTAAGAGCGCAACCTACGGTGGCACGCACTCAACTAATTGAGGGCGACTCCTGGTATACTTGTGAGATATGGAGTCTCTATTGAGCGCTGCAGCGCCCTGGGATTGGGTCGTGTACGCGATCGCGTTCGGGATCGTCTTTTTGCAGAGCGCGGGCGTGCCTTTGCCTGCCCTTACTTTTGTGTCTCTGGCGGCGGCGCTGGCAGGGCACATGGGCGGCGGGGTGGACTTCTGGCCCGTGTACGTCGCGACGGTAGGGGGAGGCGCGCTTGGCGGGGTGCTTGGCTACGGAATAGGCGAGCGTGGTGGGCGACCGCTTCTTGAGAGGCTGGGCAAAGGACGCTGGATCACGGCGCGGCGCATAGAGGTTGGAGAGCGCTATTTCCAGAGGCACGGCGACAAAGCGGTGCTTATCGGGCGGTACCTGCCCGTGCTGTGCTTTATGGGCGGCGTCCTGAGCGGCACGGCGCAAATGGGGCGCAAGCGCTTCCTGGCCTATAACGCGGCGGGGATTATATTGTGGGCGACCACGCAGCTGCTGATCGCCTACTACCTGGGCGCGGGCGCCAGAGGGCTATTTTAGGGCGCACGCAAGGGATGGGTTTCTGCGCGTGCGGAAGCCGCAGGAGTTGGGACCAACCTATCAGGGGTTGTCTGCCGGGTACTTCGCCGTGTAGCGGAACTTGCCCAGGAGCGATAGCAGCACATCGTATTGAGTGCCTGCGTTCTCGGGATGGTATTCGAACACCGCACGCTCAAAGTACTGCACCAGGTAGCGCTTGCCGTCGAGGTTGCTCGTCTCGGTGAACTCGTCGGAGATGGGGAAGCCTTGCTGGGCCAGCCCGCCGTGCTGCTGCCAGTATTGCAGGAACCGACCGCCAAGTGAATGGCCTGTCTCGCTGAAGAGCAGGGAACCGGCCGACGTGTTCGCTTGCTGGCCTGGTGCGCCTGAGGGGTACTTTTGCCTGTATGCGAAAGTGCCTAACTGCGACAACAGCACCTGATATTGCGGGTCGGTTTGCTCAGGGTGATACTCGAACACGGCACGCTCGAAATACTGCACCAGATAGGGTTTGTTGTCGAGGTCACTCGTCTCAGTGAACACCTTGGAGATCGGGAAGCCCTGCTGAGCCAGCCCTCCATTTTGGTTCCAGTAGTCGAGGAAGATACCGCTAACTGTCATGCCCGTTTCGGGGAACGTTTGGCTGCCGGTGCCTGGAATGGCGATGGGTGAGGCGGCTGGGGCGGGCGCCGAGGTTGGGGTGGCCTGAGATGGGCCGCTGCCAACCAACCTGCGGAGCGTGCCATCGCTGTAGCCGCCACCCTCCATGTACCACAGGGCGCCGTCGGGCCCCGTTTCGATGTCCATATTGGCGGTTACGCCGTGCACGGCGGCAACCGAAGTGACCAGAGTGCGGTCAGCGTTGGGCGTGAAGTGATAAAGCTGGCCAGTGTTGTACACCGCCATGAAGATATGATCTTTCCACGCGGGGATCGAGTCGCCTGTATAGACGGCAATGCCCGTAGGGGCTACACAGCAATCGGCGCTCCTGATGTACCACAGGGGGTTGATTGTGTTGTAAGTGGGGTCGGGTCCCGCCTCGGCGTTGTCGTCGCAAGGGTAGTCAGGGCGCCAGCCGTAGTTGTTGCCCGCCTCGATGCGGTTCATCTCGTCGTCGCAGCCCGGGCCGTTCTCGCTGGCGAATATGCGGCCCGGGGTTAGGGGGTCGAAGGTGAAGTCGAAGCTGTTACGCAGGCCATAGGCATAGACAGACGGCAAGGCTTCCGGCTGGGTGAACGTAGGGTTGTCAGTGGGAATAGAGCCGTCGGGGCGGATGCGGTGCATCTTGCCCTGGGTGGCCGTGAGGTCCTGCGAGTTGGGAGGGTTGGCGTTCTCTCCGATGCTGATGTAGAGCATTTTGTCGGGGCCGAAGTGGATGTTTCCGCCGTTGTGGTTGCCGGCGGTCTGCGGGGAGGTAAAGATTGTGGTGGGGTTCGAGCCAACGCCGTTGTTCTCGGTGAACTTGACCACCTGGTTTTGCAGGATAGGGCAGCCGCCGTCCTGGTCGCATGTGTAGTAGGCGTAGACGAAGTGGTTTGTGCTGAAGTCGGGGTCGATGGCGATACCCAGAAGACCGCGTTCGCTCGCGCTGTTCACTTTGAATGTGATCACAGGGGCGGCCTGTAGCTGCCCATTCGCGAAGAGGCGCACATTGCCGTCCTTCTCAGTGTAGAAGAGCCGGCCCGCAGGGTCGAAGGCCATGGCAATCGGCAGGTGCATGCCTTCTAAGACGGTTTCGACCTGTACGCCGTCGGGGAGGGCTTCCGCCCGAGGAGTGCCGGACAGAGACGACGAGGTGGGAACGCTTTGTGGTGCAGAAGCGAAGGCGGGCAAAGTAAGCGCCAGGGCGAGCAGGGTCGCCAGGGTCAGCAGAAAGGTGACGGCAGGTCGTGAGCGCATTGAGTGTCCTCCCAGGTGGGTGTGTGTTCGGCGGTGGTAATTATTATACCCCGCAGGCAGGCAAGTGGTTCTCTCGCGAGGTTTTAGCGACATACGTGAGCTTGGAGGTGCTATACTTGCCCTATCCTGAGACCGAGAGGAATCATGCAAGTAACTACGTTGCCAGAGCGTGCAATAACAACTGTGGCCAGACAATTATCGCCGCCGCTGAAGTGGGCGGGCGGTAAGCGTTGGCTGCTGCCGCACCTTGAGCCTATCTGGAGGCGGCACGAAGGCAAAAGGCTGGTGGAGCCTTTTGTGGGTGGCATGGCGGTGGCGCTGGGCTTGAGGCCGGCAAGCGCGCTCTTGAACGACACAAATCCGCACCTGATTAACTTCTACAGGTGGCTCAGGCGTGGGCTTGTGCCGGAAATAGAGATGGTAAACGAGCGAGAATTGTACTACAGGCAGAGAGAGCGCTTCAATATGTTAGTGGAGCGGGGGGGCGCGGATGGCAAAGAGGCGGCATCCCTCTTTTACTATCTGAACAGAACGGGGTTCAACGGGTTGTGTCGTTTTAGCAAGAAGGGCAAGTTCAATGTGCCTTTCGGCAGGCATAGCACCATCAACTATGTGAGGGACTTTACACCTTACACGCCAATTTTAGCCGAATGGGAACTGCGTTGCGGTGGCTTCAGTGATCTAGAGATAGAACAGGACGATTTTGTTTATGCCGACCCGCCGTATGACGTAGAGTTCACGCAATACAGCGCAGGAGGTTTCTCGTGGGACGACCAGGTGCGGCTGGCGGAGTGGCTGGCGCGGCTGCCGAATCCTGTTGTGGCCTCTAACCAGGCAACGCCGCGCATACTGTCTCTGTACGGCGACCTGGGCTTCGAGATGCAGATTCTGAACGCGCCGCGCACGATCTCATGCAATGGAGATCGAACTCCTGCGAAGGAAATGTTGGCTAAAATGATACGTAATAAGTGATAAGTGTTGTGCCCTCTGCTGCCACTTATCACTCTAGTCCCTCTTAGTAGGGCCCGGCACCGCAAGCATTCGCTCTATGGAGAGGCGGGCTTTGACGGCTATTTCGGGGTCGATTTCTACCTGCGGTTTCATGTCGCGCAGGCAGTCGCGTAGCTTTTCGATGGTGATCTGCTTCATGTAGCGGCACACGGCTGACCTGTCGGCGGGCAGGAACGTGCCTTCGGGGTTCTCTTTCTGGAGACGGTGCAGGATGCCTGCCTCGGTTGCCACGAGGTGGGTTTTGGTGGGTGCGTTGTGCGCGTGTTTGATCATGCCTTCTGTGGATAGCACGAAGGTATTCTCAGTGGGCAGGTTACCCGACTCGGCGGCCCAGACGAAGCGACTGGTGCAGCCGCATTCGGGGTGGATCAAGAGGTCGGCGTCGGGGAACTGGGCCATCATTTCCAGGATCTCACCCGTGCGTATGCCTGCGTGGACGTGGCACTCGCCCGCCCAGATCTCCATGTTCTCGCGCCCCAGCGACTTCTTGAGCCACTGGCCCAGGTACATATCGGGCAGGAAGAGGATCGTCTTGTCAGCGGGGATCGAGTTGATGATAGCCTGCGCATTGCCGCTCGTAACGCAAATGTCTGTTTCCGACTTCACATCGGCGGTGGTATTGACGTAGCTGACCACGACCGCGCCGGGGTGCTGGGCCTTCCACTCGCGCAACTGCTCGATATTGATCGAGTCGGCAAGCGAGCAACCGGCGGTTTCGTCGGGGATCATCACGATGCGCGTGGGGTTGAGCAACTTGGCGGTTTCGGCCATGAAGTAGACGCCGCACAGCACGATCACGGGCGCGGTCGTTTTGGTGGCCTCGATGGCGAGGCCGAGGGAGTCGCCAACGAAGTCGGCCACGTCCTGCACTTCGGGGACCTGGTAGTTATGGGCCATGATCACGGCGTTGCGCTGTTTGGCGAGCACGCGTACTTCTTCCTGCAGGCGCTTGACCTCTTCGGGCTCCTGTTGCACGAAGCGCGCTAGCATAGGGTGCAAAGGCTTGCGGGTTTCAGTCGCCGTTGTTTGAGTTGTTTCGATTGTCATAGTGTTATCTCCAGAGAAAAGTCAAGCGAGCCTGCGGAGTGGGTCAGCGCGCCCAGTGAGATGTAGTCGACGCCGGTGCTCGCTACCTCGGCGAGATTATCGAGGGTGATGCCCCCGCTTGCTTCGAGTTTGGCCCTGCCCGCGACGTATTGCACGGCATCGCGCATGGCGGCTATCGTGTGGTTGTCGAGCATTATTAGCTCGACCCCGGCTGCCAGGGCTTCGTCCAGCTCGGCGCGATTGCTGACTTCAACTTCGATCTTCTGAGCAGGGCCGACGCGCCTTCTCGCGCCTTCGACTGCAGCCTGAATGCCACCTGCGGCTCGAATATGATTATCCTTAATCATCACGGCATCGTCCAGTCCTGAGCGGTGGTTATGGCAGCCACCGACGCGCACGGCGTATTTTTCGAGGGCGCGCTGGCCGGGCGTGGTCTTGCGTGTGTCGAGGACAGTTGTGCGTGTATCCGCCACGAGCTCTGCTGCTCTGTGGCTCATGGTGGCGATGCCTGATAGCCTTTGGAGGAAGTTGAGGGCAGTGCGCTCGCCCGTCAGTATGGCACGGGCGGGGCCGCTGATGCGCGCCACTTCGCGGCGGTCGCCCAAGGTACCTTCTGCGGCCATTACCTCGACCACCACTCTTGGGTCGAGGATGGCGAATACGGCCCGCACCACTGGCATACCGCACAGCACGCCGGACGCTTTCTGCAGAATAACGGCGGTGGCCTGATTCTCAGCAGGCACCGTAGACTCGGTGGTTATGTCTCCGCGCCCTATATCCTCATCGAGGGCCAGTTTTATGATGGCCTCTACTGCCCAGTTGTAGCCGAACTCGGCAACCGGATTCTCACTTCTTAGTTGCAAAGAGGAACCTCCTCAAACTGTGGCTGCGGTTGGTGCAGCCATGTAATGCGGCCACGCCATTCAGGTTTTGTCTCAGGGTAATCACTCCTGTAGTGGGCGCCGCGGCTTTCCGTGCGGATGAGCGCGGAACGAGCCGCCAGAGCCGCCACCAACTGGCCGGTGGGCATGGTCGAAGCGCTGTCGACATTGTAGGGGTCGGGCAGATCGGATATCAGCTTTTCAAGCTCGCTTGCTTTGCGCTCTACACCCAGGTCGAGGTCGAGACGCTCGCCAAGTTGCTCTTCCATTATATAGATTGGAGGGACGACAGACGACGAACGGCCAGCGACGTTAGCAGTATCGCGCTGGCCGTCTCCCGGCAGCGCGACCAGAGGCCACGCGGCATGAGCAGCCGGCTCGTCATGGATCGCGGCGAGGGCGGCTCGCCTGCCGAAGAC